>JAFMJW010000218.1 GCA_017853315.1 Alphaproteobacteria bacterium
TCCTCGACCACCTCGAGCGGCCCCTGCATCGGCCCCCAGATGCACTCGGAGTCGTCGAGCAGCGCGGCCCAGTGGGCGCGCGGCTCGCGGGCGAACATCTCGCGCAACTCGTCGAACAGCGCCTTCAGGTTCCTCGCCCGCTCGGCGTCGGGGTTGAAGCGCGGGTCGGCGAGCAGGTCGTCCCGTCGCACGGCGCGGCAGAAGATCGGCCAGAAGCGGTCGTGCTGCAGCATCATGAGGACGAGCAGCTTGCCGTCGGCGCAGGCGTAGTTGGCGACCAGCGGGTTCGGCGTGCCGCCCGAGCCGCCCTTGGGGAGCTCGAAGCCGTAGGTCATCGCCGCGACGATGTCGGGCGAGAGCATCCAGACCGCCTCGCCGAGCAGCGAGACGTCGACCTCGATCGCCTCTCCCGTGCGCTCGCGGTGGAAGAGCGCGCCGGCGATGCCGCCCGCGAGGAACATCCCGCCGGTGAAGTCGCCGAGCGCGGGGCGCTGCTGCAGCGGCGGCTGTCCCGGCGGGGTGAGCATGTCGCAGACGCCGCCGCGCGCCCAGAAGGAGAGGCCGTCGTAGCCGCCCCGGTTCGCGTCGGGGCCCTTCTGCCCCTGTCCGTGGCCCTTCGCGTAGATCAGCCTCGGGTTCAGCCGGCTCAGCTCCTCGCGCGTGATCCCGAGCTTCTCGCGGGCCTCGGGCAGGAAGTTCGTGAGGAAGACGTCGGAGACCTTGACCAGCTCGTGGAGCAGCGCGCGCCCCTCGGGCTTCGCGATGTCGATGCCGACGCTCTTCTTGTTGCGGAACAGCTGCTCGACGAAGAAGTTCACGCCCTTCGCGCCCGGGATCATGCCCGAGGTGATGAGGCCGCGGATCGCATCGCCGCGCAGCGGATGCTCGACCTTCAGGACCTCGGCGCCCCAGTCGGCGAGCGCGGTCGCGCACGAGGGCACGAAGCCCCACTCCGAAACCTCGAGGATGCGGATGCCCGACAGAACGTCCATGGGTCGCCTTGGACCACGGGAGGCGGGGTTCCGACAAGCGGCCGGGACGGTCGGCGGGCGCGACGGCCGTGCTAGGACGGAGGCTCGATGGCGAGCCCGGGCGAGACGAGCGGCGCATCCGGGAGCGTGACGGCTCCGGCCGGGGCGCGTCCGGCCGCCGAGCCCGCGGGGAAGAGCCCCGCCGCGGCCTCGCCGTGGGCGCCGCTCTCGCACCCGACCTTCCGTACCCTCTGGCTCGCCTCGATCGCCTCCTACGTCGGCACCTGGGTGCAGGGGGTCGCGGCCGTCTGGCTCATGACCTCGCTCGCGTCGTCGCCGGCGATGACCGCGCTCGTGCAGACCGCCGCGAGCCTGCCGCTCGTGCTGCTCGCGCTCCCGGCGGGCGCGCTCGCCGACGTCGTCGACCGCCGCCGCCTGCTGATCGCGAGCCAGGCCTGGATGTTCCTCGCGGCGGCCGTCCTCGCGCTCCTCGCCGCGCTCGGCTGGACGAGCCCGCCGGTGCTGCTCGCCCTGACGACGGCGCTCGGGGTCGGTGCGGTGTTCACGGCGCCCGCCTGGCAGGCGATCCAGACCGAACTCGTCCCGCGCGGGGAGCTGCCGGCGGCGATCGCACTCGGGTCGGCCGCGGTGAACGGCGCGCGCGCGATCGGCCCGGCGATCGGCGGGCTCCTCGTGTCCGCGGTCGGGCCCGCCGCCGCCTTCGGCGCGAACGCGCTCTCGTTCCTCGCCGTGCTCGGCGCGCTGCTGGCGTGGAGACGCGAGCAGCCCGCGAGCGAGTTGCCGCGGGAGGAGGTCTTCGGCGCGATCCGCTCCGGCCTCCGCTTCGCCCGGCACTCGCCCGGGCTGCGGCGGATCCTCGCGCGACTCGGGCTCTTCGTGGTCGGCGCGAGCGCGCTCTGGGCGATCCTGCCGGTGCTCGCGCGCCGCGACATGGGCCTCGGCGCGGCGGGCTACGGAGTGCTGCTCGGCGGCTTCGGGCTCGGCGCGATCGCCGGGACGGTCGCGCTGCCGCGGCTGCGCGCGGCGCTCGGCACGGACCGGATGCTCGACGCCTGCACTTTCGCCTTCGCGGGCGCTCTCGCGGTGTTCGGCTTCGTCCCCGGAACCGCGACCGCGATGGTCGCGCTGTTCGTGGCCGGCTTGTCGTGGATGGCGGTGCTCTCGAGCCTGAACGTCGCGGCACAGGCCGCGGTCCCGGGCTGGGTGAAGGCGCGAGCGCTCGCGGTCCTGCTGCTCGTCATGCAGGCCGGGATCGCGGTCGGATCGGCGGCGTGGGGCCTGCTCGCCGATCGGCACGGCACGCCGCAGGCCTTCCTCGCCGCCGCGGCCACGCTCTTCGCCTGCGGGCTCGCGGCGCTGCGGGTGCGGCTGCCCGACACCTCCCGCGCGGACTTCACGCCGGCGGAGTTCCGCCTGCCGAGCGAGCTCGCGGGCTCGATCGACCACGACGAGGGACCGGTCCTCGTCACGATCGAGTACGAGGTGGACCCCGCGCGCACCGACGCGTTCGTCGAGACCATGGAGGCGGTGCGGCGCATGCGGCGGCGCCGCGGCGCGTGGCGCTGGGGCCTGTTCGCCGACGCGGAGAGGCCGGGGACGTGGGTCGAGTCGTTCCTCGTCGAGTCGTGGCTCGACTACCTCCGACAGCGCGAGCGGCTCACCGTCGTCGACCGCGAGATCGGCAGGCGGGCCGTCGCGTTCCACGCCGGCGCGCGACCGCCGGTCGTGCGCTACCTCGTCGCGCGGGCGCCGCTGCGCTGAGCGGGGCGACGCGGTTCACGGTCGAGTTCGAGCGCGCGCCACAGGTACCACGACGCGACCGTCCGCCACGGGCGCCAGCGCTCCGCCCAGCGCTCGAGGTCGCGCGGGGCGGGCTTCTCGCGCAGTCGCCGCACGCGCGCGAAGCCCTGCAGCACGCCGAGATCCGACGACGGCAGGACGTCGGGCCGCCCCAGGTGGAACATGAGCAGCATCTGCACCGTCCACGGGCCGACGCCGCGCACGGTCGTGAGCCGCGCGAGGATCTCCTCGTCGTCGAGCCGCACGATCTCGCGCGAGCCCGGGACGATTCCCGACGCCGTCTTCTCGGCGAGGTCGCGGATCGCCGCGGCCTTCGCCGCCGAGAGCCCCGCCGAGCGCAGGCGAGCCTCGGGCGTCGCCAGCACCGCCTCGGCCGCGGGCATCTCGTCCGCATTCCACAGCGCGACGACCCGCCCGAAGATCGTGCCCGCGGCCCGCCCGCTCAGCTGCTGGAAGACGATCGCGCGGGCGAGGGCCGCCCACGGTGCGTCGGGCCGCACCCGCGGGCCGATCGTCGGCCGCAGCGCGCACGGGCCCACGCGCTCGATCACGCGCCCGAGCGGCGGGTCGACCCGCCGCAGGTGCGCCTCCGCCGCGGCGTGCCGGGAGGTGCCGCCTCGTGACGGGGGCGACGACGGCCACGGCGACGGGGCCGATCGCGGGGCGGGCGGACCCGGCTTCGCCGGGCCCGGGCGGCGAGCCCGCTCGCGATCGCCCGGCGCCCTTCGCGCGCGCTCGGTCACGGCACGATCGAGGGACGATCCTCGCGCGGGCGCCACAGGATCACCGTGTGACCGACCAACCCGCACAGCGCGGCACGGGCGCCCTCCGCGAGCGACGCGGCGTCGGCCCGCTTGTCGACCGGCGCGTGCAGCCGGACCTTCACGAGCTCGTGGGCGAGGAGCGCCTCGTCGAGCGCGTCGAGCACCGCGTCGGTCACTCCCTCGTGGCCGACCTGCACCAGCGGCTTCAGCGAGTGCGCCTGCCCGCGCAGCGACTGGCGCTGCGCGCCCGTCAGCGCGGGAGCCTGGGGTCGGTCCGCCCGCCCCTTGCGCTCGCCGCGTTCGCCCTTCTCGCCGGCCTCGACCATGACGATTCCGTAGTGGCGCGGGGCCGCCGGGACAAGCGTCGCCGTCGGGGGCGGGGCGCGGGGCGCCCAGGCCTCAACCGCAGGACGGTCCCGTGTCGGGCCGCCGCCCGGGGCAGCCCGGCGGGCCCAGGATCTCGACGCCGCGCGCGAAGTACGCGGCGGCCTGCTCCTGGTCGCCGCGCGCGGCGAGCGCCTCGGCGAGGTTGCAGACCGTGCGGGCGTCGTCGGGAGCGAGTTCGAGCACGATCCGGAACTGCTCGATCGCCTCGTCGGTCCTCCCGGTCATCGCGTAGACCTTGCCGAGGTTGCCGTGCGCGTTGACGCTCCCCGGGTTGTAGCGGAGAGCCGTCTCGAAGCGCTCGCGCGCCTCGTCGAGTCGACCCTGCATCGCGAGGATCGCGCCGTAGTGGCTGTTCGCCTCGCCCTCGTAGAGCGCGCGCACGCCGTCGGAGAGACGGTCGCGGTCGGGCGCCAGTCCCTCGAACAGCTTCGCGAAGTGGCGTCCCGCCTCCTCCGGCTTCTGCGCGTCGAGGAGCGCGATCGCGAGGTTGTGGTGGGCGACGTAGTTCAGGTCGTCGAGCGCCACCGCGTGCTCGAAGAGCGTCTCCGAGCTCCGCCAGGCGCCGGACTGCTGCCAGCTGCGGACGGCGCAGGCCGCGAGCGCGACCGCGAGGCCGGCGACGCAGGCCCGTCGCACGCCCTCCCCCGCCGCCGACGCCTCGCGCAACGTCCAGAGGATCGCGATGCCGAGGCCGAGCGACGGCAGGTAGGTGTAGCGGTCCGCCATCGACTGCAGGCCCACCTGGACGAGCCCGACGACCGGCACCAGCATGCCGAGGAACCAGAGCCACCCGACCGGGATCCAGGGCCGGCGGCGTCCCGCGACGAGCGAGCCGCCCGTGAGCCCGAGCACGAGCGCCGCCGACGAGGCCACGACGGCCGGCGACCAGTGCACCGGGTGGCGGTAGATCGGCGAGAGGCCGGCGGGCCACAGGAAGCCGCCCAGGTAGCGCGCGATCGAGACGAACGCGTTCGCGATCCGCTCCCCCGCGTCGAGCCGGATGGAGAACGCACCGCCCTCGCGCTGCACGAGGTAGGTCACGACCGACGAGGCGAGCGAGAGGAGCAGGAACGGGACCTTCTCCGCCGCGAGCGCGACCGGCGGCGTCGCCGGCCGCGACGCCGCCGGGCCCTCCTGCGCGCGCGCGAAGCCCGGCAGCCGCAGTCGGCCGAGCGGCCACGCGTCGAGCAGCATGAGCACGAAGGGGAACGTGACGATCATCGGCTTCGAGGCGAGGCCCAGCGCGAAGAGCAGGAGCGCGCCGAGGAGGAACGCGACCGGGCGGCCGCGCGGCCGGCCGAGACGCCCGGTCCAGCCCGACCAGGCCCACAGCGAGGCGAGGAAGAAGAAGCCCGAGAGGACGTCCTTGCGCTCGGAGAGCCATGCGACCGACTCGACGCGCAGCGGGTGCCAGGCGAACAGCGCCGCCGCCGCGGCACTCGTCCAGCGAGCCCCGGTGAGCGCGCGCAGTGCGAGGAAGGCCAGCGCCGCGTTCGCCGCGTGGAGGAGCACGCTCGTGAGATGGTGCCCGCGCGGATCGTCGCCGAACAGCGACATGTCGAGCATGTGCGAGAGCCAGGTCA
>JAFMJW010000219.1 GCA_017853315.1 Alphaproteobacteria bacterium
GTCCAGCCGGCGAGCAGCGGCACGAGGGTCACCGCGAAGTACTTGGTGAGCGCAGCGGCGGCCGCGAGGATCGCCGCGGACGCGAGCCATGCGGACGAGTCGCGCTCGATCCCCCGCATCCACGCGAGCGTCGCGACGAGCCACAGGGCGAGCATCGGGACGTCGCACATGAGCGTCGTCGCCGAGACGAGGAAGACCGGCGTCAGCAGCGCGGCGAGCGCCGCGAGGAGCCCGGGCGCACCGCAGCGCCGCGCCAGCCGTCCGGTCGCGACGATCGCCACGACCGCGGGCAGGAGGAAGGCGCCGTGGAGCGCCCGCTCGCTCCAGCCGAAGGCCGCGGCGGCCGCCGCGATCATGTACCCGCCGAGCGGCGGGTTCTGCGTCACCTGGCCCATCGGCGCGGTCGCGCCGTACCAGTTCACGTCGAAGGCGAAGGGATCCCACGGGTGCGTCGAGACCCGGCGCGCGAGCCAGAGAAACAGCGGGTCGTCGACGTGGAAGGCCTTGCCGAGGAACGGCAGGAGCGCGGCGAGCGTGGCGAGCGCTGCGAGCAGGTCCTCGCGCCATGCTGCGGAGGCCTCTGCGGCAGAGGGCGCGGGGAAGTCCGCGCCGCGCGCGGCCGCACCGGCGGCCCCGGCCGCGGCCGACGGCCGGCCGGCGCCGCGCGCGGCGGTGCTCCCGCCGGGCGATCGCTCCCGCTCGCTCACCGGCCCGGCTGGCTTCCCGTGCCCGGGCGCGACGCGCCGAGAGGCGGGCGCCGGTGCGGGCCGCGACCCGCGCGACGCTCCTCGACGCGGAACTCTCGCGGCGAGACCGGCCGCGTCGGGCAGTCGGCCTGCCCCTCGCAGCGCTTCTCGTCGGCCCACAGGCCGCGGCCGGCCGCGCGCGCCTCCTCCATCAGGCGATGCCACTCGGCGTTGCGCGAGTGGAAGTCGTAGTGCCACGCGAGGCCGGCGCGCAGGAGCTGCTCGCTCAGGTTGCGGCCGTCGGGAAGGATCACCTCGGCGACCGTGCGGTCGTACTTGTCCTTCGCGCGCACCCGCAGGACGACGTCGCGATTGCCGACCAGGTCGGCGGTGAAGCGCTTGGCCTTCGCCCCCCAGGGCTGGCCGCGCTCGGGCGTGTCGATGCCGTAGACGCGGACGCGGATCTCGCGGTCGCCGCTGCGGACGTCGACCGTGTCGCCGTCGCGCACGAAGGTCACCCGGCCGCGGACGACGTCTTCACCGAGCCGGCCGGGGATTCCGCCGCCGGGGATCGGTGCGCTCCCGGCCGCGGGGCCGGTCGCGTCGCCGCCGCCGAACCAGGTCGAGAAGCGGCCCGACTCGAGGACCAGTCCCGCGAGCAGCACGAGGGCGAGCGCCGCGAGCCCGGGGTTGAACCGCCCGCGCGCCTCGTTCCCGGTCGTCGTCGGCCCCTCCCGGCCATCGACCGCCGGGCGCGATCCGGGGGTCGCGTCGCGGCGACGGGGATCTCGCCCGCCCCAGCGTTCCCCGCCTTCGTCGCGCATCGCGCCCCGAGGTCACACCCGGCACCGGCTCCTGTCAATGGCCCCGACGGCATGGACGTCGGCCGAGGCCCGATCGCGCCGGGTCGCTCGCTCGGCGCGTCGCGGCCGTGGACCGCCGGTGATGCGACCGGGGGCGCGTGCGTGGTAGGAGCCCGGCTGCGATGAAGCGCTTCGCGGTCATCATGGCCGGCGGCTCGGGCGAGCGGTTCTGGCCGGCGAGCCGGCGGGCCCGCCCCAAGCAACTGCTGCGGCTCACCGACGAGCGTCGGTCGATGCTCGAGGAGGCGATCGACCGGATCGCGCCGCTCGTGCCGACAGAAAACGTGATCGTCGCGACCAACGAGGTCCTGGCCGGGCCGATCGCCGAGGCGATCCCGCGCCTGCCGCGCGAGAACGTGATCGCCGAGCCGGCCAAGCGCAACACCGCCGCCTGCCTCGCGTTTGCCGCGGCCCACCTCTCCCGTCGCGTCGGCGAGAACGCCGACGCCTCGATGGCGGTGCTCACCGCCGACCACCGGATCACCGACGAGGAGCGCTTCCGCGAGACGGTGGCGCTCGCCCTCGACTTCGCCGAGGCGAACGACGCGCTCGTGACGATCGGCGTCGTGCCGACGCGTCCCGAGACCGGCTACGGCTACATCGAGGTCGCCGAGAAGGCCTCGGGCGGCCCGCCCCGGGTCCGGCCGGTCGCGCGCTTCCTCGAGAAGCCCGACCTCGAGACCGCTCGCCGCTTCGCCACCTCGGGGCACCACCTCTGGAACAGCGGCATGTTCTTCTGGCGGGTCTCGACCTTTCTCGCGGGACTCGAGCGCCACATGCCGGACCTCGCCCGGGCGACGGCCGAGATGCGCGCCGACCTCGGCTCGGGCGGAGCCCGCCTGCCCGTGATCTTCGCGGGGCTCGCCGACGTCTCGGTCGACGTCGGCCTGATGGAGCGGGCAGACAACGTCCACGTCGCTCCCGCGACCTTCCCCTGGGACGACGTCGGCGCCTGGGACGCGCTCGCGCGCACCCGGACGCCCGACGCCCACGGCAACGTCGCCGACCCGGGAACCGTGCTGGTCGATGCCCGCGACTGCATCGTCTACAACGCCGCCGGCGACGCGATGGCGGTCGCGATCGTCGGGGCGACCGGCCTCGTGGTCGCGACCACGCCCGACGCGGTGCTGGTCTGCGACCGGGAGCGCGCACAGGACGTGAAGCGCGCGGTCGCTGCGCTCCGCGAGCGCGGGCGCGAGCGGTTCACCTGAGCGTGCGAGCCGTGCGCGGCGAGAGGCTCCCCGTCCGGCGACCGGCCCCGCGGCCCGGCGTGCGCCGACGCGCGAAGTCGCGCGCGGAACTCGCCCCGGTCGCGACCGTCGGCGCGCGCGCGGTCGACGTCGTGACCCGCCAGGCCGGCCTCATGCGCGCGAACCTCGCCGCCGCGGTCGACGGTCGCGACCCCGAGGGCGTGCACGACATGCGGGTCGCGTCGCGCCGCCTGCGGGCGAGCCTCGCGGTGCTCGAAACGTGGCTGCCGGAGGGCGACCTCGGACGCGTCGAGCCGGGGCTCCGCGCGATCACCCGCGCGCTGGGCGCCGTGCGCGAGATCGACGTGAACCGGGCGCTGCTCGCCCGACTGCGCGTGCGCGCGACCCCGGCGCGGTCGATCGCGATCGAGGACGTCGATGCGCGCCTCGCCCGGCGGCTGCGGCGGGCGCGCTCGCGCATGCTGGCGCGCTTCGCGCGCGTCGACCTCGACCGCCTCGACGCCCGCCTCGGGCGCCTCGCCGAGCACCTTCGCGCCGCGACGTCCGCCGCACCCTCGACGATCGCGCCCGACGACCGCACCGGGTCGCCCACGACCACCCCGGGCGTGGATCTCCTGGCGGACGCGCTGGCCTCGGCCGGCGCCGCGATCGAGGCGGCCGGGCCGCCCGAGGCCGGCGTCTCGACCCGGCATCCGGAGGCTCCGATCGCGGAGCTCCTGCGCGAGGCCGGCGTGCGCGCGGAGGCCGCGGCGGCCGCGATCGTCTCCCACCCGGTGCCCGCCGCGGTCGGAACGCCGGAGGCGCACGAGGCGATCCACCGCGTGCGGATCGCGACCAAGAAGCTCCGCTACCTGGTCGAGATCCTCGCGCCCGAGCTCGGCGAATCGGGCGGCGCGCTCGTGAAGCGCCTGCGCCGCCTGCAGGACCATCTCGGCGAGTTCCACGACGACGTCGTGCTCGACGCGGAGTTCGCCGACGCGATCCGCCGGGCCGCGAACCGCGGACGCCGCCTGCTCGCCGCCGAGCTCCGGCGCCTGCGGCGCGCGCGCCAGCGGGCGCTGCTGCGGCAGGAGCAGGCCGTGCGCGACGCGCTGGTCGAGCTGCGCGAGCGCGACTTCGCGGCCGAGATCCGCCGGGGCTTCGAAGCCGCGCTCGACGCCTGCCTCGCGTCCGCTGCGGCGGCGGACGCGGCGGCGGCACCCGGCCCGGAAGAACCCGGCCCGGCCTGAGCGGCGGTCGCGCCCACGACGCCGGTCAGCCGAAGCGGGGCGGCCGCTTCTCGACGAACGCGCGGATCGCCTCGGCCACGTCCGGGTCGCGGTTCGCCTCGACCAGCGCCCGGTACTCCAGGTCGAGCGCCGACTCGAGGTCGCTCTCGGCGCTCGCGTGGACCGCCCTGCGCGTGAGTCGGATCGCGGTTCGCGGGCCGGCCGCGATCTCCCGTGCGAGCTCCACGGCACGCGACCTCACCCTGTCGTCGGGCACGACCTCGCCGACCAGTCCCCAGGCGAGAGCCTCGGCCGCCGCGATCGGCTGCCCGAGCAGGCAGACCCGCAGCGCGCGCTCGATGCCGATCATCCGCGGCAGGAACCAGGTGAGCCCCGCGTCGGGCACCTGCGCGGTGCGGACCTGCGCCGCGACGAAGCTCGCGCCGGAGCCCGCCACCCGCAGGTCCGCCGCGAGCGCGATGCCGAAGCCGGCCCCCGCCGCGACGCCGTTCACCGCCGCGATGCTCGGCTGCGGGAGCGCCCGCAGACGCTGCGCGAAATCGATCATGCCGCGCGGGCTGCCCCAGTCGTCGTCGCGCGCCCCGTCGGCCCCGCCGAGCGCCTTCAGGTCGGCGCCCGCGCAGAAGCCCCGCCCGGCGCCGGTCAGCACGACCGCGCGCAGCGAGTCGTCCGCGGCGATCTCGTCGAGAACCTCCCACGCGCGGCGTGCGGTCGCGGCCGTGAAGGCGTTCAGCCGCTGCGGGCGATTCAGGACGACGACCGCAACCCGCCCCTCGCGTTCCAGGAGAACGTCGTCGTGCACGCGCCGTGGTAGAGCGGGATCCGGGCCGGGAGTAAAGCGGTCGTCGCGGTCAGTAGCGCCCGCCGTAGCCGCACACCGAGAGGCGCGCGGTGTCGCGCAGATGGAAGAGACCGTCGATCAGCCCGTGGAAGCGGCTGCCCTCGCTCGCGTAGAGCCATGCGACCACGGCCCCGGTCAGGATGCCCCAGAAGAACCTTTTCATCGGGATCGCCTTGCCATCGGAGGATGGTGATTCGAACTTGAGCCGGCGCCGCGGATGCGGGAAGGGTTCTTTTTCGAAATCGGAGCGACGAGCCGACCGACCGGACGGACGCCCCCGCCGCTTCCGTCCCCGCTCGCGGCGGTGTTAACGACCGTTCGTCCCAGGGACGGCGAGGCGGCGACCCGCCCGCGGAACCGGCGGAGGGAATGACCATGGCCGTGGAGGACCCGCGCGACCCGCGGACGATGACGGGCGCCATCTGGCGCGAATTCGTGGACCGGCTGCGCGACCTCGAGTCGCTCGTGACCGGCGAGGGCGTGCCCGCCTCCCCCCGGGACCGCGCGGAGGGCTTCCGCTACCTGCTGCGCTTTCTCGGCAGCGGCATCCACGTGACGATCCCCGGCGGCGACCCCGACTACCCGGCGTTCGCCCGGATGGTCGAGAACGGCATGAGCTGGGGGCTCGACAACCCCGACTGCAACTACTCGTGGGCGCGGGTACGCGGCGACGCGGTCTACCG
>JAFMJW010000220.1 GCA_017853315.1 Alphaproteobacteria bacterium
AGCGTGCCGATCCTCGACCGCGGCTTCCTCTACGGCGAGGCCCTCTTCGAGACGCTGCGGGTCGCGGACGGGCGACTCGTGGCGTGGCGTGCGCACCTGCGCCGGCTGCACGCGAGCCTCGCCGCCTTCGCGATCCCGCGCCCCCCGCACGACCTCGAGGCGGCGGCGCGCGCGCTCCTCGCGGCGAGCGGACTCCGCGAGGGCGCGCTCCGCGTGACGGTGACGGCAGGCAGCGGCGAGGGCCTGCGTCGCCCCGCCGCGTCGCGGCCGCGCGTCGTCATGACGGTACGCGGCCTGCCGCCGACGCTCGACCACGACCTGCACCACGGGATCGCGGCAGTGCGGCTCGGCTTCGGCCGGGGCCTCGCGCGGGTCGACGCGGGACACAAGAGCGTCGCCTACCTGGGATCGATCGCCGGCCGCCGCGTCGCCGCGCGCGCCGGCGCCCACGACGGCTTCTTCGTCGAGGCCGACGGACAGGCGAGCGAGGCGACCGCCGGCAACCTGTTCGTCGTCCGCGGACGCCGCCTCTCGACTCCGCCGCCGTCCTCGGGCTGCCTGCCCGGGGTGACGCGCGCCGCCGTCCTCTCGCTCGCGCGGCGGGCCGGGCTCGAGGTCCGCGAGGAGAAGGTGCCCGCGGCATCCCTGACGCGCGCCGACGAGATCCTCGTGACCGGATCCGTCGCGGGCATCCTGTCGGTCGTGCGGCTCGACGGCCGGCCGGTCGGGACGGGTCGCCCCGGACCGGTCGCCGCGCGCCTGCGGGACGCCCTGCACGCGCAGGTCGCACGCGCGCGTGCCGCCGAGGCTCGGCGCGAGGCCCCGACGACGCGCGGGCGTCGCCCTTCGCGATCCGCTCGCTGATCGATCCGGGACCCGGGGGCTCCGGGTTGGATCGCGTCGTGACCGCTGGTAGGCGAGGGGCCCATGGACCGAACCCGGCAAGCCCTCTCCGTCAAGCCCGTCGAACTCCTGTTCGAGGAGATGGCAGGGGCGCACCGCCTGAAGCGCGTGCTCGGGCCGGTCACGCTCACCGCGCTCGGCATCGGCTGCATCATCGGCGCGGGAATCTTCGTGCTCACCGGGCTCGCGGCGAACCAGTACGCGGGGCCGGGCCTCGTGCTCTCGTTCGTCGTCGCGGGGATCGGGTGTGCGCTCGCGGCCCTCTGCTACGCCGAGTTCGCCGCGATGGTGCCGGTCGCGGGCAGCGCCTACACCTACGCCTACGCGACGCTCGGCGAGGTCTTCGCCTGGATCATCGGCTGGGACCTCGTGCTCGAGTACGCGGTCGCCGCGAGCACGGTCGCACACGGCTGGTCGCACTACCTCGACAGCTTCCTCGGGCTCTTCGGCCGGCACCTGCCGCAGCGCTGGTCGGGGGCGCCCTTCGACTTCGACCCGGCGACCGGGCACTGGGGCGCGACCGGGGCGGTGCTCGACCTGCCGGCCCTGCTGATCGTGCTCGCGCTCACGGGGATTCTCGTGATCGGCATCCGCGAGAGCGCGCGCTTCAACGCGGCCATGGTGGCGATCAAGGTCGCGGTCGTGCTGTTCGTGATCGTGGCGGGGCTGCCCCACGTGGACGCCTCGAACTGGCATCCCTTCCTGCCCTTCGGCTGGAGCGGCGTCATGAGCGGGGCCGCCTACATCTTCTTCGCCTACGTCGGCTTCGACTCGGTCTCGACCCACTCGGAGGAGGCGAAGAACCCGCAGCGCGACATCCCGATCGGGATCATCGCGTCGCTCGCGATCTGCACCGTGCTCTACATCCTCGTCGCCGCCGTGCTCACCGGCATCCAGCGCTACGACCGGATCCACCTGGACGCGCCGGTCGCCGAGGCCTTCGCCTCGCTCGGCATGAACACCGCCGTCTTCATCATCTCGGTCGGCGCGATCGCCGGCCTGACCAGCGTGCTGATGGTGCTCATGCTGAGCCAGACCCGCGTCCTGCTCGCCATGGCGCGCGACGGGCTCATCTCCGAGCGCTTCTTCGGCGACGTCCACCCGAAGTTCCAGACGCCGCACCGCTCGACGATCCTGGTCGGGATCCTGGTCGCGATCGTCGGGGCGACGGTCCCGCTCAAGGTACTCGCCGACCTCGTCAACATCGGCACGCTGTTCGCGTTCGTGGTCGTGTGCTCCGCGGTGCTGGTCATGCGCCGCACCCATCCCGCGCTCGATCGCCCGTTCCGCACCCCGCTCGTCCCCTTCGTGCCGGTCGCGGGGGTGCTCGTGAACCTCGGCATGATGTTCGCGCTCTCGTGGGAGAACTGGCTGCGGCTGGTCGTCTGGCTCCTGGTCGGACTCGCGATCTACTTCGGCTACAGCCAGCGCCACAGCCGGCTCGCCCTGCACCTCGAGAACGAGCTCGCCCGCGGAGGCCTCTCGCCGGGCGGGCGCGCGCTCGACGACTAGCGGCGCCGGCGGGCGCCGCGACACGCGGGAGCCCGCCCGCGGCGGCGCTCGAGGGATCGCGCGCGCGGGTCCCGGGACGCGCCCGGCCTCAGGTGCCGAGCAGGAACGGCAGCGCCGTCATGCCGGCGCCGATCAGGATGCCGAGCGTCGAGACCGCGGCCTCCTCCGCCTTCTCCGAGAACGGCTTCTCCTGCGGGTTCGAGGTCGAGTTCGGCTTCTCCCCGTCGTGGGCCGCGACGTCGTCCTCGCGCGTGTCGCCGAGCAGCTCGCCCGCGCCGGAGCCGAGCGAGGACCGCTCGCGCCGGAGCATCTCCGCCTCGCTCGGGCCGTCCGAGGGCGAGGGGTCGTCGGCGAGGTCGTCCGAGGGAGGCCGGGTCTTGTCGTTCAGCCAGCCGACACTCGGCGCGCGCTCGTGCAGCACCTCGTTCGTCCAGCGGGTGCCGAAGCCGTCGTCGAAGAACGGGTCGCCGAACGGATCGTTCGCCGCGTCGCGCTTGCCCGCGCTGCAGGCGGCCCCGGCGAGCAGCGCGAGCGCGATCGCCACGGCGGCGGCGCGCCGCAAGGGTCCCGGGCCGTTCGGAGCCGGTCTCACCTCGCCTCCCCGGCCGTCGCCCGCGAGGCCGCCTTCGAACGGCGCGCGGCGGGCGACGGCGCGGCCCCGCGCAACTCGCGCGCGAGGAAGCGGCCGGTGTGCGAGCGCTCGACGCGGGCCACCTCCTCCGGCGTCCCCGTCGCGACGATCTCGCCGCCCGCGTCGCCGCCCTCGGGGCCCAGGTCGATCACGTGGTCGGCGGTCTTCACGACGTCGAGATTGTGCTCGATGACGAGCACCGTGTTGCCACCGTCGACCAGTCGGCCCAGCACCTCGAGCAGGCGCCGGATGTCCTCGAAGTGCATGCCGGTCGTCGGCTCGTCGAGGATGTAGAGGGTTCGGCCCGTCGCCTGGCGCGAGAGCTCGCGCGCGAGTTTGATGCGCTGCGCCTCGCCGCCGGAGAGCGTGGTCGCGGACTGTCCGAGGTGCACGTACTCCAGGCCGACGTCGCGCAGCGTCTCGAGCTTCCGCCGGCAGGCCGGCACGGCGTGGAGGAAGTCGAGCGCCTCCTCGACCGTCATGTCGAGGACGTCGGCGATCGACTTGCCCTTGTAGAGCACCTCGAGCGTCTCGCGGTTGTAGCGACGCCCGCCGCACACCTCGCAGGTGACGTAGACGTCGGGCAGGAAGTGCATCTCGATCTTGATCAGGCCGTCGCCGGTGCAGGCCTCGCAGCGTCCCCCCTTCACGTTGAAGGAGAAGCGCCCGGGCTCGTAGCCGCGCACGCGCGACTCGGGCAGCTGGGCGAAGAGGTCTCGGATCGGCTGGAAGAGCCCGGTGTAGGTCGCCGGGTTCGAGCGCGGCGTGCGGCCGATCGGCGCCTGGTCGATGTCGACGACCTTGTCGAGCAACTGGAAGCCCTCGACCGTGTCGCACTCGCCGACCGGCTCGCGCGAGCCGTGGAGCCGGCGCGCGAGCCACGGGTAGAGCGTGTCCACGACCAGCGACGACTTGCCCGAGCCCGACACGCCGGTGACGCAGGTCAGCGTGCCGAGCGGGACCGCCACGTCGGCGCCGCGCAGGTTGTGCTGGCGCGCCCCCTTCACGACGATCGACCAGCCGGTGCCGGCACGGCGCCTCTCCGGCACCGGGATCGCGGTGCGCCCGGAGAGGTAGGCGCCGGTGAGCGAGCCCGGGTCGCGCGCGACCTCGGCGGGCGTCCCCTGCGAGACGATCGCGCCGCCGAGCCGGCCGGCGCCCGGCCCCATGTCGATCAGGTGGTCCGCGGCGAGCATCGTGTCGCGGTCGTGCTCGACCACGAGCACCGAGTTGCCGAGGTCGCGCAACCGCTCCAGCGTCGCGAGCAGGCGCTCGTTGTCGCGCTGGTGGAGGCCGATCGAGGGCTCGTCGAGGACGTAGAGCACGCCGACGAGCGAGGATCCGATCTGGGTCGCGAGCCGGATGCGCTGCCCCTCGCCGCCCGAGAGCGTGCCCGCCGCGCGGTCGAGGCTCAGGTAGTCGAGGCCCACGTCGGAAAGGAAGCCGAGCCGCTCCGCGATCTCGCGCAGGACGAGGCGCGCGATCTCGAGCTGCTGCGGCGAGAGCTCGAGCGACGCCACCCACCCGCGCGCGGCCCCGATCGAGAGCGCGGTCACCTCGGCGATCGACTTCCCCCCGAGCCGCACCGTCTTCGCCTCCGGCTTGAGCCGCGAGCCGGAGCACGCCTCGCAGGGTCGCTCGCTCTGCCAGGCCTCCATCTCCTCGCGGCGCAGGACCGACTCGGTCTCGCGGAAGCGCCGCTCCAGCATCGCGAGCACGCCCTCGAAGGGGCGGGACACCCGCTTGCCGCGCCGCAGGGACACGAGCACCGCCTCGCCGCCGGTCCCCTTCAGGATCGCGTTCCGCGCGCGCGCGGGCAGGTCCGACCACGGCACGTCGAGCGAGATGCCGAGGTGGCGCGCGAGCGCGTCGAGCAGCGGCCGCCAGGCGTCGGGCTTGCGAGCCCAGGGCGCGATCGCCCCGCCGGCCAGCGACAGAGACTCGTCGGGCACCACCCGCTCGGGGTCGAAGGAGCGCTCGACGCCGAGCCCGGAGCAGTCGGAGCACGCGCCGTGCGGGCTGTTGAACGAGAACATGCGCGGCGCGAGCTCGGGGTAGGAGACGCCGCAGTCCGGGCAGGCGAGCTTCTGCGAGAAGAGGTGCATCGTGCCGGGGCCCGACTCGTGGAGCTCCTCGACCATGACGACGTCGCCGCCATGGCGGAACGCCGTCTCGAGCGAGTCGGCGAGCCGCTTGCCGAGCCCGGGCTTCACCACGAGCCGGTCGACCACGACCTCGATCGAGTGCTTGAGCGTCTTCTTGAGCGACACGTCCTCGCCGAGGTCGTGCATCTCGCCGTCGATGCGCACCCGGGCGAAGCCGGCCTTGCGCAGGTCGACGAGTTCCTTGCGGTACTCCCCCTTGCGGTCGCGCACGATCGGCGCGAGCACGTGCAGGCGCGTGCCCTCGGGCATGCGCAGGATCCGGTCGACGATCTGCTGCACGGTCTG
>JAFMJW010000221.1 GCA_017853315.1 Alphaproteobacteria bacterium
ACCGACTTCTTCATGCCGATCGTCGACGACCCGTTCGACTTCGGCCGCATCGCCGCGACCAACGCGCTCTCGGACGTGTGGGCGATGGGCGGCACGCCGCTCTTCGCGCTCGCGATCGTCGGCATGCCGGTCGCGAAGCTGCCGGTCGAGACGATCGGCCGCATTCTCGCGGGCGGCGAGGCCGCCTGTCGCGCCGTGAACGTGCCGGTCGCCGGCGGTCACACGATCGACTCGGCCGAGCCGATCTACGGGCTGGTCGCGATCGGTCTCGTCGATCCTCGGCGGGTCAAGCGCAACTCGGGCGCGCGGCCGGGCGACGCGCTCGTGCTCGGCAAGCCGCTCGGCACGGGCGTGCTCGGCGCCGCCGTCAAGCAGGAGCGGATCTCGCCGGACGAGTACGCGGCCATGATCGCGAGCACGACGCGCCCGAACACCCCGGGCGCGGCGCTCGCCCTCGACGACGACGTCCATGCCGTCACCGACGTGACCGGCTTCGGGCTCCTCGGGCACCTGCTGGAGGTGTGCCGCGGGTCGGGCGTCGCGGCCCGCATCGACTTCGACAGCCTGCCGCTGCTCCCCGGCGTGCTGGCGCACGCTCGCGAGGGCCGGGTGACGGGGGCGTCGGCGCGAAACTGGGCGAGCTGCGCGGACGCCGTCGCCCTCGATGCGTCTCTCGGCGACGTGGAGCGCGCGCTGCTCTGCGACCCGCAGACCTCGGGCGGGCTGCTCGTGGCCTGCGCACCGGAGGCGACGGGGAACGTGCTGGGACTATTCCGGGACGAGGGCTTCGCGGAGGCCTGCGTCGTCGGGCAGATCCTCGCGGGCGAGCCACGGGTCGCGGTCGCGCGCGGGCGCTGAGCGCGGCCCCGCGCCTCGCGTTCGCCGGACGAAGTCGCTTGCCCGCCCCGGTGGCGCGCGAATAAGACGGCGCATCGCGAGACTTCGAGCCCCGGCGCGCCGGCCGGGACTCGCGGAGAACCCGACCATGAGACTGCTTGCCCTGCTTTCGCTCGTCGCCCTGCTCGCGGGGTGCTCCGACTCCTCCGCGCCGCCGCCGATCGCGGCACCCGCCGATCCGGGCCAGGGCCCCTGGCAGCCGGTCCCGTCCGATCGCGTCGCCGAGGACTGCGGCCTCGACCCCGAGTTGCTCGCCCGCGCCGATGCCGAGATCGACCGTCCTTGGGCGATCGTGCGCCACGGCCGTCTCTGCCACGAGTACTACCCGGAAGGAGCGCCCGGCGCCGGTCGCAGCGAGGTCTTCTCGGCGACCAAGACGCTCGGCGCGGTGGTGACCGGCATCGCGGCCTGGGAGACGCGCGACCTCCCGCGCACCGGGCGCAAGACCGGCCCGCTCTCCGACGAGGATCGCGCCGACCAGTGGCTCGACTCGTTCACCTTCAACCCGGACGCGCTGGTCGCGCACGTGCTCGCGATGGTCGCGCACAACCTCGACCTCTCCCTCGGTGCGAAGTCCTTCCAGTACGACGCGATCGGCACCGTGCAGATCAACCGGATCAGCGACGTCGTGAGCGCGGCGATCGCGCAGGACCCCGCGCGGCTCGGTGCGAACGTCGACGACTTCACGCACCGCTTCCTGTTCGAGCCCCTCGGCATGGAGGACTCGACCTGGACCGGCGGCGCCCCGGACAAGGTGTTCGCCTACTCCTGGGAGAGCACCGTGCGCGACATGGCGCGCCTCGGGCTGCTGATCCTGAACGACGGCATGTGGAGCGGGAAGCGGCTGCTCGGCTCGGACTGGGTCTACAAGATGACGCATCCGTCGTTCGAAGACGCGAACACCGGCTACGGCTACCTCACCTGGCTCATGTCGAACTCGAACTGGGACTTCGGCGACGGGCTTCCCAAGGGCGACGAGCCGCCCTATCCCTGCTTCCCGGCCGCGCTCTGGGGCGGCTACCCGCACGCGCCGTCGGGCGCGGCCGACTGCAACTACGTCGAGCCGTTCGGCTGCGGACAGCGCCACGACGTCGGCGTCTGGTACGCCGCGGGCGCAGGCGGGCAGTACATCGTCGGTCACCCGGGCCTCGACCTCGTGCTGGTCGCGAAGGACCTGGGACCCGGCGGCAGCTCGTCGACGCTCTGGGAGGCCGCCCGCCCGGCGGTCGTCGCGCTCGACCCGACCTTCCGCGGCGACGACGCGGCCTTCTGCGCGGCCTACGCCGCGAACGAGTACGCGCCGGCGCTCGAACGCTGATCGCCCGGACGTGCGACCCGGGCCGCGGGCGGGGACGCGAAGCTGGTCGTTCGGCCGAACTTCGTTGACACGAATATCTGGTCCGGGTAGGAGGCCGTTCCCATGGACGACCTCGCGGACGAGAAGACCCCCGTCCTGATCGTCGGCGGCGGCGGCGCGGGCCTCACGGCCTCCATGCTGCTCGCCGGGCTCGGCGTCGAGTCGCTGCTCGTGAGCGCGCTCCCGACGACCTCGCTCCTGCCCAAGGCCCACGTCCTGAACCAGCGCGCGATGGAGATCCTCGCCGACTGCGGGGTCGCGGACGAGATCGAGGCGCAGGGAACCCCTCGCGCGAACATGAGGGCGACCGCGTTCTACGCGGGGCTCGCCGGTTCGTCTCCCGACCACGGGCGCAGGCTCCATCGCCTCGAGTGCTGGGGGGCCGGTTACACCGACGAGGACTGGGTCGCCGCGAGCCCGCGGGCGCAGTCGAACCTGCCGCAGATCCGGCTCGAGCCGATTCTCAAGCGGCGGGCCGAGGAGCTTTCTCCCGGGCGCGTGCGCTTCCACCACGAGGTCGTCGGCTACGAGCAGGACGAACGCGGTGCGCTCGCGACGGTGCGCGACCACGCCGCGGCGCGCGACCATCGCGTGCGCGCCGACTGGGTGCTGGCCTGCGACGGCGGCCGCAGGGTCGGGAGCCTGGTCGGCATCGAGTTCGAAGGAGCGCGCGGCCTCGCCCGGGAGATCTCGATCCACCTGACGGCGGACCTGTCGCGCTGGGCGCGCGATCCCGACGTGCTGATCCGCTGGGTCTGGCTGCCGGAGTCCGGCCGCCTCGCGGTGCTCGTGCCGATGGGCCCGAAGCGCTGGGGGCCCGACTCCGAGGAATGGGTCTTCCACCTGAACTACCCGGCCGGCCACGGCGAGGTGACCGACGAGCAGGCGCTCGCCGACATGCGCGCGTCCCTCGGCATCGGCGACCACCCCGTCCGGGTACACAAGGTGTCGCGCTGGTCGCTCGACGGCGTCGTCGCCTCGCGCTTCCGCTCCGGGCGGACCTTCGTGCTCGGCGACGCCGCGCATCGCCACCCGCCGACCGGCGGGCTCGGGCTCACGAGCGCCATCCACGACGCGCAGAACCTGTGCTGGAAGATCGCCGCGGTCGTGAAGGGGCAGGCGGGCGAGCGGCTGCTCGACAGCTACGAGCCCGAGCGCAAGCCGGCCGACGCCCGCAACGTGCAGCGCTCGGTCGAGAACGCGCTGAACCACTTCGCGATCCTGCAGGCGGCGGGGCTCTCCGAGCAGTCGAGCGCGGAAGAGAACTGGGCACGGTTGCGCCGCCTCTGGAGCGGCCGTCCCGAGGACGAGGAGTTCCGCGTCTCGGTGCTGTACGCCTTCGCCTCGCAGTCGATGGAGTTCCGCGAGCACGCCGTCGAGTACGGCGTCGCCTACGAGTCGGGCGCCGTCGTGCCCGACGGCACGCCGCCTCCTTCCTCGCCCGATCCGGTCCGTCTCTACCACCCGTCGACGCGGCCGGGACACCCGCTGCCGCACGCGCGCATCGAAGATCTCCACGGTCGTGCGCTCTCGACGATCGACCTCGTGCGGCCGGGCCGCTTCCTCCTGGTCGCGGGGGAGGACGGGCAGCCCTGGTGCGAGGCGGCGCGGGCGATCGGTGCGCGCGCCGGGATCCCGATCGACGCGGTGCGGATCGGCCACCTCGGCGGCGACCTGCTCGACCCCCGCTGTCACTGGCTGCGGCACCGCGGCATCGCGGCGGACGGCGCCATCCTCGTCCGCCCGGATCGCCACGTGTGCTGGCGCTCGACGGGCGCGGCGGCCGACCCGTCGCGCGTGCTCTCGGGCGCGCTCGCGCGGGTGCTCGACCGGGAGGTCGCGGCTTGAGCCCGCGCCGCGAGCGACCCGCGACGTCCGTCGCGCCCGCCACGGGTTCCGCGCGCGCGGCAGGGCCGCCGCGCCCGGCGAGCACGAAGCCGGCCTCGCGGATCCGCGAGCCCGAGATCGAGCGGCTCGACCGCGAGGCCTTCATCTCGGTCTACCTGCTCGCGGGGCGACTGTCGGGCGAGGTCGAGGCGATCTGTCGCGAGGAGGAGATCGCGATGTCGCACTACACGATCCTCTGGTTCCTCTCGCGCCACCAGGCGCCCGACGGCGTCCCGATGGGATCGCTCGTCGACGGTCACCTGAATCGCGCGGCCGACGCGACGCGGCTCGTCGACCGGCTCGCCGCTCTCGGGTTCATCGAGCGAAGCTCCTCGTCGACGGATCGCCGCATCGTGCTGGTGAAGATCACCCGGGTCGGGCGCGAGGCCTTTCTGCGCCTCACGCGCAGGATCAAGCGTCTCCACCGCGCCCAGTTCGGAGGCCTCGCCCACGACGAGCTGCGCGAGCTTCGCCGGCTCGCGGGGAAGCTGCTGCTCGGCGGAGACGCGAACGTCGAAGCCATCCACCCGCTCGCCGGCCGTTGAAGGGAGCCCGTCTTGTCCGATCCCCACCGCATCGACGTCCACCACCACGTCCTGCCGCCGGAGTACGTCGGGGCGATGGCGAAGCTCGGCATCCACGGCGGGGGAGGCATCCCGTTCCCGGCGTGGAGCCCGGAGTCGAGCCTCGAGACGATGGACCGCCAGGGCATCGCGGCCTCGGTGGTGTCGATCTCGTCGCCCGGCGTGCACTTCGGCGACGCCGCGGCGGCCCGCGACCTCTCGCGGAGGTGCAACGACGCGGCGGCGGCGCTCGTCGCGGCCCGGCCGTCGCGCTTCGGGGCGTTCGCGACGGTACCGCTGCCCGACGTCGACGGAGCGCTCGCCGAGATCGAGCGCGCGCTCGACGTGCTGAAGCTCGACGGCGTCGTCCTGCTCGCGAGCCAGAGCGACGGTCGCTACCTGGGCGACCCGCTCTTCGAGCCGGTGTTCGCCGAGCTCCACCGTCGTCGCGCGGTCGTCTTCATTCACCCCACCGTGCCGAGGAGCAGCGAGTCCATCCCGACCGAGGTGCCGGGCTTCGCGACCGAGTTCACCTTCGACACGAGCCGGGCGGTCGCGAATCTCGTCTGGACGGGAACGGTCGAACGCTACCCGGGCGTGTCCTTCATCCTCTCGCACGCGGGCGGTACCACGCCGTTCCTCGCCTGGCGCTGGTCGCTGCTCGACCTGCACCCGACGATGGGCGAGGCGTTCCGCGCGCGCGCCCCGAAGGGCTTCCTCGCCTACCTGCGCGAGTCGTTCCACTACGACAC
>JAFMJW010000222.1 GCA_017853315.1 Alphaproteobacteria bacterium
TCCTGTCGAGCGTGCTGTTCACCGCGAGCCACGCCGGCTACGGCTCGCCGATGCTCATGATCGGGGTCTTCATCCTCTCGATCGTGATCGGTCGACTCTTCCGCGCAAGGCAGGACGTGCTGCCCTGCATGGTCGCGCACTCGGTCTTCGACGCCGTGCAGATGCTGGTCGTCCTGCCGCTGGTCGCGGCCGCGTCCTGAGGAGGCGGGGATGGCGGAGCGGACGACCCCGGGATTCCTCGTCGAGGTGGACGAGGCGACGCTCAAGCGGGAACGGGCGAAGGCGCGGGAGCTCCGTGCGTCGCCGTGGTGGAAGCGCAAGCGGGCGGCGGGAGTGTGTCACTGGTGTGGTCGGGAGGTCGGCGCCGCCGCGCTCACGATGGACCACGTCGTGCCGCTGGTTCGCGGCGGCCGCTCGACGAAGGGCAACGTCGTGCCGGCCTGCAAGCCCTGCAACGACGAGAAGAAGTACAGTCTGCCGACCGAGTGGACCCCCCCGGGCGGCTGAGCCCGACCCGGCGCCGGCCCCGGAAGTCCGCCCGGGACGCCCTCCATCCCCGGGGCGGGCGGTGTCCGGCCGGCACGGGCTGTTCCGATCCCGGATCCGTGGTTAGACTGCGGGCAGCCCGCCCGGGGCTCGTTTCCATGACCCGCGACGAGATCGACGACCTCGAACGGCGCCTGCGCGAGCGGGCGCCTGTGCTGACGCCCCACGAGCCGCGCTCGCGGGCCGCGGTCGCGATGGTGCTCGCGCCCACGGACGAGGGTGCCCGCCTGCTGCTCATCAAGCGCGCCGAGCATCCGCACGACCCGTGGTCCGGGCACATGGCCTTCCCCGGCGGTCGGCACGATCCCGAGGACGAGCACCTGCTCGGGACCGCGGTGCGCGAGACGCGCGAGGAGGTCGGACTCGACCTCGATCGTCACGGGCGGCTCGTCACCCGCCTCGACGACCTGGCGGCCGTCGCCGGCGGGCGCAACCTCGACATGGTGATCAGCCCGTTTCTCTTCCTCGTCGACCGCGAGCACCCGACGACGGTCGACGCGAGCGAGGTCGCGGCCGCTCTCTGGGTGCCGATGCGCCACTTCCGCGACAGCGAGTTCCACGGCTCGATCCGCTTCGAGCGCGAGGGCGCGCAGATGGACTTCCCCGCGTTCCACGTCGGCGACCACCGCGTGTGGGGGCTCACCTACCGCATGATCCGCGGCTTCCTCGGCGCGATCGGCGGCGCGGACGCTCCCGCGGCGTCGTCTGCGCCGCGCCCGGAAATCGCCCCGGCCGGCGACCGCCGCTGAGCGGCAGGCCACGGTCGCGCGCGGACCGGTCTCCATGATCCGCCTGTTCGTCGCGATCGAACTCCCGCAGGAGGTGCGCGACCGGCTCTGGCGCGCCTGCTGCGACGTTCCCGGCGCCCGCTGGACCGAGGCCGAGCAGATGCACCTGACGCTGCGCTTCGTCGGCGAGGTCGACGAGCTCG
Source organism: Alphaproteobacteria bacterium (assembly GCA_017853315.1). Lineage (GTDB taxonomy): Bacteria > Desulfobacterota > Binatia > UBA12015 > UBA12015 > REEB422. The sequence continues at coordinate 1,478 of JAFMJW010000222.1, forward strand.
TCTTCCGCGACGTCGAGGCGGCATTGGAGGAGGTGCGCGGCTCTCCCTTCGACCTCGAGGTGAAGGGCGTCGGCCACTTTCCGCCGCGCGGCGAGCCGCGGGTGCTGTGGGCCGGGCTCGGCCGCAGCGAGCCGCTGGTCGCCCTGCAGAAGCGGGTCGAGGCCGCGGTCGAGCGCGGCGGGGTGGCGCGCGACGGGCGCCGCTTCTCTCCGCACGTGACGCTCGCGCGGCTTTCGGACACCCCGGAGCGCGCGGTCGGCAGCTGGCTCGCGATGAACGGCCTGCTCCGGAGCGACCCGTTCGAGGTGCGCGACTTCCACCTGTTCTCGAGCCGCCTCGGCGGCAAGCGCGCGGTGCACCGGGTCGAGGCGACCTACCCGCTCCGTGCTACCGGGACGGCATGAAGAGCCACCGCGAGGAGCTCTGGTTCCACGTGAAGTCGCGTCGCGGCTTCGTGCGCATCACCGAGGACGTTCGGCGCGCGGTCGCGAAGAGCGGCGTGCGCGAGGGGCTCGTGCTCGTGAACGCGATGCACATCACGGCGTCGGTGTTCGTCAACGACGACGAGCCGGGACTCCACGAGGACTACGAGCGCTGGCTGGAGGAGCTGGCGCCGCACGCGCCGACGACCCGCTGGCACCACAACCGGACCGGCGAGGACAACGGCGACGCGCATCTCAAGCGCCAGATCATGGGCCGCGAGGTGGTCGTCGCGATCACCGCCGGCGAGCTCGACCTCGGCCCCTGGGAGCAGATCTTCTACGGCGAGTTCGACGGACGGCGCCGCAAGCGGGTGCTCGTGAAGGTGATCGGCGAGTGAGGCCCCGGGCTCTCGCCGCCGGCCGCGGATCGAGGTAGGAGTCGCGCATGCCCCGCGACGACGGCCGACCCGGTCCCGACCTCCGCGTCCTGCGCGGCGGGCGCGCCGATGATCCGCCGGTGCCGAAGCTCTTCGAGTGCCGGCTCTGCGGCAAGCTCTTCGACGCGTGGCGCGACGACCCGGCCTGCCCGGAGTGCGACGGCGAGGACGTCGAGCGGGTCGGCTGAGCCGGCTCAGAGCCGCTTCGCACCCGACGCGATCGCCGCGTGGAGGGCCGCGTCGAGCGGGACGTAGCGCCCGGCCTCGTCGTCGCGGAACCAGAGTGCGTCGCCGCTGCGCGCGGGGTCGAAGCCCTCGTCCTGCAGCCTCGACTTCCGGTTCTTGAAGTTGCCGGTCACGTCGACCGCCGACGCGACGCGGACGAAGAGCGGACGGGCATAGGCGGGCAGCGTCCGCGCCGCGTGCGCGTGGAAGGCCGCCGGGTCGAAGGCCTCGCCCTCGGCCGGCACGACGAGCGCCATGCCCGCGCGCCCGTCGGAACCCGGCACGTGCACGCCGTAGACCGCGGTCTCGTGCACGCCGGGTGCTCCGTTCAGCAGGTGCTCGACTTCCATCGTCGCGACGTTCTCGCCCTTCCAGCGGAAGGTGTCGCCGATCCGGTCGACGAAGTAGTAGTAGGAGGCCCGGTCGCGCCGCAGCAGGTCGCCGGTGCGCAGCCAGAGGTCGCCCTTCGCGAAGGCGTCGCGCAGGAGCTTCGCCTCGTTGTCGGCCGGGTTCGCGTAGCCGTCGAAGGCCATCGGCGAGTCCTTCGCGATGCGCGACAGGAGCTCGCCCGCCTCGCCGACCGAGCACTCGACGAGGAAGCCGTCGGGCCCGCGCACGAGTTCCCCGCTCCGAGGGTCGCGGCGGGCGAGCCGGAGCCCCTCGTGCTGGAACGGTGCGCAGCGGCCGCAGGAGCCGACGCGGCCGCGGCGGTTCTGCAGGCTCACGTTGCCCTCGGTCTGGCCGTAGGAGTCGATGATCGTCGGGATGCCGAAGCGCTCTCGGAACGCCTCCCAGACGTCGGGCCGGAGTCCCGGCCCGGTCGCGAGTCGGATCCGGTGGTCGCGGTCGGCGGGCGAGGGCGGCGTCCGCATCAGGTAACGACAGAGCTCGCCGACATAGCAGAAGATCGTGACGCCGTGGCGCCGCGCGTCCGAGAGGAACTCGCTCGCGCTGAACCTGCGGCGCGAGGCGAAGCAGGCGCCGCGGTGGAAGGCCGGCGAGAAGCCGACGAAGTTCGCGTAGCCGTGGTAGAGCGGCGTGGGCGCGTAGGCGCAATCGTCCTCGGTCTCGCCGAGCAGCACCGAGAGCGAACGCCCCCCGGCCGTGAACTTCGCGTGGCGCACGATCGCCGGCTTCGGAAAGCCGGTCGTGCCCGAGGTGTAGACGTAGAGGAAGACGTCGCCCGGCCCGACGTCGGGCATGTCGGGCTCGGCGTCGCTCGCCGCGTCGAGCGCCTCGGCCAGCGAGCGGAAGCGGGTGCCGTCCGCGACCTTGTCCGGGACGTCGGCGAGGAACTCGATGCCGCGGAGCGAGTCGAGCATCGGCAGGAGGGAGCGCGCCCCCGGGCGGTCGACGAGCGCCACCTTCGCGCCGGAGACCCGGTGGACATGGGCGAGGGCCTCGCCCTCCAGGTGCGTGTTCACGAGCGCGCCGATCGCTCCCAACTTCGCGCAGGCGCCCTGCGCCATGAGCATCGACGGCGAGTTCTCCATCATGACGTTCACGACGTCGCCGCGGCCGACGCCCGACCGGGCGAACACCCGGGCAAACCGGTTCACGCCCGCGTTGAACTCCCCGTAGGTGACGACCTCGTCCTCGAAGCGCAGCGCGACCCGGTCGGGGATGCGCTCGGCCTGCTCCCGGCAGACCCGACCCATCGTCTTCATGCCGTCGCGGGCCGCCGCGTCGAGGGCCCGCTTCACCTCGAGGAAGCGGGGCAGCTCGACGAGGTCCTCGACCAGGGTCAGGAAGCGGCTCGGGAGGTCCACGTGGCCTTGCGTATCAGGCACCCGGCCGAGCCGGGAAATCGGGCAAAACGGTCAGCCCGAGCAGGGATTGAAGAAAAATCGGGCGTCCGACCGAAAACGCTATTGAAGACCCTGGACCATCCGGTCTACTGGAGCCCTCGGACCCCCCCCCGGGGGGGCCCTTACGGTGCCGCTGCGGAAACCGGATTCTTTGGAGAACGTGACGATGACCCTGAAGACGAATCCCTTCGCGAGACTCGCCGCGGGCGCCCTCTTCGCCCTCTCGCTCCTCTCGATCGCGGGTCCTGCGAGGGCCGCATCGTTCTTCAACTTCGACAGCGGGCAGGTCCGGCCGCTGGCGCTCTCGTCCGACCGCAGTCGCCTGTACGCGGTCAACACCCCCGACAACCGGGTCGAGATCTTCTCGGTCTCGGGCTCGGGCCTCTCCAGAATCGGCTCGGTCCCGGTCGGCATGGAGCCCGTCTCGGTCGCGCTGCGCACCGACGGCGAGCTCTGGGTCGTGAACCACCTCTCCGACTCGATCAGCATCGTCGACGTGTCGACGAGCCCGGCGCGGGTCGTGCGCACGCTGCTCGTGGGCGACGAGCCGCGCGACATCGTGTTCGCCGGCACGAGCCGCAACCGCGCGTTCGTCACCACGGCCCACCGCGGCCAAAACATCGGCTTCGACCCGCAGCTCACGACGGCGGGTGTCTCCCGCGCCGACGTCTGGGTCTTCGACGCGACCAACCTGGGGTCCACGCTGGGCGGCACGCCGCTCACGGTCGTGAAGCTCTTCGGCGACACGCCGCGCCCGCTCGCCGTCAGCGCCGACGGCTCCAAGGTCTACGCCGGCATCTTCCACTCGGGCAACCGCACGACGACGGTCGCCGAGGGCGTGGTCTGCGACGGCACCCCGACCTGCACCGGCACCCTGTCGGACGGCACCGCGATCCCCGGCGGCATGCCGAACCCGCGCGTGAACGTCGCGGGCAGCAAGGGCCCGGAGACCGGCCTGATCGTGCAGAAGGAGGAGAGCGGCACGGCGTGGCGCGACACCCTCGGCCGCGATTGGAAGAACGTCGTCCGCTTCAACCTGCCCGACAAGGACGTCTTCGAGATCAACGCGAACGCGA
>JAFMJW010000223.1 GCA_017853315.1 Alphaproteobacteria bacterium
GACGCCGGGTCGAGCAGCCCGGCCTCGACGAGCTCCCGCACCTGCTCGCGGAAGCCGGCCGAGCGAAGCACCGCGACCCGGGCGCGCCCCGGCTCGCGCGCGAGGCGCTCGTCGCGGGTCAGGACCACCCGCTCCTCGCGGGCGGCCAGCACGAGCAGGTGACGGGGCTCCATCTCCCGGCGCAGCACGGCGTCCCGGCCGAGAAGCCGGAGCCAGCGCGCGAGTCGCCCGAGCGAGCGGTCGACGGCGAAGCGAACGTCCAGGACCGCACCGACGCCGTCAAGCCGCGCGCGCGGCTTCCTCGGCCTCGGCCTCGCGCGCGATCGAGTGCGCCCCCCTGGGCGCATGCCGCTTCCCGGTCACCGCGGTCCAGGCCATGCGCAGCGTGCTGCGGATGCCCTCCATGCCGAGGAACGGGAACGTGATCGGGATCATGACCAGGTAGATCATGAGCGCGAGGCGCTTCATCCGGTTGCGGATGATCCAGCGCACGGCGGGCTTCAGCACGTCCGGGGTGCGCGCGTAGACGGGCGTGATCTTCGCGAGCGTCTCGGCGAGCTCCTTGTGCGGGTGCTTCAGGATCGACTCGTGGTGGTAGCCCGAGATGCCCTCCCGGACCTTCTCCTCGCCTTCCGCGTCGAGGTAGCCCATCTCGACCGCCGCCGTGTACATCTTGGTGCGCGGGAACGGGTAGAAGATGTAGGCGGAACTCTGGGTCGGACGGATGCGGTCGACCATCTCGAGCGTCTTGAACATCTGCTCGGGCGTCTCGCCGGGGTTGCCGTAGATGCACGAGACCTGGAGCCCGATGCCGGCGTCCTGGATGCGGCGCGCCGCCTCGTAGATGAGCTCGTCCTCCATCGGGCGCTCCATGAGGGAGCGGCGCAGGCCCGGGTCGCCCGAGTCGACGCCCATGAAGACGGTGTGGCAGTTCGCCGACTTCATCGCCTTGACCAGCCCGGGCTTGATCGTCGTCGGGTAGCCGAAGCAGTACCAGGGCAGGTTGATCCGCCTGCGGTATTCCTCGCAGAACTCCTCGACCCACTGCGGGCTGGTCGTGAAGTTGTCGTCGTGGACCGAGACGAAGCGGATGTCGTAGCGCGCGACGTTCTGCTCGAGCTCCTGCATCACGTTCTCGACCGAGCGCTTGCGCAGGAAGTCGCCCTTGCCGCGGAACAGCTCGCGCTGGAAGTGGATGTTGCAGAACGTGCACTTGAACGGGCAGCCGCGGCCCGTGAAGACCTCGAGGTTGTCCTTGAAGCAGCCGTACTCCCACCAGAGGTGCTTCTCGGGAAACGGGAAGCGGTCGAGGTCGTTCTCGAGCATGCCGAGCTCGTTGCGGTGGATGACGCCGTCCTTCTTCACCCAGATCGACGGGACCGTCGTCACGTCCTCGCCTCGCTCCATGCGGCCGACGAGCTCGAGCAGCGCGAGCTCGCCCTCCCCGGTGCAGACCATGTCCACGTTCGGGTTCGACAGCACGAAGTCCGGGAGCGCCTGCGCGTGGTGCCCGCCGACCAGGATCGGGACGCCGAGCTTCTCCTTCAGCTTCGCCGCCATGACCTTCACGAACGGGTAGAGGTTGGTCAGGCAGCCCATCGCGACGAGGTCGGGCTTGAAGGCGACCGCGCGCTCGAGCAGCGCCTCGTGCCGGTTCATCCAGGCGAGGTGCGGCATCTTGACGAACAGGTTGTCGTCGAGGCCGGGGTCGAAGATCAGGTCGATCTCGTGCCCGTGGGCCTTGAGCATCGACATGAGGTAGCCGACACCGAGGTTCTCGATCCCACGGTAGTAGAACAAGACCCGCATGCCGGGACGTTCGTCGTGAACGCCCGCGTTGTCAACTCGCCCCCGCCGGCCCCCCGTCGGGCGCGCCGCCCGGACCCGACGCCGCCGCGTCGCCCGGGGCCGGGGTGGGCGGAGCGCCCACGAGCTCGCGCAGCGCCTCCCACGGCTCGCCGCCCCGCTTCTCGCTCGCCTGCCGGATGACCTCGATCGCGGCGCGCACGTCGCCGGTGCGGCGCCCCACCTCCGCGAACCAGGCGAGCCGGTCGAGATAGGCCATCCGGGCGAGCAGGACCGCGTTGTTCACCTTCTCCGGGTCGCCGAGCTCGCCGAAGATCGCGCGACGCTCCCGGAGGACCTCGGGCTCCGGGCGCCCCTCGCGCTCGGCCGCGGCATAGAGGGCGCGCAACCGCTCGATCGCCGACCCGAGCTTCGCCGACGACGCGAGCTGCGCGTCCCAGCGTCGCCGTGCCTCCGCGGTCTCGGCCGAGTCCGGCCCCGCGGTCTCCGAGAAGAACGCGATGGCCCCGGCGTGCCCCGCGTAGCTCGCGAACGACTCGTTGAAGTCGGTCTGGCTCGGGAGGTACGTCGTGCGGTGCAGCAGCTCGTGGAGCACGAGCTCCGCGAGCTCGACGCGGTCCGACTTCATCCAGTTCGAGAGCACCGGGTCGTCGAGCCAGCCGAGCGTGCTGAACGCGACCGAGCCGCGGACCCAGGTGTCGTAGCCGCGCCCTTCGAGCCGCTCGGCCTCGCGTCGCGCGTCGTCGGGCGAGAAGTACCCCTTGTAGGCGACCCGCCCGACGACCGGGAACCACCAGGTGACCGGCACGAGGTGCAACCGCTCGGCCGCCGAGAGGACCTGCACGAGGGCTCCCTCGTCGACCTCCGCGTAGCTCCCGTAGGCGCCGCCGACGGCGAGCCCGAGCCGGCGCGCGCCGAACTCCCGCACCGCCTGCACGGTCTCGAGCTTCGTCCGCAGCGACGGGTCGAGGCCGGGCTCGGCGAGCACGCGGTCGATCGGCCGGCGCCGCCAGAGGATGCGGGCCTCCTCCCACCCGGCGCGCAGCAGGTATCCCGCGGTCGTCCCGGCACACCCGTCGAGCAGCGCCGCGACCGCGATCCCCGCCGCGACCGCCGCGACCCGGGCGCGGCGGCCCCTCGTCACCTCGCGTCCTCCCGCTCGTCGAGCGAGGCGCCCGTGCCGAGGGCGTGCAGGCGCGCGTAGATCCGCCCGAGCGCGATCAGTTCGGCGTGCGTCCCCATCTCGCGGATCTCGCCGTGGTGCATGACGACGATCCGGTCGGCGCGCTCGATCGTCGACAGGCGGTGCGCGACGACGATCGCGGTCCGGTCGGCGAGCAGGTGGTCGAGCGCCTCCTGGATCATCCGCTCGCTCTCCGCATCCACGCTCGAAGTCGCCTCGTCGAGCACCAGGATGCGCGGGTCGCAGGCGAGCGCGCGGGCGATCGCGAGGAGCTGCCGCTGTCCCGAGGAGAGGTTCGCCCCGCGCTCCCCCACGCGCTCGTCGAGGCCCCGCGGGAGCGAGGCGACGAGGCCGTCGACGTTCGCGGCGCGCAGGACGCGCGCGATCTCCTCGGGCCCCGGCCGGCCGCGCAGGAAGACGTTGTCCCCGATCGTCCCGCTGAACAGGAACGAGTCCTGCAGGACGACGCCCACCTCCCGGCGCAGCGCGCCCAGGTCCCACTCCCGGACGTCCCGGCCCGAGACGCGCACCGAGCCGCGGGTCGCGTCGTAGCTGCGGTTCAGCAGCTTCGTCAGCGTCGTCTTCCCCGACCCGGTCGCGCCCACGATCGCGATCTTCTCGCCGGGAGCCACCCGCAGCGTCACGTCGCGCAGCACGAGGTCGTCGCGCTTGTAGGCGAACGAGACCCCCTCGAACTCGACCGAGCCCCGCTCGGGCGCCTCCGCCGCGGGCACCCGGACGTCGGCGGGCGACTCGATCGGGACCGGGGTGTCGAGCAGCTGGAAGATCCTCTCGCCCGCGGTCATCGCCGACTGGAGGACCGCGTACTTCGCCGAGAAGTCGCGGATCGGCACGAAGAAGCGCTGGATGTACTCGAGAAAGGCGACCAGCGTCCCGAACGCGATCGCGCCCGCGCCGATCCGGCCCGCCGCCCACCCCACCACGAGCGCCATCGAGATCGAGGCCGTCATCTCGACGATCGAGAAGAGCATTGCCTCGTACACGTTCGAGAGGTGGTAGGCGTCGCGATGCGCCCCGTTGTGGTCGAGGAACTCCTCGTAGCTGGCGCGCTCGTGGGCGAAGATCTGGATGACCGACATCCCGGAGATCGCCTCCTGGAGGAAGCTGTTGATCCGGGCGACCCGCTCCCGGATCGTGCGGTAGGTGACGCGGGCCCGGCGGCGGAAGAAGTCGATCGCGAACAGGAGCAGCGGGACGGCGGAGAGCGTCACGAGCGCGAGACGCCAGTCGATCCACAGCATGACGGCGACGATGCCGGCGGTCGTGAGCCCGTCCATGAAAATCGTCATCGAGCCGGTCGCGAACATCTCGTTCAGCACGTCGACGTCGGTGGTGAGCCGGGTGACGATGCGGCCGACGGGGTTGCGGTCGAAGAACGACTGCGGGAGCCGCTGGACGTGCCGGAACAGGTCGAGGCGGAGGTCGGCGAGGCTCCGCTGGGCGACGATCATCGTGAGCCAGTACTGGAGGTAGAGCGCCGCGAGCTCGCCGAGCACCGCCGCGAGGAAGAGCGCGGCGCTCCGGCCCAGTCCGGCGGCGTCGCCCCGCTCCGCGTAGCGGTCGATCGCGACCTTCAGCAGCCACGGCTGCACGAGCATCAGCGCCGAGGTGACCGGAAGCAGCAGCGCGCTCGCCCAGAAGGTCCGACGGTAGGGGTGGATGTAGGTCCAGAGCCGGCGCACGATCTCCGCGTCGCGACCGCGCTCGATCGCCTCCTCGGCGTGGATGCCGTCGGGACCGCGAGCCGCCGCCGTGTCGCCCGCCGCGCTCAGATGGCCTCCAGCTCGGCGGTGAGCTGCTGGCGCCGGAACAGGTCGGCGTAGAGCCCCTCCTGGCGCAGCAGGCTCGCGTGGTCGCCACGCTCGACGATCCGGCCCCCGTCGAGGACGAGGATCAGGTCCGCGTCCTGCACCGTCGAAAGCCGGTGGGCGACCACGAGGCAGGTTCGCCCGCGCCGGCGCTCCTCGAGCGAGCGCAGGATCCGCGCCTCGGTCCGGGTGTCGATGCTCGACAGCGAATCGTCGAGGACGAGGATCGGCGCCTCCTCGACCAGCAGCGCGCGCGCGAGCGTGACCCGCTGCTTCTGGCCGCCCGAGAGCGTGATGCCGCGCTCGCCGACCATCGTGTCGTAGCCGTGGGGGAAGGCCTCGACGTCGTCGGCGACCGCGGCGCGGGCCGCGGCGAGCCGCAGGGCCTCGAAGCCCGCCTGCCCGTCCCGGAGCAGCTCGGGCCTCGCGAAGGCGAGGTTCTCGCGGATCGAGGTCGAGAAGAGGAAGGGATCCTGCGGCACGAAGGCGATCGCGCTGCGGAGGTCGTGCAGCGGGATCTCGCGCACGTCCCGGCCGTCGATCCGGACGGATCCCTCCTGCGGATCGAACAGCCGCGGCAGGAGGCGGAGCAG
>JAFMJW010000224.1 GCA_017853315.1 Alphaproteobacteria bacterium
TCGGTCGCGTGGGTGAAGCCCTCTCCGGCCCGCTCGCGCAGCCGATCCGTGTCGAAGACGAGCCCGCGCAGGACCGCCGCCATGAGGCGCGCCACGTCGATCGCGCGGTCGAGCGCGCGCGGCACCTCGCCGATCGCGAAGACCCGGTTGTCCATCTGCGCCGAAGGCGAGCGCCCGATGGCCGCCGCGGACACGAGCCGCCCGAGCATCTGGCTCGCGGCCCCGCGCACGAAGGCGAGCGAGTACGGGTTCTTCTTCTGCGGCATGATCATGCTGATGCGCGCGTGCCGGTCGGCGAGCTCGACCAGGTCGAACTCGGCGGTGTTCCAGATCTGGAGGTCCTCGGCGAGCCGCTCGAGGTCGAGCAGCACGACCGCCGCCTGCGACACGACCTCGATCGGCTGGTCGACCTGCCACATCGCGTCGCGGGTGTTCGCGATCGGGGCCTCGAAGCCGAGCAGCGCCGCGATGCGGGCGCGGTCGACCGGCAGGCGGGTGCCGTTGATGTTGCCGATCCCGCCCGGGCACTGGTTCGTCCGCCCGAAACAGGCCTCGATGCGGTCGAGGTCGCGCAGCAGCGGGTAGGCGAACGCGAGCAGGTAGTGCGCGAGGCTCGTCGGGGTCGCGGGCTGCAGGTAGGTGTAGTCGGGCGCGACGGTCGAGACGTGACGCTCGGCCTGCTCGAGGAGCGCCGCGACGCAGTCGGAGACGACGTCGCCGAGATCGAGCAGCCGCTCGCGCACGGCGATCCGGTAGGCGATCGTCGCCGGCTCGCGTCGCGGGCGACCCGCGCCCATCCAGCCGGCGACGCGCTCGTCGCGCGCGCGGAGCCACGCCTCGCGGTTCGAGTAGACGTCCTCCAGCGCCTCGTCGAGCGGGAATTCCTCGACCGGAACGCGGCCGAGGTCGAGCAGCATCGCGAGCAGCTTCGCCGCGTCGTCGGCCGGCACGATGCCGGCCTCGGCGAGCGCGATCACGTGTGCGAGGTCGGCCTGTCCGAGCCCGCGGTGGAGAATCGGCGCGTCGGCGAGCTCGGTGCGGAACGCGGCCGCCACGAGCTCCGGGGCCGGCGGCTCCTTCAGTCGGCCCCCCTCGCCCTGCCCGCGGCCCCCGCTCTTCGGATCCGCCACGGCTCAGTCCACCGAGATGCGGCGCAGGCCGTGACCCACCGTCGGGTCGGCCGAGAGGAGGAGTTCCTGCATGTCCTTCGGGCGACTCGACTTCACCCGCACCCGCTCGGGCTCCTTCGCGCGCATCATGCGGCGCACGCGGTTGCGCCCGGCTTTCAGCACGCGGCTCGCCGAGTTCAGGAACGGCCCCGGGTCGTCCCACGCGGCGTAGGCGTAGGTGCGCTTGCCCGAGTACGACTTGAGCCACGTCCAGGGCGTGAGGCGCTTCTCGGGCAGGAAGTAGAGCATGACCGTCTTGAGATCGCGCTCCTCGTGGATCCACTTGATGCCCGCCTCGTAGCGGGTCTGCGGCTCGACCGGCAGCCCGAGCACGTCGCGGTACCAGAGGAGCGGCAGGTTGATGCCCGAGCGCGTGACGATCGAGTGCGGGAACCAGGTGCGTCCACCGGTCGCCTCGGTGATCTTGCGCTTCCCGTCGCGCCGGTCGCGCTTGAACTCGACGACGCCGTAGCCGCGGTGGCCGATGCCGACCAGGATGTCGACCGCCATCTGCGCGAGCTCCGGGTCGTCGAGGCTCTCGGCGAGCGTCGCGGTGCCGAAGCCGCGCGGGTACTGCCGGATCTTGTGCCCGGCCCACTTCGCGAGCGGGCGCTGGTCGCGGTCGAGGTAGGTGACGCCCCAGCACACCTGGGCGTCGTCGCCCGGCATGTACTCCTGGATGATCAGGTCCTGGTGCACCGGGTAGATCACCGCGTAGAGCCTGCGCAGCATCTCCGCCGAGTCGGCGAGGAACAGCCGCGTGTCGAAGGTCTCGCGCCAGGTCGCGTTCGGCTGGAAGGGCTTGATGAGACAGGGGTACTCGATGTCGCGCGCGATCGCGTCGATGTCGTGGTCGCCCTCGGTGAACCAGGTCCGCGGCAGCGGGAACCCGCGCTCGATCGCGAGCTTGTAGAACGACTTCTTGTCGAGGAAGAGCCGCAGCACCTCCTTCGACGGAAGCGACAGGTGGTAGTAGGGCTCGAGCTCCTCGCGCCGCTCGGAGACCAGCTGCACGTTCAGGTCGCCGGTCGGGACGATCACGCCCTTCATCCCGCGGCGCTCGAGCTCGCGGCCGATCTCGACCAGCTTGTCGAGCAGGGCGGGTCCGCCCTTGGCGAAGTCGGGGCAGTGGATCTTGCGGCACCAGCGCGTGTGGGCGCCGGGCTGGTCGAGGTCCGAATCCAGCCCGAGCACGGGGATGCCGGCGCGGCCGAGCGCGCGAACGGCGCCGAGGCCGTTCTGGCCGAGACCGAGCACGACGGCGGGGGTCTTCTCGAGGGGTCCTAGGTCCATCGTGTCGAACGTCTCCTGGGGATGCGACGTGGCTCGCGAGCGGCCCGGCCGATCGCCTCCGGTCGGCTCACGGTCGGTACCCGAGCGAGGTCGCGAGCGGGCCGACGTGGCGCCAGACCGCATCGCGATCGGCCTCGGACCACTCCGAGGGAACCGGGAAGCTGCCGCGCACGGCCGCGTTGATCTTCTCGCCGAGGACCTCGTCCTGCATCTCGCGCGGCGGCGTCTCGACGCCGACGAAGGCGAACAGCCGTCGCAGCGCGGACTCGTCCCCCGAGAACAGATCCTCGGCCGCGAGCGAGAGTCGGCGCGACTCGGGCAAGGTCGCGAGGAAGGCGTCGGCCTCGCCGTTGATGCGAGCCCAGAAGAAGGCGCACTTCTCGAGGCGGGGCATCGCGTCCCACGCGGCCGCGAGCGGCTCGCCGGGGCGCGGGCGGACTCGGGCGAAATCCCAGTTGTGCCCCTCGTAGTACCCGCGCCGCATGCCCGATCGCACCACCTCGTAGGGATGGCGGTGCAGGTGGACGAAGCGGCTCGCCGGGAAGCAGCGCGCGAGCACCGGCGCGAGATAGGTCATCCGGTTGTTCGTCTCGACGTAGATGCGCCCCTTGCGGTTCGCCTCGCAGACGAGGTCGTCGCGCGCGGCCCAGACCAGGTCGCGCCACCGGTCGCTGGTCGCGATCGACGGCCCCTCCATGTAGGCGTCGAACGACGCCTTCACGAGGCGCGGCATCGGCTCGTGCTCGGCGAGCACGCGCGAGGACAGCGCGAAGAGCGCGGTGAGCGTCTTGCTGCCCGCGCGCCCGGTCGAGAGCACGAAGACGCACGGGCAGTCGGCCCAGCCCCGCTCGTAGGCCTCCTTCAGCCGGGGCACGAAGGGCGTCCGGGGAGCGTCCGGGTCGGCGGTGAGCATCGTCTCGATGCGCCGCCGGGCCCGGAACAGGCCGTCGCGCGTGGCGCGGAGCGCCTGCCTCTTCAGACTCGCCATCGTCTCGGGGATCCGGGCTCCGGGCCGGCGCGGGCCGTCCGGGCACCTGTGGACCCTACCGGAACCGGAGTGCTCAGGCGAAAGAAGCCCTTGCGCCGGGTCGCCGAAAAGGCGAACGAAGGGCGAAGATGAGCCTTCCCGATCTCCCCGGACGCGCGGTCCTGCGAAACCCTCCCAACCGCTTCGAGCCCCTGCGTCTCGATCTCGACGATCCCGACCTCGAGCCCGCCGAGACCGCGGACGACGAGTCGCCTCCGCCCGCCCCGACGCTCCTCTACCGCGACGCGACGCGCAGTCTGCTCGCGTCGAACGACAGCCCCGACCTGCCGTTTCGCTGGAGCGTGAACCCGTACCGGGGCTGCGAGCACGGCTGCGTCTACTGCTACGCGCGGCCCAGCCACGAGCGCCTCGGCTGGAGCGCAGGGCTCGACTTCGAGCGGCGGATCCTCGTGAAGGAGGACGCGCCGGCGATTCTCGCCCGCGAGCTCGCGCACCCGCGCTGGATTCCCCAGGTGGTGGCCTTCTCGGGCAACACCGACTGCTACCAGCCGGTCGAGCGCCGCCTCGGGATCACGCGTCGTTGCCTGGAGGTCATGGCGGCGTTCCGCAACCCGGTCGCGATCGTGACCAAGTCCGCGCTGGTCGTCCGCGACGTCGACGTGCTGGCGCCGCTGGCCCGACTCGGCGCGGCGTCGGTCGCCGTCTCGCTCACGACGCTCGACCCGTCGCTCGCCCGGCGTCTCGAGCCTCGCGCAGCCTCTCCCGAGCGCCGCCTCGACGCGATCGCGCGGCTCTCGTCGGCCGGCATCCCGGTCCACGCGATGGTCGCACCCGTCATCCCGGGACTGAACGACGAGGAGATCCCCCGGATCCTCGCGGCGGCCGCGGAGGCCGGCGCGTCGGGGGCGAGCTGGCTGCTCGTGCGGCTCGCGGCACCGCTCGACGCGCTGCTCGACGAGTGGCTGCAGGAACACGCCCCGCTCCGGCGCGAGCGCGTCCTCGCCCGCATCCGGGGCACCCGCGCGGGAAAGATGAACGACACGGCCTTCGGCCGGCGCATGCGCGGCCAGGGCGAGTACGCGGCGCAGGTCGCGGCGCTGTTCTCGGCGAGCGCCCGGCGCCACGGGCTCGACCGCGAGCGCCCGGCGCTCGAGACGAAGTGGTTCCGCAGGCCGCCCCGCCCCGGCGACCAGCTCGGGCTGTTCTAGCGAGGCCCGCCCGCGTCGGGCGGGCTCACCGGGGAGCCGGGCTGCAGGAGCCGTTGCTCACCGTGTCCCACGTCGAGTCCTCGATGACCCAGGCGGCCCACTCGCGCGGGTCGGGCACGCCGTCGCTCTCGAAGCGATCGCGGCCGTGGCTCGTGCGAAGCCAGTAGGTCTGCCCGGGCAAGGCCTCGAAGTCGAGGGCGCACTCGCCGATCTTCGCGTGGGACGGATCTCCGTCGGGCGGTTGGATCCACTCGAAGGCGACCACGAGCCGGTGCCTGCCCGGTTCGATCGGCTGCGGGCTCGCGGCGAGCGCGCCGTCCACCGACCGGAGGATCCCTCGCCACGTCTCCCCGCCCTGCAGGTAGTCGGTCACGAGCAGCCCCTTCGACTCCGGCGCCCAGCCGAGGGGGCGGTCGGTCGCCTGCGCCGCGATCTGCGCCGCGTGGACGTCGGGGGCGTTGCGGATGCCGACCCGGTCCTGCGACCAGTCGAGCGCGGCGCACCCCGAAGTCCCGGCCGCCGCGACCAGCACCGCGACGAGTCCTCGGGCCGCCGTCGAGCGTGCGCGTCCGGGTCGCGGACGATGCCGGTTCCTCGCAGGTCGCTTGGTCATCGCCGTCTCCTCCGGTGCGCGACGGGTCCGCCCTCTCCCGCCCCGGCCGTGGCACGGGGGAACTCGTCGCAGGCGCCATGCTCGCACACGACCCCGCACCCGTGCACGTCCGGCCGGGGAGCGGCCCCGGC
>JAFMJW010000225.1 GCA_017853315.1 Alphaproteobacteria bacterium
CGAGCAGCGGCATCATGATGTCCTGCACGAACGACGTCACGATCTTGCCGAAGGCAGCGCCGATGATCACGCCGACGGCGAGATCGAGGACGTTTCCCTTCATCGCGAAGTCGCGGAACTCCTTCAGCATCGAACTCATCGGGATCCTCCTGGGGTCGGCCCGGACGGGCACGGCTCGCCTTCGTCTACCACGCTCGCGGTCCGGCGCCCAAGGACGATCGGGCCGGGCGTCGTCCGCCGGTGCGCGCGCGATGCGGCTCGCGCGACGCGGCTCGTGCGCGCCCCGGGCCGCCCGGCGGCGGAACGGGCGCCGGGCGCCTTCCCCGGGCGCGCGCCGCTCCCGGGAGTTACGGGGGTATCGACGTGCGTGGCGTGCCTCTTCTCCTCCCGCTGCTCGGCCTCCTCGCGGGCTGCGCCGCGCATCGCCCCGCGCCGCGGGTCGAGCACCTCGTGCTGGTCGACCTCGCCGACCCGGCCGACCTGCCCGCCCTGCGGGCGGAGAGCGACCGTCTGCTCTCCGGGCTGCCCGGCGTGCGTCGCTACGTGAGCGGCACCCCCGTGGAGACCGGTCGCCCCGAGGTCTCCGCCGACTACGACCTCGCGATCCTCGTCGAGTTCGACTCGGTCGAGGACTACCGGGCGTGGCTCGCGAGCGCGCCGCACCGCGAGCTCGGGAGCAAGTGGCGCCCGCGTTGGAAGCGGGCGACGATCGTCGACTTCGCGCCCTGAGCGTTCGTCCGCGCCGCTCGCGGTCCAGCGTCAGGGGGCGAGTTCGACCGTGTTGCTCTCCCCGGCCTCGCCGCCGACCGTGCGAAGGGTGATCGGCGCACAGCGGCCGTCGGTGACGAGCCCGGTCGCGTGGTTGTCGCGCGCACCGAAGAAGCGGTGGCAGAAATCCGTCTTCACGATCGTGTCGCCGGTCATCGCGTTGTCGTGGGGGTAGGTCCACGCCCCCGACTGCAGGTAGGCCTGCAGCATGTAGCCGTCGCCCTTCAGGTAGTTCCCCTCGAAGACGTTGCGCGCCGAGTCGCCGCGCAGCTGGAACGAGGTGTCTCGGACCTCGTTCGCGGCGAAGCGATTGTCGCTCGAGTGCTTCACGTAGATCGCGGCCATGCTGCCGTGGTGGACGACGTTGCCCTCGACCAGGTTGTGGTGGCTCGAGAGCAGGTAGAGGTTCTCGCGCTTGTTGTACCGGATCTCGTTGCCCACGATCTCGTTCCACGACGAGCCGGTGCCGAAGTGCATCCCCTCGTCGCGGTTGTCGCGCACGAGGTTGGCCTCGAAGCGGTTTCCGCTCGAGGCGCCGGCGATGTCCACGCCGTACTTGTTCAGGAACGACTCGTTGCCGAGGATGCGATTTCCCGAGCCACCGTTGACCCGGATCCCGCGGCGGAACAGCGTCGTGCGGCAGTTGCGCACGGTGGCGCCGACGGCGCCGTCGAGGTTGATGCCGTACTTCGCGTTGGAAAGGTTGCTGCCGGTCAGCAGGTGCCCGGCGCAGTCGAGCTCGACTCCCGAGAGCACCTTGAGCCCGATCCCGGTGCAGACCCCGAGGTCGCGGTCGAGCACCGTGTCGGAGGCGACCGTGTCGCCGCACTTGCAGGCGACGGCGCCGCCGCAGGTGCCCGCGTCGGCAGGCCGCGCGGCGGCGAGCAGCGCGGTCGCCAGCGTCGCGGCGGCGAGGAGGGCGAGTCGGGTGGGGCGTCGTGCGATCATGGTCTCCGTCTCCATGGACGTCTCTCCGGGCGCGGTCCGTCCCGCGCGTCCCCGGATCCTCGCCGGCGGGTCGACCTCCGGCAATCGGGATTTTCCCGGGGGCGTGCGGGGTGTCCGTCTCACGCGGCTCCCCCCGGTCGCGGCGCGGCGGCCTGCAGGTGCGGCGGCAGCGGCCGGGGCAGTTCCGGCCGCATCGCCCGCGCGAGCAGCCATCTCGAGAGTTCCGGGTCGGCGAAGCGCTCGCGCGCCGCGAGGGGCGTGAAGGTGAGCTCGCCGAACCAGGTCGCGTCCCGGGTGGCGTAGAGATCCACGCGCACGAATTCGAAGGGTGCCGACAGGCGGGCCGCGATCCCGATCATCTCGTCGAGGTGCTCGGGCATCTCGAGCACGGGCGTCGCCAGCGGGGCGTCGTCGCGACGCGCGTGGACGAGCGCACGGCTCGGCAGGTCGAAGTAGTGCTCGTGCAGGCGGGATCCCGCGTGGACGTCCGCCATGCCGAGCCAGGGAATGCCCCGGGTGCAGGCGAATCTCCAGGACGTGGGCGGGTTGCCGTCGTCGTCGGCGAGGGACTCCTCGACGAGGATGCGGCGGCGAAGACCGCGGTACTGGGCCTCCCCGGCGTGCAGGAAGTAGTCGCCGCGCGCCAGCCGGAGGAGTCGGTCGAGATCGTCGGACCCGACGCGGTCGAGGAAGACGCAGAGACCCGAGGCATGCGCGGGCTTCGCGACGAGGCGACGACCGAGGTGGGGGCGGAGGAACCGCTCGAGGTCGTCCCGGCCGATGCGCCGGTCCACGTCGAGGACCGCGACGGTGCGCGCGACCTGCAGGTCGGGACACGCCTGCGCGACGAGAGGCTTGGCCTCGATCTTGTCGACCAGCCGACGTTGCTCCGCAGTGAACGGCCCGAGCATCCTGCGGTACAGGAAGTCGCGGTACAGCGCCCTGGGGTCGTCGGGGTCTCGCGGCCATCGGCCGTGAAAGGCGACGAAGGAGGGGAGCGCGATCCAGCGACTCGCGAGCGGCCCCTCCGGCACGAGGTGCGAGGTCGCTCGCAGCGCGGCGTGGACGAAGCGTCGCAGCGGGCTCGAAGCCGGCGACGTGGAGTCGATCGCCCGCGGGGAGACGCCGGAACCCGGTGCGCTGCGCGTGCTTGCCGAAGCGCCCGTGCGCGGTGCGACGAGCGGGGGCCCGGTCGGGACGTCGGTCTCTCCGCGACCGGTCTCCCTCCCGTCGGACGTCACCGGCTCGCCTCCGCGACTGCGGCTCCCCGACGGCGCGGCTTCCCGCGCAGGAGAGCCACGTGCTCGGAGAGAGTGTGCGGAGCCGTCACGATCATGGATCCCGAGACCCTCCGAACGTTAGCCCCGAGCCGGACGAGGGGCGAACGCCGGACGGGGCAACCGCCCGGGCCGACCATCCCCTCGAAGGGAGCGGGATTCCCCGGGACGCGTCCGTCGCGTCCCGCGCGACCTTCGCCGGTCCGGGGCGCGGCCCGGCGGGCTTTGACTCCGCCCCGCGCGGTTCGGTTTAAGGGCGGTATCCGCGCGGGAAACGCATGCCCACCAAGTATCTCCACCTCGACGACCGGACCGCGATCCACTACGCGCACGCCGGCCGCACGACCCTCCCGGGCGTCCCGCCGGCGTTCGACCGCGGAGCGGCGATCGTCTTCGTCCACGGCGAGGGCGGCAGCGCCGCGATGTTCCGGGGCGCCGTCGAACGACTCGGGGCGGAACACGGAACGGTCGCGGTCGACCTGCCCGGGCACGGCCGCTCGAGCGGGCTCGACGCGCCCGCGAGCGTCGAGGAGGCGGCGGGCGTCCTCGCCCGCGTGCTCGAAGGCCTGCGCGTCCCGCCCGCGATCCTGGTCGGCCACGGCTACGGCGGGCAGGTCGCCCTCGCGACCGCGCTCGCGGCTCCCGGTCGCGTGCGCGCGGTCGCGACGATCGGAACCGCGGCCGCGTCCGCGATCCCCGACGCGGCGGTCGAGACGCTGCGCGACGTCGTGCGCGGTCGGATCGGCCAGCAGTTCGACACGCCCTTCTTCGGCCCGTCGCCCGACATGGCGGTCATGAGGGAGTTCTGGGGCGAGCTCGTGAAGACCGATCCGAAGGTGCGGCTCGGCGACGTGCTCGCCTACCGCGCGAGCGCGCTGCGCGCGTCGCTCGCGAAGGTCGCCTGCCCGGTCGTCGTGCTGAACGGCGACGCCGACCGGCTCTGCCCGCCCGATCGCGCACGCGAGCTCGCGGCCGCGATCCCGGGCGCGCGGCTGCGGGTGGTCGAGGGCGCGGGGCACGTCGCCCACCTCGAGTGCCCCGCCGAGGTCGATGCCGCGATCCTGGAGCTCGCCGCCGCATGAGCCTCCGCGACGAGATCGCGATCGTCGGTGCGTTCGAGCACCCGCGCCGCTGGGCGCCGGACAAGACCGCGTTCCAGGTCGCGGCGGAGTCCGCGCGCGGCGCGCTCGAGGACGCGGGCCTGCGCCCGTCGGACGTCGACGGCTACGCGACCTCGGGCGTCGGGCCGATCGGCGCGCTCTCGATGTGCCACCACCTGGGTCTCCGGCCCGACTGGATCGACTCGACCGCGATCGGCGGCTCGTCGTTCGTGGCCCAGGTCGCCTACGCCGGGGCCGCGATCCGCGCCGGTCTCTGCACGACCGCGCTCGTCACCTACGGCAGCACCGCGGCCTCCGAGCGCTTCGCGATCGGCACCGGCGGCGGCTTCGCGACCGACCCGCCCGACCAGTTCGACCTGCCCTACGGGCCGACGATCGTCGGCGCCTACGCGATGGCGGCGCAGCGCCACATGCACCAGTACGGAACCAGGAGCGAGCAGCTCGCCGAGATCGCCGTCACGATGCGGCGCCACGCCTCGCTCAACCCCGACGCGAAGTACCGCGATCCGATCACGGTCGACGACGTGCTCGCCTCGCGCATGATCTCGTCGCCGCTCCACCTGCTCGACTGCTGCGTGATCTCCGACGGCGGCGGCGCGCTCGTCGTCACCTCGGCCGAGCGCGCCCGCGACCTGCGCCGCAAGCCGGTCCGCGTGCTCGGCGCGGGGGTCGCGAACCGCCACCCGGGGATCGGCAAGCGCGACATCCTCGACATCGCCGCACGGCAGTCGGGCGCGCGCGCGTTCGAGCGCGCCGGCGTCTCGCACGACGACGTCGACCTCTGCATGATCTACGACTCGTTCACGATCACGGTGCTGCTGACGCTCGAGAACCTCGGTTTCTGCAAGGCGGGCGAGGGCGGCGACTTCGTGTCGGGCGGGCAGATCGGTCTCGGCGGTACCCTGCCCGTGAACCTCGACGGCGGCGGGCTCTCCTCGAACCACCCGGGCATGCGCGGCATCTTCCTCGTGATCGAGGCCGTGCGACAGCTGCGGGGCGAGGCCGGGGCGCGGCAGGTCGAGGGCGCGAAGGTCGCGCTCTGCCACGGTACCGGCGGCTATCTCGGCATCCGGCACAGCGGGGCGACGCTCCTGCTCGCGGGCGACTGAGCGGGCGGCGGCGAGCGGATCGACGACGGACGACGAACGATGGCCAACGCGGCGACGAAGAAACCCATCCCCAAGGTGGACGAGGAGTCGAAGGGCTTCT
>JAFMJW010000226.1 GCA_017853315.1 Alphaproteobacteria bacterium
CCGTTCACTTCGCGGGCGCGTAGACCTCGTCCCGCGTCACGAGGTCGAGGTCGCTTGCCGGGTCGGGGCGTCGCGCGAGAACCTGATGGAGCCCGATCGATCGCTCCTCGAAGCCCACCGACGCCGACGTGAGGTAGAGCAGCCAGGTGCGATACCTGCGCCGGCCGACGAGCTCGATCGCCCGTCCCTCGTTTGCCCGCAGCCGCTCGACCCAGAGCCGGCAGGTGCGCGCGTAGTGCGCGCGAAGGCCCTCGACGTCGAGGATCTCGAGGCCTGCCGCCTCGATCTCCGAGCAGGTGTGCGAGAGGGTGTCGAGCTCGCCGTTGGGGAAGACGTGCGCGAGGATGAAGTCCCACTGGGGAGTATGCCTCCACGCGTGGTCGCGGGTGATGCCGTGGTTCAGCAGGAGCCCGCCGGGCCGCAGCAGGTCGTGGAGCTGCCGGAAGAAGGCCGGGTAGTTCGCGATGCCGACGTGCTCGACGATGCCGAGCGCCGCGATCCGGTCGAAGGGTCCTCGTCCGGCCGTGTCCCGCCAGTCGCGGCACTCGACGCTGCATCGCTCGGCAAGGCCTTCGCGCGCGATCGTCTCCTGCGCGAAGCGCGCCTGCTCGGCCGAGAGCGTCACCCCGAGCACGCGTGCGCCGTGGTGCTTCGCCGCCCACAGCGCGAGGCTGCCCCACCCGCAGCCGACGTCGAGCAGCGTGTCGCCCGGCCGCAGGCGCAACTTGCGGCAGACGAGCTCGAGCTTGTCCGCCTGCGCCGTGTCGAGGTCGACGTCGGGGCCCCGGAAGTAGGCGCAAGTGTAGACCATCCGCTCGTCGAGGAAGAGCGAGTAGAAGTCGTTCGAGAGGTCGTAGTGGTGCTCGATCGCTTCGCGGTCGATCTCGCGTCGCGCGCGCATCAGCTCTCCCCTCGCGGTCGCATGCCGAAGAGCCGCTCGAGGATGAGTTTCCGGCGCAGCCAGCCGGATCGCACGATCCACCGGGTCGAGCCCTCGATGGCCGGGCGCGGCAACTTCGCGAGAGCGCGCGCGAGTCGCCCCGGCCGGCCGGTTCCGAAGCGCCTGTCGATCTCCCGCCGGTAGCGTGCCGCGACCTCGTCTCGCCCGACGCCTCCGTCGAGCAGGAGCCCTGCTGCGACCGCGGCGCTCTCGACGGCGGGCCCGATCCCCTCGCCGCTCAGCCCGCGCGCGAGCCCGGCGGCATCGCCGACGAGCAGGAAGCCGGGCCCGGCCACGAGCCGCGGCGCCGAGAGCCTCACCGCGTAGGCGTGACCGCGCATGCGCTCGAGCGGCACGTCGGCCGGCAGCCGCCCTTCGCGTCCGAGTCGGTCGAGCATCGAGTCGCAGCGACGGCGGAGCGCGACACCGCCGGGGGTGCAGCCGAGGCCGACGTTCAGGCGGTCGCCCTTCACGAAGCGCCAGCCGTAGCCGCGCAGGTCCGGCTCGAAGAAGAGCTCCGGCCCGGGCTCGAGCGACGAGTGCCCGGTGCCGCGCCCGGGCTCGATCCGCGTCTCGGACTCGAGCGCTGCGACGACGGTCTCCCCGTCCTCGATCTCGCCGAGCGCGCGCGCGACCGGGCAGTGGTGGCCGCCCGCGCCGATCACGAGCGGCGCCCGGATCTCGTCTCCGTCGAGATCGACCGACACGGCGTCGGCCTCGCGGCGGACCTCGCGCACGCGCGTGCCCTCGCGGACCTCGGCGCCGGCCTCGCGGGCGCGACGGAGGAGGAAGTCGTCGAACTCGCTGCGGACGATGCCCCAGCCCACCGTGTCGGACCAGCGCGTCTCGAGGACGCGGCCGTCGATCTCGACCGTCGCGCGGGAGAAGGGCTGGATCGTGAGCGGGTAGTCCTCCGGCGAGAACTCGACGTGGCGCCAGACCGACGGCGTGACCCAGCCCGCACAGAGCTTCGTCCGCGGGAAGCGAGCCGCGTCGAGCAGGAGCACGCGCCTGCCGCCGCGGGCGAGCCGGCGCGCGGCGGTCGAACCGCCCGGCCCACCTCCTACGACGATCGCGTCCCAGGGTGCCACGGTCTCGATCCCCATGCCCTCAGACGGACCGGAGCAACCACCCGACGGCGAGCTTGTCCAAGAGGCTCGGCTCGAGGTCTTCCAGGTCGTTCGCGACTCGCAGCGCCGCGAAGAGGTCGCCATCGACGTCGATCAGGTCGTCGATGAAGGCCTCGCCCATGACCTGCGAGTTCTTGCTCCCGAACAGCGCGCGGAAGCTCGCCGGGTCGCGGAACACGAGAGTCCAGGTGCCGTCGGGCGTGCCGACCGATCCCTCGCTCCCGTCCCAGAGTCGCCACCGAAGGCCCGGCCTCGCCGCGCGGAAGACGCGACGGAGGATGCGCTCGGCAGCGTCCCTTCGGCCGGAATCCTTCATGGGGACGAGTTCTCCGGAGCGCGGACCACCATCCGCCGGGTCAACGCGATGTCGCACCCGCCGTCGGTCCGGCGCGGAGGCCGAGGGCCCACGCGACCGCGGCTCCGAGCGAGGGCAGGACCACGAGGGCGAGCAGCGCGAAGAACACGACGTCGTTCACGCGGTCACCGGTGAGCCCGATCCCCTTCACGTGGAGGAACGACTTGAGCAACGTGAGCGCCCAGTTCGCGAAGTTCGCGACCACCACGGTGCGGACGAGGAGCCGCTTCCCGTCCGGCTCGTTGCGCAGCATCGGAAGCGAGAGCCCGACGGCGGCGATCCACAGCCCGCCCAGGATCGCATTCAGGTGCGAGGCGAGCATGGCGCCTCCGTCGGCCGGGATCCCGCCCGTCATGGCGAGGCCGGCGAGCAGGCCGGTCGCCATCCCGAGCGCAATCAGCGTCGCCGCTCCGAGCATCGCCCTGCGCTGAAGGTCCTCCATCCGCTGCTCCTATACGACGCTTTCGCCGTGCCGATCCAGACCACTGAGCCGGTCGGGTGTGCGGCCCCTGCGCCACCGTGCGGCGAGCCCGAGTGCCGCGACCGCGAGGCAAACGATCGCGAAGGCGTCCCCGACCCGGCCGTAGAGGGTCCGGCCATGCCGCCGCTCGACCCGCCCGCCCGTCCACGCGCGCTCGAAGCTCGGGGTCTCGACCACGACCCGGCCCACGTCGTCGATCACGGCGGACGGTCCCGCGGTCGATGTGCGGACGATCCAGCGCCGCTGCTCGATCGCCCGCAGTCGCACCATGTCGAAGGCCTGGAGTGAGTACTTGAGCGACGCGAACCACGAGTCGTTCGCGGGGTTCACGAGGAACTCCGCGCCGTCGTCCACGCGCTCCCTTGCCGGCTCGGGGAACATCGCCTCGTTGCAGACGATCACGCCGGCGCGACCGACGGAGGTCGGCAGCGGAGGACGCCGATCGCCGGGCGTGAACTGGCGCGCGCGCCCGAACTGCCGGCGCAGGAGGTCGATCGACTGCAGCGGGAAGTACTCGGCGAAGGGCAGGAGCTTCGTCTTGTCCTGCCAGCCGAGGATCTCGCCGTGGCTCGAGAGCAGGAAGGTCGCGTTGAAGAAGGCGGGGTCGTCCTCGCCCCCGCCGGCCTCCTCGCGCGGGCCCCCGGTGACGAGCTGCGTTCCCAGCAGCGACAGCACGCGCGCGATCGAGGTGCGATAGCTCGGCTCTTCGGCAAGGAAGAAGGTGAGCGCGCTCTCGGGCCAGAAGACGAGGTCGGGCCGCGTCTCGCGACCGGCTTCCCAGGTCATGCGCAGGTAGGTGTCGAGGTTCTGGCCGTACATCTCCTCGCGCCACTGGGTGCCGATGCTCAGGTTCGCCTGAACGATGAGGATCGGGCTGGAGTCGACTCTCCGCGCACCCTCGGCGTGGGCCTCGCCCGCCCCGGAGCCGGTCGTGCGCGCGAGTCCGTAGAGGAGGATCCCGGCGACGACGGCCGCGGGGGCCACGGCCATCCGCCACGGTGCGCGGAGACCTGGCCTCGAGCCCCCGGCAAGGGCGGGCGCGAGCATCTCCGCGAGCGTCGCGTTTACGAGCGCGATCGCGAACGAGATGCCGTGCACACCGGCCAGGTCAGCGACCTGGACGACCGGCAGGATCCCCACCTGCGAGTAGCCGGAAACGGCCCAGGGGTTGCCCCCGAGCCACCTGGTCCGAAGGAATTCGCACGCGACCCAGGCCGCGGCGGCGAGCCAGGGGAGACTCGCTCCCGGCCGCTGCGCGAGCACGCGGTAGGCGACTGCGAAGGCCCCGTACCACGGCACCATGGTGGCGAGCGTCGCGCCTTCGAGGATGAGCCAGCCGACCGTCGGGCTTTGCTTGTAGTAGCTGACGACCGCGCCGGGCAGGCAGTCCGAGGTGACGTAGGTCTCGACGTGGGCCCAGAGCGCGCCGAGGAGTGCCGCGCGCAGCAGGCTTCCGCCGCGCAGCGAGAGCAGGAGCGGGACGAGCGCGATCCAGGCGAGAGGGCGAAGGGCGAGTGGAGGGAACGAGATCCCGTAGAGGACGCCCGAGAGAGCGGCGAGCAGCCAGCCCGAGCGGCCGAGGAGGGGGGCCGCCGACGAGGCGGGGGGAGGCGAGTCCTGCGAAGAATCCATGGGCGGTTTCGGGAACGGGGGACTCGCTGGCATACGGATGCGCGGCTTACGGAGTCAATCCGTCTCCGCCGGTCCTGCGAGCGCAGGGGTCTCCGGGAGCGGGTCGAGCGAGGTGGCCCGTCCCAAAGATCGGTGCTTGACACTCAACGGAGTGCCGCGACACGGCCATGGGCAGCCATGCCACATATCGAAATCCAAGAATTTATAGGTCGCCACACTGCGGTCGATCTCCAGTCGGTCCGTTGGGACGAGGTGGGGGCCCACCCGCTCTCGCCGGAGGCGGTCCGGACCCTGCGCTACATGCAGGACACCGAGTCGCACACGATCGTGTACCTGCGCACCCTGCTCACGACCCGCGCGATGGACGACCCGGAGGTCGCGACGTTCCTCGCGTGCTGGTTCCAGGAGGAGACCGTGCACGAAATCGCGCTGGGCCGCTTTCTCGCCGCGGCCGGGCACCCGGTCGAGCCCCGTTGCCGGTCGCGTCTCACGTTCCCCCAGTGGGTCGAGGCGCGCGCGACCGCCCTGGTTGCCCGGGCCTGGCAGGACTTCGTGGGCGTGCACATGGCCTGGGGGGCGATCAACGAGCTGACGACCCTCGTCGGCTACCAGCGGCTGGCCGCCGTCGCCGGGCACCCGGTGCTCTCGGATCTCCTCTCGAGCGTGATCCGCGACGAGTCGCGACACTTCGCCTTCTACTACGAGCAGGCGCGCCGGTGGCTCTCGCGCCCGGGTGTCGGGCGCGTCGCGCGCATGCTGGTGGAGCGCTTCTGGGCACCGGTCA
>JAFMJW010000227.1 GCA_017853315.1 Alphaproteobacteria bacterium
GCCCCCGCTCGCCGGGCCGGGCTCAATCCGCGACCGGCACCGCCGCGCGAGCCGGGTGCGGGCGCGGGCTCGGGCTTCCGACCTCCGCGATGCGCCGGTAGAGGCTCTCGCGCGACCAGACGTAGCGATGGGTCGCGAAGAGGTGGGCGAGGCCCATGATGTGGCGCAGCGTCAGCATGTTCAGTCGCTGCCGGGTGACGCGCTGGCACTCGTGCCGCACCACGGCTTCGCCGGTGTAGACGACGCGCCAGCCGGCCAGGTGCATGCGCAGGCAGAGGTCGACGTCCTCGGGCCCGTAGAAGATGCGCTCGTCGAGCCAGCCGACCGAGTGCAGCGCCCGCATCCGGATCGCCTGGCAGGCGCCGACCACGTAGTCGACGTCGCGCACGCCCTCGTGGTCCCAGTCGGCGAGCTCGACCTCGCGCAGGAACCGGTCGCCCGCGCCGCCGGGCAGCTGGCGGACGAGCTTGTCGACGATCGTCGGGAAGAGCTGGCAGCTCGGCTGCACGTGGCCGTCGGGCATCATGAGCCTCGGCCCGACGACGCCGACGTCCGGCGACGAGTCCATGAAGTCGAGCAGCCGCGAGAAGGCGCCGGGCTCCACGACGGTGTCCACGTCGAGGATGATCGAGTAGGGAGTGCGGGCGAGCACGAGGCCCTGGTTGCGCGCGGCGGCCACGCCGCGGTTCTCGCGGTTGCGGATGAGACGAGCCCCGGGACAGCGATCGCGCACGATCTCGGGCGTCCCGTCGGTCGACCCGTTGTCGATCACGATCACCTCGAAGGGTTCGCCGGGCGACG
Source organism: Alphaproteobacteria bacterium (assembly GCA_017853315.1). Taxonomy (GTDB): domain Bacteria; phylum Desulfobacterota; class Binatia; order UBA12015; family UBA12015; genus REEB422. The sequence continues at coordinate 802 of JAFMJW010000227.1, forward strand.
CATGGGCGAGCGAGTCGAGGCACGGGCCGACGTGCTGGCGCGAATTCCACGTGAGGATGACGACGGTGTAGCGCGAACGCGAAGCCTTGCTCACGATTCCCCCCCTGCCGCGCGAGGCGGCTTGCTGCTCGTGACGGTGGACCAGCGCACGTCGCGACCCGCGCGCGAGGCGACCTCGGCGGCGACCCGCGCGCAGGCCCGCACGCCGAGGTTGAAGGCGACGAGCGGCCAGTCGGCCGGCCCGAGGCGGCGGCGCATCTCGGACCACGGGTAGGCGGCGATCGGCTCCCCCTGCCCTCCCTGCGCCCGCCTCTCCTCGCGGATCTGGACCTTGCCGGCCTCGGTGCGAAGCCGCTCGCGAAAGTAGTCGGCCGCCGTCGCGGGCGGCCGGAAGCGGACCTCGGCGTCGGCGACGGTGAGAAGGCGCGCGCGACCGAAGCGGGCCGACAGCCAGCCGTCCTCGAGCAGCAGCCCCTCGGGCATGCGCTCGAGCTCGCTCGCCCGCAGCGCGTAGAGCCGTCCGCCGACGACGCCGAAGTCGAACCGGTAGGGCAGCGCCGCCGCCCGGGCGACGAGCGTCGCGCCGTCGAGCCTCGGCACCTGGCGCGCGCTCGCGAGCGCCGCGCCGGGATCCTGCTCGAGGGCCTCGACCAGGCGCACGAGCGCGTCCGGGGCGACCTCCACGTCCGCGTCGCAGAAGACGAGGAACGGGGTCGTGCAGGCCGATCGCACGAGGTTCCACGCGCGCGCCTTGTCGGCGCGCGGCTCGCGGATGACCGAGGTCCTCACCGATCGCATGCACTCGGCGAACGCGCGCGCGTCGGCGGCCGCGAGCCGGCCGTCCGCGCCGTTCACGCAGATCGCGAACTGGGTCGCGTGACCGCGCGCCGCGAGCGCACCGGCGGCGCGCTCGAGCGACCGCAGGGTCGCGCCGAGGGCGGGCTCGTCGGCGCGCGCGAGCACCGCGATCGTGACCGCGCCGCGATCCTCCCGGGCGGACGGCGCGACCGGCGACGCGGCGCGACGCGAGGCCTGGTCCGCCTCGATCCGGGCGGCCGCCTCGGCCGCGCGCCGGGAGGCGTCGGCGAGCGGGCCCGCGGACGGGCCCCGGAGCGCCACCCGGGCGAGCGCGCGGTGGAGATCCGCGCTCGCCTCTCCGCGCAGGGAGTCGACCGCCCAGCGCAGGCCGTGGAAGCCGACGGCGGCTCCACGCAGGACCGCCGTCGCCGCGGACCCGTGCCGCGCCCGGTGGTCGAGCAACTGGCTCGCCAGGATGGCCGCCGGCCGGTCCGGCCCGAGCAGGGTCTCGCCGGCCGCGTTTCCTCGGTGGAAGATCGACACCCGGGGCGAATAGACGACGGCCTTGCCCGATTCCTGTACGCGGCGGCAGAGGTCCATGTCCTCTGCATAGAGAAAGAACTTCTCGTCGAAGCCGCCGAGCGCGAGGATCTCCTCCCTCCGCCCCATCAGGAAGGCGCCGTGGCACCAGGGGATCCGGACCGGGTCGGGGCCCTCGGGGGCCGAGACCCGGGACTCCCATCGGCCGGTCGCCAGCGAGCGCAGGGACAGAAACGGCTCGACGGTCGGCACCCGGCGGCCCTGCTCGTCGACCACCGCGACCGAGACCAGGCCGGTCGCCGGGTCCTGGTCGAGGAGTCGCGCGGCCTCGGCGAGGGCCGCCTCGTTCGCGACCGCGTCCGGGTTCAGGAACAGCACGAGCCGGCCGGTCGCCGCGCGGAGCCCGCGATTCGCCGCGCGCGAGAAGCCGAGGTTCGCACCCGCGTCGATCCAGTGGACCGCGTCGGCGAGGTCACCCAGCCGCTCGCGGCTCCCGTCGGTCGACCCGTTGTCCACCACCAGGATCTCGCGCCCGTCGCCGATGACGCTCGCGAGGCAGGCCGGCAGGTAGTCCGCCCCGTTCCAGTTGACGACGACGACGCTGAGCATGGGCGCGTCCGCATCGCGCGCCCCGGAAGCCGCGAGGCTCCCCGCCGGCGACGATTCGTCGGGGGCCGGGATCGGGCCGGGCGCTCCGGTCACGTCCAGAACCGGACCCCGCGCAGCGCGTGGCAGGCGTCGCCGAGCAGGACCGAGTAGGCGTTGGGCACCTCGGCGCGCAGCCGGTCGAGGTCGTGCTCGCCGCCGATCCGCTCGACGACCTCGCCGAGCTGCACGCGCGCGCGCGCGACCTGCGCCTGCTGCTTCTCGTCGAGCTTCACGACGCCGCAGGAGACGCCGTAGCCGACGTCCTCGATCAGGTGGCCCAGGAACGACAGCTTGATCGCGTCGGCGTTGAGCCGCGTCATCGGGTCCGCGCTGCGCAGCGTCGCGTCCACCAGCTTCTGCTCGAGCTGCAGGCGGAAGATGGTCGCGCGCAGCAGCTGCTCGAAGCGCTCGGGCAGCGAGTTCCCGCGGTAGCCGTAGCGCAGGGCGTCGACCAGGCCGTAGACCAGGTGCGCCCCGTTGCAGGCCTTGCCGTGGATCGGGCCGCGGCCGTAGCCCTTGCCCTCGTCCATGCTCGCGAAGATCGGCGCGTAGACGGCCTCGGTGTCGCGCAGGTGGTGCTCGACGAGGTCCGAGACGACCACCTCGGTGCCGCGCGCGGTCTTGAAGCGGTCCTTCGACGGGGAGAACTCCCGGGTGAGGACGCAGATCGTCCACGAGGCCTCGTCGTCGCCCGGGCGATTCGGGTCGAAGGCCGCCTCGGATCCCGCGACGATCTCGCGGCGCGTGTAGTTGCCGCGCGGGGTCGCGAAACGACGGTCGTAGGGAATGTCGACCGCCTGCAGGATCTGCAGGAAGTGGAACGGGTGTCGCTCCACCTGCGGCGCGAAGCGCGGGCAGGGCTTGCCGTCGACGGTCACGATCTCGAGCGAGTCGGCGACCATCTGGTCGATGATCGGCTTGCCGTTGCGCTTCACGTCCGGCCCGAGCGCGAGGATCACGTGCGCCCACAGCCAGGGCAGGTTGGGCACGCCGGGATCGGCGGCGAGCGCGCGGCGGTCGATCAGGTCGCGCAGCATCGTCGCGGTGCGCTCGTCGCTCGCACGCGTCGACGACGCCGCGGCCGACACGCCGGGCGACGCGAGCGGTCCGTCCGCGAACGCCTCGCGCGGCACTCCCGCGACGCCGGCCCAGGCGCCGCCCGCGAGCAGGGCGACCCCGCCCCGCAGAACCTCGCGCCTCGTCCACCCGCCGGAGCTCTCCACCGTCACCTCCCCTGCCGCTCTCCGTCCCCGAACAGCTCCGCGATCCCGAACAGCCGCGCGAGCTCCGCCTGGCGACCCGCGTACTCCGCCCCGCCGATCGGCGGCCGCATCGGCTCCCGGAACAGCGGAGCGATTTCCGCGTCGCCGCGCAAGCGCCGGGCCTGGATCGCCTGCCGGCGGGGCTCGACTCGAGGGAGCAGGGCCGCGGCCCCGAGGATGCCCCGCTCGCAGGCCGCCGCGCGGGCAGGCTCGATCCGGGCCCGCTCCGACGCGAGCGCCACCGCGCAGGCGAACGCGCGCTCGGCGCGACCGGGCTCGTAGTTCTTCCAGACCGAGAGCAACGCGTTGCGCTCGAGCAGCTCCATGCGCCGGCCCGCGGGCAGGAGTCCCTCGCTCGCGTGCTCGCGGTGCCAGGCGATCGCGCGGGGCGCCACGACGACCCGGTGCCCCAGCACCCACGCGCGCCAGCCGAAGTCGACGTCCTCGAAGTAGGCGAAGTAGTCCTCGTCGAAGCCGCCCGTCTCGAGGAAGACCGCGCGATCGACCAGCATCGCACCGCCGCTCGCGAACAGCGTGGGCACGGGCTCCGCCGCGCCCCCGGTCGGCGACGGCGCCGGCTCGCCCCAGCCGCGCGGCGCGGCATGACCGTCGAAGCTCATGACGCCGCCGTCGAACTCGATCCGCGCGCCGGTCGCATCGAGGATCCGGGCTCCGACACAGGCCGCACCGCTCGACGCGCGCGCACGGACCATCTCTCGCAGGAAGGCCGGGTGCAGGCGCACGTCGTTGTTGACGAGGCAGAGCAGCGGCGCCGACGCGGCCTCGGCGCAGCGGTCGTTCGGCACGGCAAAGCCGAGGTTCGTCCCGGACTCGATCAGCCGCACCCCGGGGCGCTCCGCGCGCAGCCACTCGCGCGTGCCGTCGGAGGAGCCGTTGTCGAACACGAGGATCTCGACGCGGTCGGCCGGGTAGTCGAGCGCGTCGATCGAGGCGAGGCAGTCCGCGAGCAGCTCGCGGCGGTCGCAGGTGACGATCGCGAACGCGACCTCCGGCTCGCGCTCGGCCGCGCCCCCCCGCGCGCCGGTCGGCTCAGCCACCGCCGCCCCTTCGCCCGACGAGCCCGTCGGGCACCGCCGCGAGCGCCACCCGCAGCGCCTCGGCCTCCGGCGCGCGCCCGGCGAGCAGCTCCCCCAGTCGGGCCGCGGGATCCCCGCCGCGCCGGTCGGCCACGACGAGGTGGCGGTAGGCGGGCTCGACCGTGCCGCCGAGCCCGATCGCGCGGTTGGCGGCCCGGT
>JAFMJW010000228.1 GCA_017853315.1 Alphaproteobacteria bacterium
AGCGAGCCCAGCTGGAAGATCGGCAGGTACATCGAGACGACCAGCCCGCCGATGACCGTGCCGAGCACCACGATGACGAGCGGCTCCATGAGCGCCGTCAGGCTCGCGACCGCCGTGTCGACCTCGTCCTCGTAGAAGTCCGCGATCTTCTGCAGCATCTGGTCGATCGCGCCCGTCACCTCGCCGGCGCCGATCATCTGGCAGACCATTGGCGGGAACGCCCCCGTCTTCGTGAGCGGCTCCGCCATCGTCTTGCCCTGGGAGATGCTCTCGCGGACCTCGACGGCCGCGAGCTCGATCACCCGGTTGCCCGAGGTCCGCGACGTGATCGTGAGAGAGTCGAGGATCGGCACGCCGGCGGACACGAGCGTGCCCAGCGTGCGGGAGAACCGCGCGATCGAGGCCTTGCGGACGAGGTCCCCGACCACCGGAATCCGCAGGATCAGGCGGTCCCAGAAGAGCTTGCCCCGGTCGGTCCCGTAGGAGTAGCGGATCGCGAACACGATCAGCGCCGTGCCCAGCATCATGAAGTGGACGTAGGAGATGACGAAGTCCGAGAGCGAGATGACGAACTGGGTCGGCGCCGGGAGCGCCTTGCCGAAGCTGTTGAAGAGCTCTGCGAAGACCGGGATCACGAACACGAGCAGGATCATCGTGACCGCGACCGCGACGGTGATGATCGTCGCCGGGTAGATCATCGCGCCCTTGATCTTGCGCCGCAGCGACATCATCTTCTCCATGTACGTCGAGAGACGCTGGAGGATGGTGTCGAGGATGCCGCCCGTCTCGCCGGCCTGCACCATGTTGACGTAGAGGTCGTCGAACGACTTCGGGTACTTCCCGAGCGCCGAGGACAGCGTCGCGCCCGACTCGACGGTCTCCTTCACGTCGCGCAACTGCTTCGAGAAGGTCTTGTTCTCGGACTGCGACGAGAGGATGTCGAGGATCTGGACCAGCGGCAGGCCCGCGTCGATCATCGTCGCGAGCTGGCGGGTGAAGATGACGACGTCGCCCTGGGTGACCTTCGCGCCGAAGCCCGGGATCGTGATCTCGCGGTCGAGTCCCTTGCCGCGCTCGCGGATGCGGTCGACGACCGGCTGGATGCGCTGCGCGCGCAGCCGGTTGATCACCGCCTCGCGCGACGGGGCCTCCATGTCCCCGCGCAGGACCTTCCCGGAGGTGGTGCGGCCCTCGTAGGCGTAGACCGGCATCGCGGCGCCCCCGTCGGTCAGCGGGCCATCTGCACGCGGCCGGCGGTGGCCGTCGTGCCCGGCATCGACGAGCCGAGCATCTGCTTCAGCTCCTCGGGCTCGGTCGCCGCCTCGACCGCGTCCTGCGGGCTGATGATCCGGCGCTGCACGAGGTCGAGCAGCGACTGCGAGAGCGTGACCATGCCCCACTTCGACTGGCCGACCTGCATCTGGCTGTAGAGCTGGTGGACCTTCGCCTCGCGGATCAGGTTCCGGATGGCGGGCGTCGGGATCATGAGCTCGCAGGCCATCGCGCGGCCGCGGCCGTCCATGCGGGCGAGCAGCGTCTGCGAGATGACCCCCTCGATGACGAGCGAGAACTGCGCGCGGACCTGCGCCTGCTGACCGGCCGGGAAGACGTCGATGACGCGGTTCACGGTCTGGACGGCGGAGTTCGTGTGCAGCGTCGCGAAGACGAGGTGGCCGGTCTCGGCGATCGTGAGCGCGGCCTCGATCGTCTCGAGGTCGCGGAGCTCGCCGACCAGCACGACGTCGGGATCCTGGCGGAGGATGTGCTTGAGCGCCGCGGCGAAGCCGTGGGTGTCGGAGTGCACCTCTCGCTGGTTCACGATGCACTTCTTGTGGTGGTGCACGAACTCGATCGGGTCCTCGACCGTGATGATGTGCTCCTGGCGGCTCTCGTTGATCTTGTCGATCATCGCGGCGAGCGTCGTCGACTTGCCGGAGCCGGTCGGCCCGGTGACGAGCACGAGGCCGCGGGGGAGCGAGACCAGGGCCTCGGCGGCCGCGGGCAGCCCGAGCTCCGCCAGCGCCGGCGACTTCTCCGGGATCACGCGGAAGACACCGCCGACGCAGCCCTTCTGCATGAAGAGGTTGCCTCGGAATCGGGCGAGGCCGTCGACGCCGAAGGAGAAGTCGAGCTCGCTCTCCTCCTCGAAGAGCTTCTTCTGCTGTTCGGTGAGGACCGAGTAGCAGAGCTGGCGGACGTCGTTGGCGGTCAGCTGGTCGAACGGCATCGGCACGACGTCGCCGTGGACGCGCATCATCGGCGGCGCCTCCGCCGTCAGGTGGAGGTCGGACGCCTTGCTGCCGTGCATCTGCTCGAAGAGTTCGTAGATCTGCATCGGTTCCCCCGGGGCCTCAGTCGGCGATCGTGACGCGCAGGATCTCCTCGGGCGTGGTCTGGCCGGCGCGGACCTTGACGATCCCCGACTGCCGCAGCGTCTCCATGCCTTCCTGGACCGCCTGCTGCTTGAGTTCCGTCGCCGAGGCGCCCGCGAGGACCATCTCGCGGATCGAGTCGGACATCGGCATGAGCTCGTAGAGCGCGCAGCGGCCGCGGAAGCCGGTGCCGCTGCAGTTCGGGCAGCCCGCGCCCTTCTTCCCGACCGCAGCGGCCGCCTGGTCGGGCGGCACGCCCAAGTCGATCATGACCTCGGCCGGGATCTCGAACTCGTGGCTGCACTTCGGGCAGTTCAGGCGGGCGAGGCGCTGGGCGAGAATCAGGTTGACCGACGACCCGATCAGGAACGGCTCGATGCCCATGTTGAGGAGCCGGTTCACGGTCGAGGGGGCGTCGTTCGTGTGCACGGTGGAGAGCACGAGGTGTCCGGTGAGCGCCGCCTTGACCGCGATCTCCGCGGTCTCGAAGTCGCGGATCTCGCCGACCATGATGACGTCGGGATCCTGGCGCAGGAAGGCGCGCAGGGCGGCGGCGAAGTTGAGCCCGATGTCGTCGTGCATCTGCACCTGGTTGATCCCGACCAGGTTGTACTCGACCGGGTCCTCGGCGGTGGAGATGTTCGTCTCGATGTCGTTCAGCTCGGTCAGCGCGGCGTAGAGCGTGGTCGTCTTTCCGGAACCGGTCGGGCCGGTGACGAGGATCATGCCGTGGGGCTTGTGGATCGCCGAGCGGAACGTCCGGATCGCCGACTCGCTGAAGCCGATCCGGTTGATGTCCATGTGCGTCGCGGTCTTGTCCAGGATGCGGAGCACGACCTTCTCGCCGAACAGCGTCGGGAGCGTGGAGACGCGGAGGTCGATCTCGCCGGCCGAGATGCGGACCTTGATGCGGCCGTCCTGGGGAAGCCGCCGCTCGGCGATGTCGAGCGAGGACATGACCTTGATGCGAGAGGTGATGGCGTTCTTGAGCTTCACCGGCGGCTGCATGATCTCGTGCAGGACGCCGTCGATGCGGAAGCGGACCCGGAGGACCCGCTCGTAGGGCTCGATGTGGATGTCGGAGGCGCGCCGCTTGATCGCGTCGGCGAGCAGCGCGTTCACGAGCTTGACGACCGGCGCCTCCTCGGTCGCCTTCTCGAGGGCGCGCTGGTCCGCGGCCTGGTCCTGCTGGACCAGGTCGGGCTCCTCGTTGTCGAGCGCGTGGAGCACTTCGCCGTACTGGACGCCGCGGTCGTAGTAGCGCTCGAGCGCGCGCTCGACCGATCCCGGCGGTGCGATCCCCGCGCGGACGTCGAGTCCGGTCACGAACTTCACCTCGTTGATCGCGACGAGGTTCGTCGGGTCCGCCATCGCGAGCGTGAGCGTGTTGCCGTCGCGACCGACCGGGACGACGTGGTACTTCGAGGCGAGGATCGCGGGCAGCACCGCGATCACGTCGGGCGGGACGTCGATCTCCGCCGGATCGACGACCGGCAGGCGGTACTCGCGCCGCAGGAACTCGACGAGGCGCTCCTCGGAGAGCCCGGCGTTCGCGACCAGCGCGCTCGTGATCGCGCCGCCGTTCTCGCGCACCTTCGCGTGGGCCGCGGCGAGATCGTCCTCGCCGATGAGACCGTGGCGCAGCAGCAACTCTCCCAGGCGGCTCGAGCCCGGGACCCGTGCGGTCGCGAACGGCTCGGTCGTCGCTCTCGTGACTGCTTCCATCGCCTCCGTTTTCCTCGGGGAGCGCCCCGGACCGCCCGGGGCGACCGCGGGAGCACCGGGACCCGCCGCCTTCCCGCGGTCGGATGCACCCGTCTCCTGCCGGTCTTATCGGCCAGACGGTCGGGCCCCTTCAATGCGCTCCCTGCCGGCTCCTGCCCGACCGGCCGATTGGATGCTAGCGGGGGCGCGTCCCACGGTCCACGGGGGATCCCTGCCCCGTCGCCCGGGAGGTGGCCCGGCGGGCCGGTTCGGCTAGGGTCTCGGCCCGTGCCCCGCGTCGTTCCCGCGGACCGAGCCGGCATCGAGGAGGCCTCGCGGAGGCTGGCCGAGGGCCGGCTCGTCGCCTTCCCGACCGAGACCGTCTACGGGCTCGGCGCCGATGCGACCGACGAGGCCGCGGTTCGCTCGATCTTCCGGGCGAAGGGGCGGCCCGCGGACAACCCGCTCATCGTGCACGTGCCGGACGTCGAGGCGGCGCGCGGGGCGACCGTCGGCTGGGACCGGCGGGCCGACCTCCTCGCCCGGGCCTTCTGGCCGGGCCCGCTCACGCTCGTGCTCCGCCGGGGGCCGGGCCTCGCCGCGGAAGTCGGCGGCGGCCGCGACACGGTCGCCGTGCGCGTCCCCGACCACCCCGTCGCGCGAGCCCTGCTGCTCTCCTTCGGCCGCCCGATCGCGGCCCCGAGCGCGAACCGCTCGGGGCGGATCTCCCCGACGACGCCCGCGCACGTCGTGGCCGAGCTCGCCGACGACGAGGACCTGCTCGTGCTCGACGGCGGGGCCTGCCGGGTGGGGCTCGAGTCGACCGTGCTCGACCTGTCGTCGCAACGCATCGCGATCCTGCGCCCGGGCGCGGTGGGCGTGCGCGACCTGCTGCCGGTCGTCGGGCCGGTCGCGACGACCGAAGCCGCGGCCCAGGGCGCGAGCCCGGGGACGCGCGCCTCGCACTACGCGCCCGCGACACCGGCCGAGCTCGTCGCGGAAGGCGCCCTCGGTGCCCGGCTCGACTCGCTGGACGAACCGTGTGCCGTGATCGCGCGCGAGGGCGTCGCGGTCCCGCCGGCTCCCGGCCGACGCGCCCTGCGATTGCCCGACGACCCGGCCGGCTTCGCCCGCGAGCTCTACGCCGCGATGCGCTCCGCGGACGACGGCGCGTCGGCGCGGATCGTGTTCGCGGTGCCCGCCGACGAGGG
>JAFMJW010000229.1 GCA_017853315.1 Alphaproteobacteria bacterium
CCGTCGCAGGTCGAGAACCCGGCACGGTCGCTGAACCAGTACTTCCTCGTGAACGGCGATTCCTGGACCGACTACGGCCTGCCGAGCCTCGAGCAGTTCATCCGGGACGGCTACGTCGTCGTCGGCACCGACTACCAGGGGCTCGGCGGTGGCGGTCGTCACCAGTACGCGGTCGCGAAGACCAACGGGCGCGACGCGATCAACGCGGCCCGGGCCGCGGGCTCGATGAAGGAGACCGGCGCCGGCAGGAAGACGGTGATGATCGGCTGGTCGCAAGGCGCGGGCTCGACGGTCGGCGCGTCGTCGCAGGTCGCGTACCTCGCCCAGCAGGGCACGGCCTTCGACGGCCTCGACGTCGTCGGGTTCGTCGCGATGGCGGTTCCCGACTTCGGCTTGTATGCCCCGGCGACCTTGGACGACGCCGGTGCCGCGAAGATGGTCGGGGAATTCGCGACCGCCTGGTCCGTCGACGACTTCGCGTTCGCCCACATGTCGATGAACATGTGGGGGACGCAGGCGGCCTTTCCGGACAAGTTGCAGCTGAGCGACATCTTCACCGACGAGGGAGCGAAGGTCCTCGACGAGATCTACTCGAACAAGTGCGTCCACACGGCCACGGACACGATCAACTTCAACCTCGGTTCTTCCTACAAGACGCTTCTCCGTCCCCAGGCGAAGAACTCGCTCGCCTGGGCGCAGGCGATCCTCGCCGGCACGCTCGACCACGAAACGAAGCCCGTGGCACCGGTCCTCATCCTGTACGGCAACAAGGACACGACCGTGCCGCCGGTCATGGGGGAGTATTACCGCAAGAAGCTCTGCGCACTGGGCGCGAACGTCGCGCGCGTGCAGTTGCCCGGCGACCAGAACCACTTCACGACCCCGGCGGTCTCGGTGCCCTTCTACATGCCGTGGATCAAGGACCGGCTCGCGGGCAAGCCCGCGGCCGACGGGTGCTCGGCGGAGAACGTGATGTAGGGTCCGACCGGGCGCGCGCCCCCGATCGGGGGGCGTCGCCGACGGAGCGCGCCGCGGCGGAGGCGACGTGGTCGCCCGAGGAGGCGGAGATTTGCGGCCGCCGTAGCCTCTGGCACCATCCGGGGTCAGGAGGGCTGCACGTGGTCAGAATCCTGCCGCTCGCGCTCGCCGCCTTGCTCCTGTCGACGTCCGCCCGTGCGACCACGCCCGCCCGCCTCTGCGAGGCGGCGAAGCTCGGTGCCGCGTCCAAGTTCTCCGCCTGTCGGACGAAGGCCGACTCGATCTACGCGAAGTCCGCCCAGACCTCGGCCGATCGTGCCAGGCGGGACGCCTACCGGGTCAAGTGCGACGACGGGCTCGTGAAGGCCTACGCTTCGGCCGAGCTCCGCTACGGGGCGAGCTGCCCGTCGGCCGGCGACGTCGACCTGGTGCGGGGCTTCCTCGCCCAGTGCTCGGCCGACGTGGCCGACGCGACGGGAGGAGGGGCCGTTCCGGACTACGTGGCGGACCTCGCCACCTGCAGGTCGGGGACGGCTACGGCCGCGGACGTGGCGAAGGGCAAGACCTTCTCCGGCGGGGCGGGCCTCGGGATCGCGGGCACCGCCTCCCTGAACGGCCTCATGAAGACGGGCCAGACGACCTCCTACGGCCCGGCGAGCGACGGCGCCCAGCAGCGGGGGGCCTCGCAGTCCTTCACCGACAACGGCGACGGCACGGTGACCGACGAGCGCACCGGACTCGTGTGGGAGAAGAAGTCCGACGACGGTTCGATCCACGACTGGGACGACACCTACACCTGGGGGCAGACCGTGAGTCCCTTCGCGATGAACGGGACGGCCGTGACCGTCTTCCTCGCGGCCCTGAACACGCCTCCGTGCTTCGCCGGGTCTTGCGACTGGAGGATCCCGAACGTCAACGAGCTCTTCTCGCTCAACAACTGGGAGCGGTCCACGCCTTCGGCCTTCGCGGCCTTCGACACGGCCTGCACGCCGGGCTGCACGGTGACGACCTGCAGCTGCACCCGCGCCGAGTATCACTGGTCGTCGACGACCTCGCCGAACAGTCCCGGCAGCGCGAGGTGCGTGGGTTTCCTCTGGGGCGCCGGCAACGGGAAGCTCAAGGACAGCAGTTTTCACGTGCGGGCCGTTCGCGGCGGTTCGTGAGTCCTGGAGGCGGGCGGCGTCAGGGGGCGTCGTCGCCACGCACCTCCACCCAGTGCCGGAACAGCTTGCGGAAGAGCCCCTTGCGGTCCCTTCGCTCGATCCAGCGGTCGACCACGTCGACCGTGCTGCGGTCGGACCCACCTGCCAGGAACACGAACTCCGAGGGAATGTCCGCACCGAAGACGGTCACCATGGTGGTCTCGGGATGCACGACGGCGCGCGCGGCTCCTCCCTCCGCCGTTTCGAGCAGGGCATCGGGCATTTCCTCGTTGCCGGCGGCCGGCGCGAAGAAGTCCTCCGCCCGGTCGAGCGCGACGAAGCCGACCGGCACCGCCGATCCCTTGCCGCCCAGCGCGAGCTCGACGCGTTTCTCGAGCTCGGCCGAGGTCGGGTCCCCCGCGGGAATCCCGATCAGCAGGAGCCGGCCGAGCGGGCGGGTCGCGAGCTGCTGCACGTCTCGGACCATCTCGTCGCGCACCACGAGAGCCATGTGCACGGGCTGGTAGGCGCGGCTCGCCTGGAGGCGGGGGCCTCGGTCCGTCGTCGGCTGGATGCCGCCCACGGCGAGGTCGACGTGCCCGTCGGCGAGCAGGCGCTCGAGCTCGGGGAGCGATGCCGGGACGACTTCGAGCGACAGCCCGAGGTCGGCAGCAAGCGCCTTCGCCACGTCGACGTCGTAGCCGACGATTCGGCCTTCGGAGCCGCGGTGCGACCAGGGGATCGCTCCCTCGCGCACCCCGACGCGCAGCACGCCCCGCCTGCGGATCGAGGCGAAGTCGACCGGCTCCGCCCGCGTGTCGCGCGGGAGGACCTCGGTCGGCTCCGGGCCCTCGACCGCGGACCGTAGCGCGAGGAGCGTCCGGTCGTTCGCGTAGGTGCCCTCGAGCGATCGCGCGAGGGTTGCGCGCCCGCCGGCGACGAGCCCGAGAGCGAGCACTCCGACCAGGGCCGCGGTCGCGGCGAGTCGGCCTGCCCGGGCGCGGAGTCGTCCGGCGACCCCGCAGACGGCGAACGCGACCACGAGTGCGATGCCGAGAAGCGAGAGCGTCTTCTCGACGCGATAGATCCAGTTTCCGTTCACGTCGACGAGCCCGAGCAGGTCGAGCGGCAGCCCCGCCTTGACCAGTTCGCGGCCGATCGCGACCCGGATTCCGCCGGTCGCGGTCGGGATGCCGGTCGCGAGCATCGAGAGGATTCCGGGCGGTTCCATCGGCCGGTCGACGAGCCAGGCCGCGAACGGCACGAACACGAGGCTCACGACCTGGCCCAGGTTGGGCAGTGCGAAGCCCACGGGCACGAGCGCGTCGATCGCGTCGTCGCCGGGGGCCGCCTCGGCCGGTCCGCCGTCGCGACCTCCTCCCGGTCCGCGCTCGGATCCGAGCCTTCGCGCGAGCACCTCGCGCAGTCCCGCCTGCAGGAGCGGCAGCGCGATCATCAGGTTCGCGGTCGTGAGGCAGATCACGAGCGGTCCGCGCACCGCCGACCAGAGGTCGCGGACGTCGAGCGGCGAGCAGGCCACGACGAGACCGGCGACCGCGAGCGCGACCAGCACCAGTGCTGCCGCTTCGAGCGCGATCAGCGCCTGGCTGCGCAGCAGCACCTCCCGGGAGAGGCTGCCGAGGGTCACGGCCGTGAGCGCGAAGATCCCCGCGGGTGCCAGCAGTGCCGCCCACCCGTTCAACCGCCGCAGCACGAGCCGAAGCTGGTCCAGGGGATCGAGCAGCAGCTCGCGCCGGGGGGCCGCCTGCAGCGCCACGCCCAGGATCGCGGCGAACAGGATGGACGCCGGGAAATTGTCCTCGGCGAGCGCGCCGAAGATGTTGAACGGCAGGTAGGTCTCGATCAGGCCGGGTGCATGGTCGGGCTCGAAGACCTGCGGACTGAAGAACCCCGACGACGTGAGTTCCGGGAGCATGGCGGGCAGTGCCACGACGACGGCCACGCCGAGTCCGAGACCCGCGAGCCAGCCGATCCCGCCGTAGCGCGCGATCCGGCCGACGCCCTCGCGGTCGAGTCGGCCGATTGCCCCGACGAGCTCGACCAGCAGGTAGGGCATGACGGCGATCTGCGAGGCGCGCAGGAAGATCTCCCCGACCGGAGAGAGCACCGCGCAGCGCCGCCCGAACGCCCACGCGGCACCCGTGCCGATCAGCATCGCCCAGAGACAGAATCCGCCGATCGTCGTCGGGAGGAAGCGGGAGGCCACCTTCCGGGGAGGGCCCGGGGCAGGTGCGTCTGCGAGCGACATCGGGCGCAGGTCTAGCCGGTCGCCCACCGGCATCCAATCGCGCTCGCCCGCCGGCGCGCGAGCATGCCGTCTCGCCGGTCCCGCCCGCCAGGTGGGACGACTCGGCCCGGCGATTTGCCTGCACGCGTTCCCGGGGCGTAGGGACCGTGGGTGTTCCTCGGCATCGACCTCGGCACCTCGAGCGTGAAGGCCGTCCTGGTCGACTTCGACCAGCACGTCGTCGACCACGAGAGCGCACCCCTCGAGGTCTCGCGGCCCCGTCCCCTGTGGTCCGAGCAGGATCCCGACGACTGGTGGCGCGCCGCCGACCACGCGATGCGGGGACTCGCGTCGCGGCGCGCGCGCGAGTTCTCCGGCGTGCGCGGGATCGGGCTCTCGGGACAGATGCACGGCGCGACCCTGCTGGACGCCGCCGACCGGGTACTTCGTCCCGCGATTCTCTGGAACGACGGCCGGAGTTCCGCCGAGTGTCGCGAGCTCGAGTCCCGCGAGCCCCGGTGCCGCGACATCACCGGCAACGCGGCGATGCCCGGCTTCACGGCACCGAAGCTGCTCTGGGTCGCCCGGCACGAGCCCGATGTGTTCGCGCGCACGGCGCGCGTGCTCCTGCCGAAGGACTGGCTCAGGCTGCGCATGACCGGCGAGGCGATCACGGACGCCTCCGACGCCTCGGGGACGCTCTGGCTCGACGTCGCGCGCCGGGCCTGGTCGCCGGAGATGCTCGCGGCGACCGGCCTGCCCGAGTCGGCGATGCCGCGCCTCGTCGAGGGCTCCGAGCCCGGCGGCACCCTGCGCGACGAGGTCGCGCGCGACTGGGGGCTGCCGCGCGGGGTCGTCGTCGCGGGCAGCGCCGGCGACAACGCGGCGGGCGCGATCGGCGTCGG
>JAFMJW010000230.1 GCA_017853315.1 Alphaproteobacteria bacterium
ACTTCCGTCCAGGTCGCGCCGCCGTCCGAGGTGTGCACGATCTCGCCGAAGTCACCGACCGCGGTTCCGTTCTGGAGCGTGCTGAAGACCACCTTGAACAGATTCCGCTTCGAGGGCGTCTGCTGCAGCTTCCACGTGGCACCGCCGTCGGCGGTCGCAAAGATCGCGCCCGACGTGGACGAGACCCAGGCGTGCTGGTCGTCGACGCAACTGATGCTGAAGACCGGGCGGCGACCGACGACGTCCTGGCGCGCCCACGTCTTCCCGCCATCGGCGGTACGGTAGACGCGGCCCAGGTCGCCGACCACCCAGCCGACCCGGTCGCTCGGCATGCAGGCGCCGAAGAGGCCGAGGCGGATCTCCTGGACGGGAACGGCGCCGTCGGCCGAGGCGGATCTCGCCGCGGCGCCCGAGGCGACCGCGAGCGCGACCGCCAGGGCCGCGAGGCGGGCGTGGCTGGCCCTCATCGGTTCTTTTCCTTTCTTCTTCGAAGTTCCGGTGGACCGGGAGTCCGGGGTGAAGCGCGGCCGGCGAGCAGGTCCCCCCGCTCGCCGGCCGGATGATGGCACCGGCGCCCCCGCGCGTCGAACCGGGCGGGAAGCGTCGTGGCGCGGCGCGTCAGGCCGCCCTCAGAGCACGTACTCGAGCTGCATGCGGACGTTGGACCGGTCGCGCACGAGGCCCAGCTGGTAGCGGTACACGCCGCTGTTGATCGCCGAGTAGTCGACGATGAAGCGGAAGGGATCGCGGATGAAGCGGATGTTCGGCTGGAAGGTGAACATGCCCTGCCAGTCGTAGAACATGTTGAAGCCCGGGGTCACCTGCATGTTGACTTCGGTCCACGGCACCTTGGTGTTGTAGGTCGTGTTGATCGCGAAGGTCTGCAGGAAGGAGTCCTCGACCAGCGGGACGATGCGGGTCGGGTTGTTCGGCTCGGGAATCGGCACGCCGATGCGGCAGCTCTGGCAGACCGAGCCGTTGCGGTCCATGCCGAAGATGTGCCGGTAGAAGAACTGGGTCGAGATGAAGAACGTCTGGTTCGGGTTCAGGAACCGGATGTACTGGTTCGTGTCCCAGCCGAGCGCCATGTTGAAGGTGTTGCGGCGGACCACCGTGTCGTAGGTGCCGTTCAGAACCGGCGAGAGGAACTCGCTCACGTACTGCCCGGTGAGCCCCTTGCCGGCGAAGCCGGTCTCGGTCGGGCCGCGGAACAGCGCCTCGTTCTGGAACACCGCGGCCTCCGCGCGCAGCACGCTGAAGAGCTTCGGCAGCGCGGTCGTCATCGAGGCGCCGTTCACCCAGACGAGCGGTGCGGTCTGCACGTTCGAGATGACCGACTGGAAGCCGGGCTGGCCGGCGATCGCGAGCGAACTCGTGTAGCCGGGGTCGGTCGGCACCGCGGCGCGGAAGCGGACCGCCGGGATGTCGAACATCGTCTGGTAGCTCGCGAGCGTGAAGGTCGTGTCCGCGAGGTTGAACACGAAGCGCCCGCCGCCGCGGAAGTTGTGGGCCGAGAGCTCCGGCGCCTCGAGCAGCACGAGCGTCTGTCCGGTCGGCGGGCCGAGCGGGTTCGCCCAGGGAGATCCGGCGGGCGCGCCGGGCACGAAGGCGACGGTGCGGTCGAAGGCCCAGTAGCCCTCGAAGAACGCCTGGTCGAGCGGTCCGATGGAGCCCAGGTTGTAGCTCATGCGCAGCATGTCGAGCGGCACGCGCCGCTCGTCGAGGTCGAGGAAGAAGCCGCCGAAGCTGTTGTCGACGGGGTTGATGTTGTCGAGCAGGCGGAAGACGTCGGTCTCGCCCCAGGCGAGGCTCTGGCGGCCGAAGCGCACGAACATCGGGCCCTGCTCCCAGTCGACGAAGGCCTGGAAGAGGCGGTTGCGGTAGTCGCCCACGGCGCGCAGCCGGTTGCGCACGCGGTCGACGCGGAACTGGGCGGTCTTGCGCAGCGCCTCCGAGCCCCACGGCAGGTTGCCGTTCGAGGCGACGAAGAGCTGGGTCTCGATCTCCTTCAGGCTCTGGCCCTGGTGGCTGTAGGGATCGGGGCCCCAGTTGTAGAGGCTGTCGGCTTCGCCGCGGTAGGTCAGGTAGTACCGGAACGAGGTCACGTCGGGCATCTTCGCGCCGAGCGCGTTTCCGATCATCGTCCAGGGGGCGTACTTCAGGTACTGCTCCGTCCACGGGATCAGGTCGTGCTGCCACTTCATCTCGAGGAAGTAGCGGTTCTGGATGACGTCGCCTGCGTGCGAGTACGGGAACGTCCCGCCGAAGACGCAGTTGTCGGCGTTCGGCGTGGCGAAGCACTCCGGCGGCTGGTTGGCGGGGCGCGTGGACTGCTTGTCCATCGTACCGATGCGGACGTTGCCGTAGGCGCGCACCGTGAGATTGATCGTGTCGGAGATCTTCAAGGCCCGCGCGTCTCGCGCGGTCATCAGACCGGCGGCGAAGAGTGCGACCGCGAGCCCGAACCTGCCCAGCCTGTGTGCCATCGGATCCTCCCCCGGTTCTGACGTTTCCCCGGAACGGCGGACCCGACGTCGTCGGTTCGCCCCCCCCCGGTGCCCCGCTCGGGGCCCCGCTTTCTGAACCGACGCGCCGGAGGTGTCAACCGGACCGGACCGACTTCGCGGCATGCAGTGCGTCAAAGAAAATCCGTGCAATCAGCGCTCGCCCCGCCCGCTCCGACACGCCAGGGTCCGCGGGCGATTGAGTCGGTCGGCCGCTTCTGCTTGGGACACCGACGTCGGCCTCCGTCGGCGGAAGATCCGGATCAACGGGTGGGGCAGCGGTCGAAAGGACTCCGGCTGGCGTTTCTCCCGGCGGCGCCCTGCGTCGGGGAGACTCGACCCTCGCGGGCGAGCGCACGCGAGCCACGGTTCGCGTGCGCGCACGTGTCGGGAGCCTTCCGTCGAGGCCGTCCGGCCGGCGAACCGCGACGTCTCCACGTCGACCCGGCTGCAACTCGGAGAGCGGCTGCGCGTCGTGGGCCGAGGCGGTGGTGAGCGCATCCGCCGGAGACCGGGAGCGGGTCCTCGCGCATGCGGCCGAGGCGCTCGCGCGGGCCCGGCACGCGATCGCGCTCACCGGCGCGGGGCTCTCGGTGGAGAGCGGCATTCCGCCGTTTCGCGGCCCCGGCGGGCTGTGGACGAAGCACGGCGAGCCGCCGCTCGACGGGTGGCAGCGCTTCCTCGCCGATCCGAAGGCGTTCTGGGAGTCGAGGCTGCGTCCCGAGGGGCCGATGCGCGAGCTCGCCCGCGCGGTGGAAGCGGCGCGGCCCAACCCGGGACACGAAGCGCTCGTCGAACTCGAGCGCATGGGCGTGCTGCGCTGCCTCGTGACGCAGAACATCGACGGGCTCCACGGGCGAGCGGGCCAACGCGAACTCGCCGAGATCCACGGCAACGCCCGCCTCGTGCGCTGCGTCGGGTGCACCTCGCGCTGGCCGCGCGAGGAGATCCCCACCGACGTGCTGCCGCCTCTCTGCAAGCGCTGCGGCGGACTGCTGAAGGCCGACACCGTCTCGTTCGGCGAGCCGATCCCCGCCGACGTGCTTCGCCGCAGCATGGAGGAAGCCGAGCTCGCCGACTGCATCGTCGTCGCGGGGACCTCCGCGACGGTCTACCCCGCCGCCTCCCTGCCCCACGCGGTTCTCGGCCGGCGCGGGGTGGTCATCGAGGTGAACCCCCACGAGAGCGAGCTCTCGTCGGTCGCCACGTTCGTCCTCCGCGGGCCCGCCGGCGAGGTGCTGCCCCGGCTCGTGCACGCGATCCGGACGGCACGCGGCTGAGGACGCCGCCGTCCGCGCGAAGCCGGCGTCGGGGGGCGCGCACCGGCGGGTGGCGGAGCCGGGGATGCCGGTGCCCAGGGCACCCGCGCGAGGTCGGCACGGGTCTCGGCCCGAAGCCGGAGCGCCGGCAGGTGAACCCACGCCCTCGACGGGCTAACCGTGTCGTGGAGAGATGGAGCGCGTGCGTGTGCGTCCCTGCGTGATCGACCCGGGCGTCGCAGCCTCCCCGCGCGCGCTCTTCGAGCGGCTCGCCGCGGCGACCGGCGCATTCTGGATCGACGGCGGCGACCGTCGGCCGTCGTACCTCGGCGCGCTGCCCGACGCCGGCTTCTCGATCGAGCGCGACGGAACCGTGCGCGACGACCGGCACGCGGCGCGCGACGGCGACCCTCTCGACGCGCTCGCCGCCTTCGTCGAGCGGGCGACCCGAAACGCGGGCGAGGCACCGCGGGTCGTCGGCGCTCTCGCCTACGACCTCGCGCCGCTCGTCGAGCGCCGGATGGAGCTCGCGGCGGGACGCGGCGAGGACGACCTCCCGCTCGCGGTGCTCCGTCGCTACCCGGCGGTGGCCGTCTGCCGGCGGGACGGCGACGCGGACGCGTGGTCGACGCGCATCGAGGCCGACGACGAGGCCACGGGAGCGCGCCTCGCCCGGCTGCTCGCGTCCCCCGCCCCGCCCGCGCGAATCGTCCCGGGGGCAGGCACCGTGCTGCTCGAGGCCCCCGACGGCGAAGCCTACCGACGCGCGATCGAAACGGCCCGCGAGCTCATCGCGGCCGGCGACCTCTACCTCGTGAACCTCGCGCAGCGCTACGTGCTGGGCGGCGTCGCCGACCCGGTGCGCGCGTTCCTGTCACTGCGCGAAGCACAGCCCGTCCCGCTCGGGGCGTGGTTCGACGCGGGCTGCGCCGTCCTGTTCTCGAATTCGCCCGAGCGCTTCCTGCAGGTGCGCGACGGCAAGATCGTCACCGAGCCGATCAAGGGCACGCGACCGCGCGGCGCCCTGCCGGCCGAGGACGAGCGGCTCCGCCGCGAGCTCGCCGCCGACGAGAAGGAGCGGGCCGAGCACGTGATGACGGTCGACCTCGAGCGCAACGACCTGGGCCGCGTCTGCCGCCCCGGCACGGTCGAGGTGCCCTCGCTGCTGCGGATCGAGAGCTACGCCACGCTCCACCACCTCGTCTCGACCGTGCGCGGCGAGCTGCGCGACGGGGTCGGTCTCGCCGACGTGCTGCGAGCGACGTTCCCCGGCGGCTCCGTCACCGGCGCACCCAAGATCCGGGCGACCCAGGTGATCGCCTCGCTCGAGCGCGCGCGGCGAGGCTTCTACACCGGCGCGCTCGCCTGGTTCCGCGGCCCGCTCGACTTCGACTCGAGCATCGCGATCCGCACCGCCGTGGTCCGGGGCGACCGGATGGTCTACCCGGTGGGCGCCGGCATCGTCGCCGACTCCGACGCGGCCCTGGAGCACCGCGAGTGTCG
>JAFMJW010000231.1 GCA_017853315.1 Alphaproteobacteria bacterium
GGGGGTGCAGTCCTTCGCGCCGAGGTTGGCCAGCATGTTCTCGAGGCGGCTGCGCACGAAGCGCCGGTCGATCGCGGCCTTCACCTCGGGCACCGACTGGACGAGTTTCGTCATCGTCCGGCGCGGAATGCGCACGAGAACGCACCGCTTCCCCGCGACGACGTCGGCAGAGCGGCGTCGCCCCGAGATCAGGCTGCCCTCGCCGAACACGTCGCCGACACCGAGCGGGATCCGGATGTCGCCGTCCTTCGCCGCGGCCGCCGCCCCCCATGTTCGACTTTCCCTCAGCCGGGTCAGTTCGCCCAGCCAGCGAACGTCCGACGCGGCGTCGGTCGAGGGAGACACGACCTCCACCGAGCCCTCGACGATGCCGTAGAGCTCGTCGCTGAAGTCGTTACGCCGGAAGACGTGGCTTCCGGCTTCCGGCGCGACGACGCCCGCCTGCTCCTCGAGGAAGAGCTCGCGCATCTGCCGGTTGTTGAGCGGGCGGAAGAGTCCGAGCGCCTCCCGCACGCGGGCGAGCACGTCGCTCGCGTGCTCGCCCGGCCGGACCAGTTTCGCGAGCTTCTCCCGCAGGATCGGCTCGTCCGCGGGGATCACCGTGTCGCCGAGGATGTGGTCGACGACCTCGCAGCCCTCGTTGAGGCTGTTCTTGATGAGGTCCTGGCTCGCCACCGACCCGACGAGGTGCAGGCCCGGCACGTTCGATGCGTAGCCCTCGGCGACCTCCGGCAAGGCGGAGGGATGGCTCGACGAGAAGCGGATGCCGATCCCCTCGAGGAACTTGCGCGGCGGAAGCGCGCCGAGGCGGCCGATGACCAGTTCCGTCTCGAGGCGCGTCTCGCCCTCCGGCGTCTCGAGGATCACCACGCCCGGCTCGAATCGCTTCGGGGCCGAGTTGACCAGGTAGCCGATGCGGCCGGCCTTGATCGCGGCCTCGAGCGCCTGGCGGTTGGCGGCCTTCGCGCGGGCGATCTCCGCTCCGCGATTCACCACCGTGACCTCGTTCTTGTCCGCGAGCGCGATCGCGTTCTCGATGCCCGCGTCACCCACGCCGACCACGATGACGCGCTTGTCGACGTGCTCGCCGGGATCGTCGAGCTGGTAGCTCACGTGGGGGAGGTCGTCGCCGGGGAGGCCGAAGGTCCGCAGGTTGCCCTGCTTGCCCATCGCGATCACGACGTTCTCGGCGACGAGCGTGCGGCCGTCCTTCGTGGCGACCCGGAAGTCGCCCTTCCCGCCCGCGATCGACACCACCTCGTGTTCGGGCCCCGCGAGGACGACGGCCCCCGAGGCCTCGACGGCCTTGCCCCAGCCCTCGAGGATCTCCTCCCGGGTGCTCGGCCCGAACCCGAGCCCGACCTCCGGCCGCAGCGGCAAGGCGTGCGGCTCGGCCATCACGTGCTTGCCCTTCTGGTAGCGGAAGATCGTGTTGGCGAGCGCACCTCGCTCGAGGACGACGTGCGGGACCTTCCGCTGCGCGGCGCGGACTCCCGCGGCGAGGCCCGCAGGCCCCCCGCCGACGATCAGGATTTTATATCGTTGCGACTCCCCGCCCATCGAAGGGACCGCCTCCCGGCCCGCCCGCTGGTCCCAGATTCGGCCGGTCGATTCAAGGGAGGCGCTTCGATCCGGAAACCAGGTCGTCCCCTCCGGCACTCGGCGCCCCCCGCCCCGGGGGTTCCCGAACCTTGAACTTGATCCTCGGCCGGTTCTCCCGTCAGGCCGGGAAGGCGTCGCGGCGAGCGAGCGCCCGGGTCTCCTCCAGGAGTGCGGCACGCACGGCCTCGCCGGGAGTACCCCACGTTGCAGGGGACCCGGAGCCCGAGGGGCAGAGCCCTTGCCGGGGCGTCGCCCCGCGCCGGCGAAGCGGCTCCAGAGCCGCGCTCAGGCCGTCCGCTGCGCCTGTTCGAGTTCGCGAGCGAGCCGCGCGGTTCCCCACGAGGCGGCCGCGCGCGCGCTCGGCAGCATCGTCGCGAGGCTGAAGAAGCCGTGGATCTGGCCCTCCGCGCGGCGCAGGTGGACGCGCACGCCGGCGCGCTCGAGCCTGGTGGCGTAGGCCTCGCCCTCGTCCCGGAGCGGGTCGAAGCCCGCCGTGAGGACGATCGCGGGCGGCAGCCCCTCGAGGTCGTCGGCGAGCAGCGGCGACACCCGCGGATCGCGCGCCGCGTCGGGCGACGGCAGGTAGTGCCCCTTGAACCAGTCCATGTCCGCCTCGGAAAGCAGGAAGCCCTCGGAAAAGAAGCGATACGAGGGGTGCTTCGTCGAGACGTCGGTCACCGGGTAGACCAGCATCTGCGCGACGGGCCGAGGGCCTCCGTCGCGCACCGCGAGGCGCGAGACGACGGCGGCGAGGTTCCCGCCCGCGCTGTCGCCTGCGACCGCGACACGCGCGGGATCGGCGCCGAGCCCGGCCGCGTTCGCGGACGCCCAGCGGAAGGCCGCGAGCGCATCGTCGACCGCGGCGGGGAAACGGTTCTCGGGGGCGAGCCTGTAGTCGACGGAGAGGACGGCCGCGCCCGTGCTCGCGCACAGGAATCGACACGCGCCGTCGTGGGTGTCGAGGTCGCCGACCACCCAGCCGCCGCCGTGGTACCAAACCACGAGCGCGGGCGGCGCGGAGGCGGGCGGACGGTAGAGGCGGGCGGGAATCGTGCCGGCCGGCCCGGGGATCCCGAGCGGCCGGACGGTCTCGGAGCCGGTCGGCAGCGGCGAGAGTTCGGTCACGCGGCGCATCTCGGCACGTGCGCTCGCCGGGTCGGAAGCCGCGAGCTGCCGGTTGCCCGCGAGCGAGAGCAGTCGAAGCAGGAGCTGGACGTCGGGGTCGAGCACGAGGCCGTCACGCCTGGTCTCGCCGCCTCCCGAGAGCAGCCGCAGGGCCGACGGGGGAAGTTTCTCGAACGCTAGCGAGACGAGCCGCTGTCCGGCGGCGAGCACGGGATTCGCCATCGACCGACCTGCTATCCGCGTCCGACGGTGCGACGCAAGCGGCGGGAGTCCGCGGGATCCCGCCGCCTCGGCCAACGAGCCGGCTCCGTTCGTTTCGGCTCCGGTTCGTGCGTGACGGGCCGTGGCCCATCGACCTCGGCTGGCGACCACGCTCGCGCGCTTGACCCGCGGCGCGTCGCCTGCGCTCCTCGGGCCATGGGGAAGCGGCTCGGGCCGGCCGTCGCCGTCGGTGCAGCGAGCGCCGCTCTCGCGGTCGCGCTGCTGGCTGGCTGGTTGCCGCTCCCGGGATGGGCGCGCGAGGCCGTGTCGACACTGCTCCTCCGCGCGGAGCTCGCGGCCGGAGATGTGCTCGTGCGCACGGTGGGGCTCGATACCCCGGGCGACGATCGCGTCGTGCTCGCGATCGCGAACCAGGCCGACCTCGACTCGATCTCCTCGCAGACCGGCGAGGGCTGGCCCTGGCCGCGCGAGTATTGGGCGGTCCTCGCGCGATGGCTCACGGACGCGGGCGCCTCGGTCGTCGCCTTCGACCTGTATTTCACGGAGCCCTCGCGCTACCCGGAGGACGACCGCGCGCTAGGCGAGGCGATCGAGGCCTCGGGTCGAGTCGTCCTCGGCGCCGGGACCTCCTCGGTGCCGATCGACGAGACCGCGCGCACCTCGGCGCACGACGACGAGACCGAGGCGGCGCGCTTCGCGATGCGCGCCGCGAGGGTCGAGGTCGAAGGCGACGATGGATCCCCGCCCCGGCGGAAGCGGCTCGTCCCCCCTGTCGAGTCCATCGCACGGCGCGCCGGCGCGATCGGCCTCGCAGAAGTGAGCGGCGACGCCGACGAGCTCATCCGGCGGATGGCCCCGGTCACGATCATCGACGGCGAGCCCGTCGCGTCGCTCGCGGTTCGCGTCGCCATGCGACACCTCGGTGCAAAGGCGCTCGTCTTCGAGGACGGCTCGCTCCGTCTCGGAGACCGCTCCGTCCCGCTCGACCGCGACGGTCGCCTCCTCCTTCGCTTCCGACGCCCCGACCCGCCCCGGACGCCGCCGAGCATCTCGTTTCCGAGCATGCACGTCGCCGACCTGCTCGCCGCCGCGTTCCGCCATGCCGAGGGCGAGCCGGTCACCGAGGAGGACCGGCGTCGCCTCCGAGACCGGATCGTGATCGTCGGCATCAACGCCCCTGGCAAGGAGGACGTCGAGGTGACGCCGGTGTCCGGGACCTTCCTCGGACCCGAGATCCACGCGACCGCGATCGACGGCTTGCTGCGGGGCGAAGCTCTCGCCCCCTGGCCCCGTGGCGCGATCGCGTCCCTGTTGCCGACCGCGCTGCTCGCGTTCGCGGTCGCGCTCTCGTCGATCCTGCCCGGGAGCCCCGTCGCCGCGGCGCTCGCCGGCCCGGCAGCGGCGCTCGCGTGGGCCGCGCTCGCGGCGCTCGCGCTGCGCGCAGGGCGCCTGCTTCCCGTCTTCGGTCCCCTGCTCGGCGCGGGACTGGCACTCGCCGCCTCGAACCTCTGGCTCTACCTCACCGAGGGCCGCCAGAAACGCGAGATCGGGCGCATGTTCTCCCGCTACGTCTCGCCCGAGGTGGTGCGCGAGCTGCAGGCGCACCCCGAGAAGCTGCGGCTCGGCGGCGAGCGACGCCAGATGACCGCGTTCTTCTCCGACCTCGAGGGCTTCACGACGCTCTCCGAGTCGATGGACGCGACGACGCTCGTCGAGTTCCTGAACCAGTACCTCTCGCGCTGCACCGACGTGATCCTCGACGCGGGCGGGGTGATCGACAAGTACGAGGGCGACGCGATCATCGCCTTCTGGAACGCGCCGCTCGACCAGCCCGACCACGCGCGCCGAGCCTGCGAGGCGGCCCTGCGCTGCCAGGAGGTGTGCGCGTCCTTCGGCGACGAGTGCGAGCGGCGCGGCTGGCCGCGACCGCGCATGCGGATCGGGCTCAACACGGGGCCGATGGTCGTCGGCAACATGGGGTCGAACCGACGCTTCGTCTACACGATCATCGGCGACGCGGTGAACCTCGCGGCCCGCCTCGAAGGCGCGAACAAGGCGTTCGGCACGCTCACGATGGCGAGCGAGGCGACGCGGGCGGCCTGCGGCCCCGGACTCGCGTTCCGCCCGCTCGCACGCCTCCGCGTGAAGGGCCGCGGGGAATCGGTCGCGGTACACGAGCTCGTTGCGGCCGGGGCGGAGCCCGAGTGGGTCGAGCCGTTCCGGTCCGCGCTCGGGGCCCTCGACCGCGGCGACGCCTCGTCGGCCCGCGAGCGCTTCGCGGAAGTGCTCGCCCTGCGTCCCGGAGACGAGC
>JAFMJW010000232.1 GCA_017853315.1 Alphaproteobacteria bacterium
GCCGCCGCGGAGAGCGCGCGACGCCGCGGCCTGCGGCTGTTCGCGTCGCTGCCACCGCGCGAGCAGGCGCCGCTCGCGATCGAGGGCCTGTCCGCGCCCGACGCGGTCCGCGAGGGCCGCGACGTGCGGTTGTCCGTCGCGGTCGCGAACCGCGGCCGCGAGCCGCGCGAGGCGACGCTGGTCGCGCGCCAGGGCGACCGCGAGCTCGGGCGCGTCCCGCTGCGACTCGCCCCCGGCCGCACCGTGGTCGACGCCGACGTGAAGGCCGGGGCGCCCGGGCACTACACGATCTCGGTCGCGCTGGAAGCCTCCGACGGTGCGACTTCGGCGCGCGCGCGACGGTTCGCGGGACTCTCCGTGCTGCAGGCACCCCGCGTGCTCCTCGTGTCGCGGGACGCGGCGTTCGAGCCGCTCCTGCGCGAGGCGGGCTTCCGCGTGACGCGCGTCGAGAGCCTCGACGGCATCGGCTCGGAGCAACTCGCGCTGCATCACGCGGTCGTGCTCGGCGACGTCGTCGGCGGCGACCTGCCGCCCGCCGCCCAGCGCGCGCTCGACGAGTACGTCCGGGAAGACGGCGGCGGCCTGCTCGTCGCGGCCGGGCGCGGGCTCGTCGCCGACCCGGCGCTGCGCGGGTCGACCCTCGAGCGGCTCCTGCCGGTCCGCTTCCGCGAGCAGCAGCAGCCGAAGAAGGAACGCGAGCCGCTCGCCCTCTTCCTCGTGCTCGACCGCTCGTCGAGCATGACCTACGGCATCGTCTCGACGCGCGAAAAGCCGTCGCGCATGGAGTACGCGCGCCAGGCCGCGCTGGCACTCGTGTCGCAGCTCGGCGACGAGGACCGCCTCGGCGTCGTCGCCTTCGACACCCAGACCTCGGTGCTGGCGCCGCTGCGGCCTCTCTCGGAGAGCCGGGGCGAGGTGAACGACGCGATCTCGCGCCTGCAGCCGAGCGGCGGCACCGACTTCAAGGAGGCGCTCGAGATCGCCGCGCGCCAGCTGGTCGGCAGCGGCCAGCGGACCCGGCACGTCATCCTGATCACCGACGGCGCGAGCATCCGTCCGGCGGGCGAGCACGCGGGCCTGGTCGACGCGCTCGTCGCCTCGGGCATCACCGTGACCTCGATCCGCGTCGGCGACGAGCAGGAGAGCGTGGACCTCGTGCGCGAGATCGCCGAGCGCACCGGCGGGAGCTTCCACCTGGTCACCGACGGCGAGTCGCTGCCGAGCCTGCTCATCGACGACACGAAGCGCCGCGCCGGTCGCGAGCGCGAGGAGGCCGAGCGCAAGTCCGACGAGGCGCGCGCGGCGCGCGAGGCCTCCTTCCGGCCGCAGGCCCGGGCCGCCGAAGCGCTCGGCGGGCTCGACCGCGAGGAGATGCCGGTGCTCCACGGCATGGCCGCCGTGCCGCTCAAGCCCGATGCCGAGGCGTGGCTCTCGACCGAGCGCGGCGGCGATCGCGCACCGGTGCTGGCGGGCTGGCAGAACGGTCTCGGGCGCGTCGCCGTGTTCACCGCGGACCCCTCCCCGGAGTGGCAGTCGTGGGAACACGCGCGCCGCTTCTGGGCGCAACTCGTGCGCTGGGTCGCCCGGCCGCAGGCCGGCGACGAGGTGCGGCTCGCGCTGCGCCGCGAGGGCAATCGCCCGGTCCTCGCGATCGACACCTACGAGCCGGGCGCGGCCGGCGACCTGACGGTGCGAGTCACCGGCCGCGACGGATCCGAGCGCGACCTGGTCCCCGCCGCACTCGGACCCCGCCACCACGAGGTCGGACTGCCGCCGCTCGACGCGATCGAGCCGCGGGTCGTCGTCACGCTCCGCCGCGACGGGCGCACCCTGTTCTCCCACGACGAGTGGCTGCCGCCGGCCGCGGGCGAGGAGGAGGCCCGGGTCGAGGATCCGGAGGCCGAGCCCGACCGCGCGCTCGCCGCCGGACTCGCGGAGATCGCGGGGGGCGCGGTCGATGCTCCGCTCGAGGCGGTCCTCGCGCGGGCGCCGGCCGAGCGGCGGACCGCCCAGCCGCTCGCCCGCGCGCTCGCGGCGCTGGCGCTCGCGCTCGCCGCGGCCGACGTCGCGGTCCGATTCCTTCCCGCCCGCGCGCGGGCGTGACCCGCCCCGAGGGCGGAGCGCGTGTGCGGCCATCCGCGGCACGCGGCGCCGGCGCGACCTCGCGGCAGCCCGGGCCGGACG
Organism: Alphaproteobacteria bacterium; assembly: GCA_017853315.1. GTDB lineage: Bacteria > Desulfobacterota > Binatia > UBA12015 > UBA12015 > REEB422. Next base: position 2,185 of record JAFMJW010000232.1, read on the forward strand.
GTCCGTCGTCCCGGGATCGGGCGTTGCAAAGGCCCGGGCGGGGTACTAATCGCCGGAGACTGCCGCGTCACCGCATCCGGCGCGGCTCTCCCCGGAGGTAGAGATGGCCTACATCATCACGCGTCTGTGTCGCGACTGCGTGGACACCGGCTGCGTCGGCGTGTGCCCGGTCGACTGCATCTACGAGTACACCGGTTCCGACAAGGCGACCTTCCCGAACCAGCTCTACATCCACCCCGACGAGTGCATCGACTGCGGCGCGTGCGAGCCGGAGTGTCCGTGGCAGGCGATCTTCGAGGAAGTCGCGGTGCCGGGCTCCTTCGCCGACGACACGAAGCTGAACTACAAGATGATGGACTCGGCAGACGACTTCGCCCGCAAGAAGGTCGAGAAGAAGGAAAAGCCGACCGCCGAGCAGATCGAGGCCAACAAGAAGAAGTGGGGCCTCTGAGCCGGGTCCTCCCGGCGAACGCCCCGCCGCCCGCGCGGCCTCAGGCGTCGCGCGTCGCCTCGGAGTAGATCTTCGGCAGCTCCCGCGGGAGCGCCGCGATGTCCTCGATGACGAGGTAGCGCTTCGCGTCGCACATCTCGCGCAGGTAGTCGTGGCCGGCGCGGTCGACGGTGATGCAGAAGGTCTGCACGCCGGCCGCCGACGCCTCGCGCAGCGCCATCGTCGTGTCGCGCAGCCCGTAGACGTTCGAGCGGCGGTCCTCTCCGTAGTCGAAGTCCTGCGGGAAGCCGTCCGAGAGCAGGATCAGGTGGCGCGCGCGCGAGGCGACCGAGCGCAGCTTGCCGACCGCCTGTCGCAACGCGGCGCCCATGCGCGTCGAGCGCTGCGGCTCGATCGCGCCGATGCGCGCGCGCACGGCCTGGTTGAGCGGCTCGTCGAAGGACTTCACGTCGAAGAACTCGACGCAGTCACGCCCGTGGCCCGAGAAGCCGTAGATCGCGTACTGGTCCCCGATCTCCTCGAGCGCCTGCGCCATGATGACGAGCGCCTCCTTCTGGATGTCGATGATGCGACGCACCCGGGGCTTCTTCCCGCCCGGGGCCGAGGGGAGATCGGGCAGGTCGTCGGCGAGCGCCAGGGCGGGCGGGCGGACGGCCGGGGGCGCGTCGGGATCCGTCGGCGCAGGCGGCGGCGAGGGCTCGGTCTCCTCGTCGGTCGAGGCCGACATGTCGAGCAGGAAGAGCGTCGCGACGTCGCGCTCCTCGCGCTGGCGCGCGGTGTAGAGCTTGCCCGAGGGCGTCAGCCGGGCGCGCAGGTCTCCGCGCGCCATGACGACCGCGTTCAGGTCGAAGTCCTCGCCGTCGAGCAGTCCGCGCATGACCCGGTAGCCCTCGGGCTTCACGCGCTGGAACTGGCGGCGGACCTCGGGGAGCATGTCCGAGTAGCGCGCGAGCGTGCCGGCGAAGAACGCGCCGTCGTCGCCGTCGACCGAGACCTCGTGGACGCGGCACCACTGGTGGCGGTAGTCGCCGATCAGGTAGTCCCACTCGTCCTGCAGAGTGACGTCGTTCGTGCGCAGGCCGTGGCGCGCGAGCGCGATCGACCGCTCGGCGCCGCCGGCCCCCCGCGGCTTCGTCTCCCAAGTGCCGCCCCCGCCGGTCAGCCCGCTCACGAACAGGCCGACCGCGTCGATCTCCTCCTCGGCGCGCGCGACCGAGAGATCCGGCCGCTGCTCGAGGTAGGCTTCGAGCAGCGCCGCGTCGGCGTTCACGCCGGGCGAGTCCTCGTCGGATCGCCGTCCGTCGCCCGACTCGTCGAGCACGATCTCGGGCGCGGGTCTCCGGGCGACCGGATCACCCGGTCGCGGCTCGTCTTCCTCCTCGAGCATGTAGGCGAAGGCGAGATCCTCCTCGAGCCAGTCCTCGACCGAGTAGACCGGCACGAGTTCGCCGGCCGCGAGGCGCTCGCAGAGGAGCCCGGTCGCGTCGGCCGCGTCGTAGACCGTGGCCGTGCCCGCGGCGGCCCGCGAGGCGAGACGCCGGAGGACCTCGCCCCAGGGCTCGGCGAAGCGAACCTCGGCCGGGTCGCCGCCGAGTGCGAGGAAGAGCACGGCCTCGGCGGCGCCGTGCCCCTCGGGCGGGCGGCCGGCCGGGAACACGCGCCGGCGCAGGCGCGCGACGTCGGAGGCGAGCCCGGGGAAGCGGCGGGCCACGAGCGGTGCCGCGCGCAGCGCTTCGAGGTGCGCGAACATCCGCGCCGCCACCTCCGGCTGCTCGAAGCGCAGGAACAGGTCGCGCAGTCCGCCCGGCGTCTCGGGCTCGCCGAGCCACTCGGCGACGCGGAAGCCCCGCGTGCCCATCTCCTCCCAGAGGGTACCGAGCGTCGCCTGGAGCTTCTGCAGCGCGAAGTTCTCCTCCCACGTCGGGAACACGTCGACGCGCGAGGCGACCGGGATCGGCGAGTCGTCCTCGTCGGCGACTTCGGGAAAGAGCCCGCCGACGTCGCGGCCGCCGATCGTGCGACGCCGCATCGAGATCATCTGCAGGTAGCCGCGGAGCGCCCCCTCCACGTCCTCGAGCAGGACCGCCGTGTCGTGACGCGCGAGGAAGGCGCGGGCGCCGCGCGACTCCAGCGCGAAGAAGGCGAGCGCCGCGTCGCGCTGCTCGCCGGCGAGTTCGAGACCCTTGTCGACGAAGGCCGCGAGGGCCTCGTCGAAGCCGACCGCGTCGCCGACGCGCAGCACCGAGCGAAGGAATCGCGGGGTCGCGGCCGGGAGCGCCGCGGCGACGCGGGACGCGTGCGCGAGGACCGCCTCGCGCGAGGGCCGGGGCGTCCGGCGCAGCACCGGGCCCACGACCTCGACCGCGTCCGAGAGCGACTCGCCCGAGCGGACGAGCGATTGCAGGAGCGCGAGCGTCCCGGGACGCGCCCGTCGCGGCACCCGCGCGAGTTCGGCCGGCAGCGCGGCGAACAGCCGCATGCCCCGGTCGCGGTCGCGCGGCGCCACCGCCGCCGCGATCGAGATCGCCTCGGCGAGCTCCTCGTCGTCGAGCCCCGCCCCCTCGGGCAGGTGCAGC
>JAFMJW010000233.1 GCA_017853315.1 Alphaproteobacteria bacterium
ACGTCGGGGTTGAGCGTCAGCACCCACTCGCCGCGCGTCGCGCGGATCGCGCGGTTCTGCCCGCCGGCGAAGCCGGTGTTCGAGCCCGAGCGCTCGAGGCGGGTGACCGCGGGATGGGCGGCCGCGATCGTCGCGCTCTCGTCTCCCGACGCGTTGTCGAGCACGACCACGTCGATCGGCGGCGACGACTGCGCGGCGACCGAGTCGAGGCACGACGGCAGCCAGCGCGCGCTGTTCCAGGCGACGATCGCGACCGAGATCGCGGGCGGGCTCACGTCCGGTCCCCCGGCTCCCCGCCGGGTCCCGGTTCGTCGCCGTCGGCCGCCGCAGCCTCGGAAGCCCGATCCGCGTCGCGCGACGGCGCGGCCCCGTCCGCCGGCGCGACGTCCGCGAACACGATCTGCGGCACGAACTGCGCCCGGACCGGCAGCGACACGACGCCGGTGAAGTCGGGCTCGTCGCCCTTCACGACCTGGAAGACGATCGCGCGGTCCCACCAGTCGTAGTTCGCCTCGACGTGCGCACGGTGCGCATGGAGAGCGAGCGTGATCGAGTAGGTCCCGACGCCGAGGTGGAGCGGCAGGCCGAACTCGACGAGGTTGCCGCTCGCGGCGGGATGGAGGCCGTCGGGAGGCGGGGTCGCGAGAGCCCAGGTGTTCGTGCCGAACACGTCGTTGCCGAGGCGGTCGCGCAGCAGGAAGCCCACCGTCGGCCACTTCGAGATCCGCTCGGCGGCGAACGAGCACGAGATCCGCGCGTGCTCGCCGGAGCGGAACACCCGTCGCGGCGCGCCGTCGGACCCGTGGAGCTCGACGCTCTCGAAGCTCGCCTTGCGGTTTCCCGAGCGCGTCTGGACGCCGCGCGCGCTCTCGAACTGCTCGACGAGCGTGCCCGCCTCCTTCTGCGCGATCATCGCGTTGTACCAGTCGAAGACCGCGTCGGGCGCGCCGTCGCGCATGACGCGGCCGGCGTCGAGCAGGATCGCCCGGTCGCACAGCGCCTTCACCGCCCCGGGGTCGTGGGTGACGAAGAGCAGCGTCGTGCCCTCCTCGCGGAAGGAGCGGATCCGCGCCATCGACTTGTGCTGGAAGTAGGCGTCGCCGACCGAGAGCGCCTCGTCGACGACCAGCACGTCGGGCCGCACGCAGGTCGCGACCGCGAACGCGAGCCGCACCTGCATGCCGGTCGAGTAGGTCCGCACCGGCTGCTCCATGTGTTCGCCGAGCTCGGAGAACTCGCGGATCCACGGCAGGGCCCGGTCGATCTCCTCGCGCGAGAGCCCCATCAGCTGGCAGGAGAGGCTCGCGTTCTGCCAGCCGTCGAACTCGGGGTGCATGCCGAGCCCGAGTTCGAGCAGCGCCGAGATCCGGCCGCCGCACTCGAAGGATCCCTCGGTCGGAAGCGTCGTGCCGGTCAGGATCCGCAGCAGCGTGCTCTTGCCCGCGCCGTTCAGGCCGATGATGCCGACCGCCTCGCCGGGTGCGACCGAGAAGCTCACGTCGCGCACCGCCCACGCCTCGCGGTGGTTGCGCGCGAGCCCGCCGGTCAGCCACTCGGCGAGCTTCGCCCGCCGCGACGGGTGGATCTTGTAGGCCTTGCCGATCCCCCGGACCTCGATCGCTCCCGGCTCCATCGGCTCAGAGCTCGTCGACCATCTCGCCGCCCCAGCGCCGCAGCGCGGCCCACGCGAAGGCGAGCGCGGCCGCCGCGAAGGCGACCTGCGGCAGCAGCGAGAGCGGGTCGGGGCAGCGTCCGTGCAGCACGATGTCCTGGTAGCCGCGCGCGATCGCGGTCATCGGGTTCAGCGCGACGAGGCTGCGGGCTCGCTCGCCGAGCGCCTCGACCGGGTAGATGATCGGGGTGAACCAGAACCAGAGCTGGAGCCCGATCGCGACGACCTGGGCCACGTCGCGGAAGAAGACGTTCATCACGCCGAGCCCGACGCCGAGCCCCACCGCGATCGCGAGCTGGAGGGCGACGAGCGGCAGGAAGCATGCGATCGCCGCCCCGGGAAAGTGCCGCGTCGCGAGCAGCATCGCGACCAGGATCGCGAAGACGATCGCGAAGTGCATCGCCGAGGAGGTGACGACGATCGCCGGCAGGCTCGCCCGCGGAAAGCTCACCTTCTTCAGCAGGTTCGCCTGCTCGACGAAGATCGCGACCGAGCGCTGGAAGACCTCGGTGAAGGTCGCCCAGGTGAAGAGCCCGGCCGAGAGGAAGAGCCCGTAGCCGAGCGCGTCGTCGACCCCGGGCACGCGGCTCCGCATCACGTGGCCGAAGATCACCGTGTAGATGAAGACCATCGTGAGCGGGTTCAGCACCGCCCAGAGGCTGCCCAGCACCGAGCCGCGGTAGCGCGCCTGGAACTCGCGCCGCGCCATGCCGAGGACGAACGCGCGATAGCGCCAGAGGCTCCGGATCATCGGCGTTCCCGTGCCCGCGCTACCACCCCGGAAGGGGGCGAGGCAATGCGTCCGCGCGGCCCGGCAGCCGCGCGGGCCGCCGTCGCGCGGCCGCGGGCCGCCGTCCCGGAGTGGTCGCACCGTGACTCGAACACGGGACCTCTTGCATGTGAGGCAAGCGCTCTAACCAGCTGAGCTATGCGACCGGGGATGCGGCACGGGTAGCAACCTGCCGCGAGGGGGTCAAAGCGCGGAGCGCCGCGCGGACATCCCTACGGGCGAGGACCGGCGGACGCGGCACGGGCGACGCACCGGCCCGGGGCACCCCGACGACACCCGGTCGGAGCGAGCCCGACGCCGTCGACCTCGCCCCGCGGCGAGCCTTGGTCTACAGACGGGGAGACGACGGCGGGCGCCGTCCCGAGGTCGACCCGATGGACTTCTCCTACACCCCCGAACAGGAGCGCTTCCGCGCCGAGCTGCGCTCGTTCCTCGAGCGGGCGCTGCCGCCCGGCTGGGGCACGCCCGAGTGTCCGCCGCCCGAGACCGACGAAGAGATGCTCGCGCTCGACCGCGACTTCCAGAAGAAGCTCGTCGAGGCCGGCTACGCGGGACTGTCGTGGCCGAAGGAGTACGGCGGCCGCGGCGCGAGCCTGATCGAGCAGATCATCTACATCGAGGAGACCGCGCGGGCGAAGGCACCGCTGCCGGTGAACCTCGCCGGGCTCACGATGGCGGGCCCGGTGCTCATCCGCCACGGCACCGACGAGCAGAAGGCGCGCCACCTGCGCCCGATCCTCACCTCCGAGGAGATCTGGTGCCAGGGCTTCTCGGAGCCCGGCGCGGGATCCGACCTGGCCGCGCTGCGCACGAGCGCCGTCCTCGACGGCGACGACTTCGTCGTGAACGGCCAGAAGGTCTGGACGAGCTGGGGCCACTACGCGCGCTGGTGCATGCTGCTCGTCCGCACGAACCCGACGGCGCCGAAGCACAAGGGCATCACCTTCCTCGTCGCGGACATGACCTCGCCGGGCGTGACGGTGCGGCCGCTCAAGCAGATCAGCGGCGACGACGACTTCAACGAGGTCTTCCTCGAGAACGTCCGCATCCCCCGTCGCAACGTCATCGGCGAGATCGACGGCGGCTGGAACATCGCGATCACCTGCCTCATGCACGAGCGCGCGACGCTCACCTTCCAGCGCCAGCTGCAGTCGCGCGTCGCCTTCGCCGACATGCTGCCGCGGATCCGCGAGCGCGCCCTGTCCGACCCGGTCCTGCGCCAGAAACTCGCCCAGCTGCACCTCGAGGGCGAGATCATCCGGCTCACCGCCTACCGCGGGCTCACGCGTCAGCTCCGCGGGCATGCGCCGGGCCCCGAGGGCTCGATCGAGAAGCTCTTCTGGAGCGAGATGTACCAGCGCCAGTTCGAGGTCATGCTCGAGGCGCTCGGGCCCGCGGGCCTCCTCATGCCCGGGTCGCCGCACGCGCCCGACGACGGTCGCTGGCCGCACCTGATGCTCTACTCGCGCGGTCGCACGATCGCGGCCGGCACCTCCGAAGTGCAGCGCAACATCATCGCCGACCGCGTGCTCGGGCTGCCGAAGGACTGACCCCGGGGCCCGGGGGGATCGAGCCGTGTCCGCGCCGAGCACGACGTCGCCGCCGATCGCACCCGGGGGAGAAGCGGGTGCGCCGGGGACGGTTCTTCCGTCGCTCGCCCTCGAGACCCTGCAGGGCGAGCCTCTCGCGCCGGTCGCCGGCTCGCCGCGCCTGCTCGTCGCGTGGAAGCGGGACTGCGAGACCTGCGCGCTCGTCCTGCCGGCCCTCGAGCGGGTCTCGCGCCACCTGCACGCGCGCGGGCTCGAGACGATCGGCCTCGCGCAGAGCGCGGCCGACGACACGCTCGACGCGATCGGAGAGCTCGGCCTGTGCTTCCCCCAGGCGCTCGACCGGGACCTCGCCGCCTCGCTCGCGCTCGCCGTCGAGGTCGTGCCGACGCTCGTGCTCGTCGACGGGGAAGGCCGGGTGGCCGCGCGCACCGAGGGACTCGTCCTGTCCGAGGTCTCGGACCTCCTGCGGCGGGCGTCCGGCCTCTGCGGCGCCGACGCCGACCTCGTGGGGCGCGCGCTCGACTCCTTCCGCCTGCCGGCCCACCGGCCCGGCTGCGCCTCGCGCACCCTCGACCCGGAGTTCGTCCGCGCCCGCGAGGTCGAGCGCGGCCGTGGCCGGCTGCGCGCCCGGGCGATCGAGGTCGGAGAGCACGAGGACCCCGACGAGGCGCTGTTCGCGCGCGGGGTGACCGACGGGCTCCCGGTCGTGCACCCGACCGAGGAGCGCGTCCTGCGGATGCTCTCGGGCACGCGGCGCGATCCGCAGGAGACCGTGGCGCTCGTGCCGCCGAACCTCGCCCCCGCGACCGTCGAGAAGATCGCGATCAACGCGGTCATGGCGGGCTGCCTCCCCGAGTACCTGCCGGTCGTGCTGGCCGCGGTCGAGGCCGCCTGCACCGACGCGTTCAACATGCACGGCGTGCTCGCGACGACCTACCCCGCGGCCCCGCTGCTCGTCGTGAACGGCCCGATCCGCGCCCGGATCCGCATGAACTCGGGCCTGAACGCGCTCGGTCAGGGGAATCGCGCGAACGCGACGATCGGCCGCGCCCTGAACCTGGTCGTCCGCAACCTCGGTGGCGGTCGCCCCGGCGAGGTCGACCGAGCGACGCTCGGGCAGCCCGGCAAGTTCACCTACTGCCTCGCCGAGAACGAGGAGGAGAACCCGTGGTCTCCGCTCC
>JAFMJW010000039.1 GCA_017853315.1 Alphaproteobacteria bacterium
GCGGGGCGGGAGCGCTGCGCGGCCCGCGCGGGCGACGTCAGGCCCCGTCGGCGGGGAAGAACTCGCGCATCTCGGAGAGGATCTCGCCCCAGTCCCCGACGACGAAGCGCGGCGGCCCCGGCAGCGAGCGGACGAAGTCGTCGATGTAGCCCTTGGCCGGGTCGGCGCCGAGCACGACGACGAAGCCGCGGTCGCTCTCGCCGCGGATCAGGCGGCCGAACATCTGCTTGAAGCCGATCACCGCGGGCTCGAGCGACAAGACGCGGAACGGGTCGCTGCCGCTCTCGCGAAGGCGGGCGCTGCGGCCGACGACGAGCGGGTCGCCCGGCCGCGGGAACGGGAGCTTGTCGATCACGACGCACGAGAGCGCGTCGCCCGGGACGTCGACGCCCTGCCAGAGGCTCCGGGTTCCGAGCAGGACGGCGCGCGGGTCGGCCGCGAACTGGTCGACGAGACGGGCCGCCCCGCCCGGCCGATCGTGCACCAGCACCGTGATCCCGAGACCGGCGAGCAGCGGCTCGAGCCGGGCCGCCGTCTCCTGCAGGCGCTGGCGGCTCGTGAAGAGCGCGAGCGTGCGGCCGCCGAGCAGTCCCGCGACGTCGGCGATCGCCCGCGCGCAACGCTGCGCGAAGCCGGCCCGGCGCCAGCCGTCGCCCCGGACCATCGCGAGCACGGCACGCCTGCGGAAGTCGAACGGCGACGGCACGACCATCGCGGGCAGCCGGCGCGCACGCTCGAGGCCGTGCCAGCCGATCTTCTCGAGCGAGGGGCCCGGGTCGTCGCCGACCCCGAGCGTCGCCGACACCGCGACCACGGTCTGCGCGGGGTCGAGCAGCTTCGCGTGCACGAGCGAGGCGGTCTCGAGCGGCGTCGCCCGCAGCCACCACTCGTGGGCATCACCCCGCCGGAAGGCGCGCACCGCGTAGACGGTCTCCGGTCGCGACTGCTCGAGCACGTCGGCGACCAGTCCGCGGCCCGCCGCCGCGATCGTCGTCGCGAGAAACGCCGCTTCCGTCGCGAGGCTGTCGTCGGCGTCGCCCCCGCGGCAGCGGCGATAGCCCGCGAGCAGTTCGTCCACCGACTCGCCGAGCGCGACGGCGCCGCGGGCGAGGCGGGCGAGCCCGTCGGCCGCGTGCTGCCAGCGGGGGTCCGCGGCGACGGCCTGCGGCGGCACCGCGACCTCGCCCGAGGCTGCGACGACCGCGAGCGCCCGCCCCGCCTCCTCGATCGCGACCGCGCTCTCGCGGGCGAGACCCGTCGCACGTCGCGCGACCTCGATCCCCGACTCGTCGACCGCGAGCGCGCCGATCATGCCCGCTCGCCCGGCCGAGCCCTCGAGGCGGCGCAGCCAGCCTCGCAGCTCGCGCGCCGCGATCTCCTCCGAGAACGAGCGGTCGGCTTCGTTGGCGAGTTCGTGCGCCTCGTCGATCACCAGCCGCTCGATCGCGCCGTAGCGCTGGGGCCACTTCAGCAGCAGCGCGTGGTTGATCGAGACGATCGCGGCCTGGCGGAGTTCGTCGACCCGCCGGAGGTAGGCGCATGGACCGCCGTCCTCGGCGCGACACCGGTCCTCGTCGCAGTCGAGGTCGCAGGCGACGCGCTCGCGTGCCGCCCGCAGGGCGGGATCCCGGCTCCCGAGCCATCCCCCGAACCCCTGCAGGTCGCGGTCCGCGCAGCGTGCGACCCAGCTCGCGACATAGGCCCGTGACGGTGGCGCGAGCGGCAGTCCGAAGGCGTCCGGCTCGGCGACCAGCCCGCGCATCCGCCGCGGGCTGCCATAGTTCGCTCGCCCGCGCAGCACGAGCGCCGGTGGCGGCTCGATCCCGAGCACGGCGGCGATCCGCGGCAGCTCCTCCTCGACGAGGCGCTCCTGCAGCGTGCGATTCGCCGAGCTGACGACGACGCGCGCGCCGTGGTGCACCGCGTGAAGGGTCGCGACCAGCCCGTAGGCGAGGGTCTTGCCGATGCCGGTCCCGGCTTCCGCCGCGAACGCCCGGTCCGACGCGAACGCGTCGAGCATCGCGCAGGCGAGGTCGATCTGGCCTTCGCGGACGCGGTAGCCGGGGAAGATCCGCCGCCACCGCTCCTCGTCCTCGAGCAGCCCGCGGACGAAGTCGCGCGACAGCCAGGACGCCGGCACCGCCGAGCGGCCGGCGGGAGGACGGGGGGACCCGTGCCCGATCGGCGCCGACCGGCGCGGCCCCTGCCCTCGCAGGCGGAAGCCCGCCCCGCCCGAGAAGACTCGCCTGAGCCAGGACGCCCAGGGCCAGGCCGGGTCGAGGCCCGCTCCGAGCAGCAGCTCCTCGTGCTCGCCCCGGACCACCTCCTCGTGGAGCAGGGCGAGGACCGCCAGGGTATCGATCGCGTCGTCCAGCGCACGGTGGCGTTCGACGCGGCCGAAGAAGCGACGTGCGAGCGACTCCATGCTGTGGCTCGACAGCTCCGGGTGGAGGACGCAGGCCAGCTCGAGCGAGTCGAGGAAGGGCGTGCCGGCGGGGAGCAGCCCCCCGAGGAAGCCTCGCTCGAATTCCGCGTTGTGGGCGACGATCGCGAGCCCCGAGACTTCGCGGGCGAGATCCCGGGACGCCGACTCCCACGAGGGCGCGCCGAGCAGGTCCCGGTCGACGAGTCCCGTCAACCGGCTCGTGAAGGTCGGCAGCGGCTCCCTCGGGTCGACGAAGCGGTGGAACGGCCGCGCCGGCATGCCCGGCCGCAGGATCACGGCGCCGATCTCGACGACCTTCGCCGTCGCGGGGTCGAGTCCCGTGGTCTCGAGGTCGACCACGGCGAGCCCGCCGAGCGAGCTCGCGAGCGCCTCGCACGTAGCCGCGGCGGGCAGGCTTCCGCGCGCGAGGGAAGTCGCCACGACCTCCCCGGAGGTCGGCACCCGATCGCGTTCGCCGGACTCCACCATGCAGCGTCTGCTCGCCGCGCACCGGGTTCCCGGGCGGCACGACGAATGATGCGCGTCTTACACCATGCGGCCGAACGTGCGCGAGCGCACGCACCGGATCCTGCCGCGCCTGCATCCTTGCCGCGACGACGGCCCCGCGACCGGGCCACGGCGTGCACCTTGCCGCAACCCGGCCGTGCAACGCCCGAAATCCTCCGTTGCAGGTCGTACCCGGCTGCTGCAGCGCGAGCCCGTTCCCGGCCTCCATGGGCCGGCACGCGCGATGCTCAGCCCGGAGTCGCGGCCCCCCGCCGCCCGACGGTCGCGATCCCTCGCGCGACCCGAGCAGGCTCCGGACCGGCAACGGCCGGAGCGAAGGAGGTTCGTCGATGCGCGACGCTCGCACCAACGTCCCGAGACCCCCGGGCCAGCCGCCACCCGCTCCACCGCCGCCCGCTCCGCCGTCGGCAGGTCCGCCGTCGGCAGGTCCGATCGCGGTCCCGATGCCCCGCCGTCCGCACTCCCGTGCCATGTCCGGCACCCCCGCGGCAGCCCTGCGGGTCGCGGCCTGCATCCTGGCCCTCGTCCGCGCGCAGGCGGCCGCGGCGAACACTCCGCCCGCCGGCGTCCTGCTGCGCCAGGCACGCTACGCGCTCGCGGAAGGCGACTCCGACCGCGCGCGCGACGCCCTGCGCTCCGCCTGCGCGGCCGAGCCCGGGAGTGCCCGGGGCGTCGAAGCCGCGCTGCTCCTCGCGACGCTCGAGTTCGGTCGCGGCGACCGCGCCGCGGCCGAGAGCGCGCTCGTCGTGCCCGGCGATCTCTCGCGTGCCCTGCCTTCGGGAACCGATGCGCTCGCGATCGCGCGCGGCTGGATCGCGCTGGGCAGCGACGACCCGGCGAGCGCCCGTCGCGCCTTCGCCGCGGCCGCCTCGTCGCCGGACCTCGCCGCGCGAGACCTCGCCACGCTCGGCGGGGCCTGGGCTTCGCTCGCCTCGGCCGAGCCGGTGGCCGCGATCGCCATCCTCGGGCCGGTCGCCCGGACGTCGCCCGACCCGATCCTTCGTACCGCGGCGCAGTGGAGCCTCGCACGAGCCCATGCCGCCGCGGGCGACCCGAGACGGGCGCGCCATGCCTTGCGCGGCCTTCGCCGTCTCGCGCGGACGACGTCGTTCGCCGACGACGTGGAACTCGACCTTGCACTCTCCGAGCTGTCGGCGGGGGACACGCGCGCGGCTCGCCGCACGATCCTGCGCCTCCGGGCCCTCCCCGGACGCGCGAGCGGACCGGCGAGAGCCCCGGGCGAGAGCCCGACTCTCGCCGACTTGCGACTCCCGCCGCGCGCGTTCGTCGCCCGGCTCGCCGCCTTGTTCGCGAACCGGGCACGTGGCGTCGAATCGCCCGTCGAGTTCCTGCGGCGAGCGCTCGACCGCGACGCGCGGGCGGACGCGGACGAGGCCCTGCGCCTCGTGATCCGCGAGGAAGGAGGCCGGTCGTGAAGGACGCAACGATCCCGAATTCGATCTCTCTCCGCGGCCGCGCAGGGCGCCGGGAGACCGACCCGCGGCGCTACGTGCTCGTCGCCCTCGCCGCGATGCTGCTCGTCCCGGCCTCCGCCCGGGCGCAGTGCAGCTGTCCGAGCGGCGGCGTCCCTCTGCTCGACTCGGTGAAGACGCGAGGCAACGACCTGAACGAGTTGCGCGGCCACTGCGCGCCGCGCAACTCGACCATCGAACTGCAGGCCTACCAGCGCCACCTCCAGCGGCGCGAGATCTGCCCGCCCCGCTGTCCGGCGAAAGAGATCTGGGGCTGGTGCATCGACCAGTGCGAGTGGACGACCGTCGCGCAGGCGACGGCGGACGGCCTCGGCTACTTCCGCTTCGGCGACCTCGACGGCCAGCGCTCGGTGCAGGTGATCTCCTCCTGGCCGGGTGGCGGGAACGGCCTCGACGGCGTCTACACCGCGCTCCGCGTGCGGGCCTGGGATCCGGAGACGAAGGCCTGGAGCGCGTGGACCGACCCGCCCACGCTCGAGGGATTCAACCTGAATTGGCCCGGCTACGAGGGCGGCTTCGCGCAGGTCGAGACGCGCATCAGCGGAGCCGACCGGGCCCACGCGGTCGTCGCCGACGGCCCCGACGACGGCGACGACCCGTCGATCGCGCTCGACGTGGACGAGGACACGCCGAACTTCTGGCTCGGGCAGCACCCCGGCGGCACTTTCGAGTACCTGCGCTCGGGCGTCTGCGACCTGCGCCAGGGCTGCCCGCTGGACTGGCTCGTGCTGCAGTCGCCGTCGATCAACGTCCAGAGCCCGCCTCTCGCCCGCGGCTCCGAGTACCCCTACGTGCTCGGGATGGCGACGGCGAGTCGTCCCGGCGCGATGTTCGTCGCGACGAGCGTGTTCGGGAAGCGGGACATCGCCGACATCTCCGTCCAGGTCGACGTCGACGTGAACGTCGACCTCTCGCTCGGGCTCGACTTCTCGAGCCTGTTCTGACCGTCGATGCTGCCCGGCCACCACTTGCACGCATTCGGCTGGAGTGCGGCGGCGCTTCTCTGGAGCGCCGCCGCGCACCGGGCGCTGGGGTCCGTCCTGCCGTCGACGGCTTCGGCCCCCTCGGCATGGAGGCGGGCGACGCTCTGCCTCGCGACCGTCGCCGCGGTCGTGCTCGGGGCACGGATCCACTTTCTTCTCTCCGGGCTCGGGCACGGCTTCGGCGGCGGGCTCGGGCTCGGTGGGCTCGTTCGCGCGGTCGCCGGAATGCTCGGCGAAACCGGCATCCACGCCGTCGCCTCGACTCCGGGCCTCCGCATCGGGGGCGGACTCGCGACCGCGGTCGTGCTGCTGGTCGCGGCCGGGCCGCGCTGGCTCGGGCAGCCCGTTCCGCGCACGCGGCTGCTCGATGCGGTCGCACCCCCCGCGGGGTTCGCGATCGCGCTCGGACGGCTCGGCTGCCTCGCCGAGGGATGCTGCTTCGGCGTTCCATGCGACCTGCCGTGGTGCATGCGCTGGCCGAAGGCGAGCCCGTCCTGGTGGAGCCAGGTCGCACTCGGACGGATCTCGGACCGCTCCGCGATCGCACTTCCCGCGCACCCCTACCCCCTCTACCTCGCCGCCTCCGCGCTGCTCGCGACGTTCGTCGCACGGCGCGCCGCGCGCGCGATCGGCGCCCCGGGTGCGACCGCGTTCGCCTTCGCAACCGTCCTCTCCGCGTCGCGACTCGTGCTCGAACCGCTGCGCGAGAGCGCCTTCGGGCAAGGGGCGAGCGGCCAGGCCGGGCTCGACCTCGCGACCCTCGTGGGCGCCGCCGCCCTCCTCTGCTGCGTCGCCTACCGAGAGGTGCCCGATGCGTCCGGAGCACGCACCGAGCCCGAGGCACCGCGCTCCCCGACCCGCCATGCGTCGTCGTCCAACCCGGGAATGCCGGACTCCTGCACGAGCCGCCCGCCCTCGGGATCCTCGAAGGCCGGCAGGCGGTGGAAGCGGCGCCAGACACGCCAGGCGAGCGCGGAGGAGAGCACCCGGACCGGGTAGTCGCGCGGGAGAGGCTGAAGCCAGGGCTGCACCTGCGCGAAGTTCCGCGCACCGTACTGGTCCATGATCGTGCGCAGGCCCCCGTTGGCCGGTCCGATGTTGTAGGCGAGCAGGGTGAGAAAGAGGTCGCCCTTCATCTGGCCCGCGTACTCGGCGAGCGTCGCGGCAGCGACCGTCGCGTTGTGCCGGTCGTCGGCGAGATCGAGGGCGGCGACGCCGAGCACCTGCTTCGCCCGGGCCGTCGCCGACGCGGGGACCGCGGTGACCTGGAAGAGCCCGTGGCCGCCGTCGGCGCTGTCGCGCGGCAGGAAGCTCGATTCGGTCGCGGCGACGCCCATCAGCAGCTCGGGATCGACGCCGAAGGCGCGGGCGGCCTCCTCGACCACCGGCGCGTAGCCCTCGCCTCGCTCGACGAGCTTCGTCGCGCTCGCCCGATCCATCCGCCGGTAGGCGGCCCACACCTGGTGGCGGATCACCCGCTCCTGGGTCGCCCGCTCGCCGGCCGCGATCTCGTTCAGCCGCGCGAGCGTCCTGCGCGGCGGCGACCACGCGACGAGGCCGGCGAGCGCCGCGAGCAGGAGTGCGTCGAGGGCCGCGCGCGCCGGCGGCCTCGCGCCCAGGCGAAGTCGGTCCACCGCGACGGCGAAGGCCACCGCCGCGACCGTCGCAGCGCCGAGCGCCGCGACGAGGGTCCATGGACGACCGTCGAGACCCGCCACGCCGAGCACGGCGAGGATCGCCGCGACCACGAGCGCCCCGGACACGAGATGCTCGAGGAGGCGCGCGGCGAGCACCCAGCCCGCGGACCAGCGGGCGTCGCGCCGGTTCCCACCGCGCCGCCCGGACCGGGACGACTTCCGCGCGCCGCCCCGGGCGGCTCGCTCGCGCTTGCGACCGCCGGGCGCGGGCTTGCGGCGCAGGCGCTCCTCGCCGGTCTCGCGGCCGACCGCCGTCGCCGACGAGCCCCCCGATTCCCCGGCCGCGGTCGTCCGCCGCACCCGCGCCTTCGTTCCCACCGCCCCCTCGCCCGCGACGTGCGCCACCGCGGCGCATCGCAATGCCGGTCCCTATCCCGGTGCGAACGGCACGGCAACGAGCGGTCGGCGGTGCGCGATCAAGCCGCGGGCTCGCCGTCCGGAGCGGCCCGACCCGCTCCTGCGGCGGGCAGGGTCACCCGCACCGTCGTGCCCGCACCCGGACGGCTCTCGATCGCGATCTCGCCGCCATGGGCCTGCGCGATGTGCTTCACGATCGCGAGCCCGAGGCCCGTGCCACCCAGGTCGCGACCGCGCGACTTGTCCACGCGGTAGAAACGCTCCGTCAATCGCGGGAGATCCGCCGACGGGATGCCGCAGCCGTCGTCGGCGACCGCGATCTCCACCCGGTCGCGGCCCGTCGGCGCGGCCGAAATCCGGACGTGGCCGCCCGGAGCGTACTTGATCGCGTTGTCGAGCAGGTTCGAGAAGACCTGCAGCAGGCGGTCCGCGTCGCAGGAGACGCGCGTGCCCTCGGGGGCGTCCACGACCACGGTCACGCCGGCGCGCCGCGCCGCCTCCTCGAGCAGTTCGACCGCGTCGCGCGCCACCGACGCCACCGCCACGTCCTCGCGGACGAGCGGCTTGCGGCCGAGTTCGAGATCGCCGAGCGTGAGCAGGTCGTCGATCAGTCGCCCGAGCCGACCGGCGTGCCGGTCGATCACCTCGACGTAGCGCGCGGCCGTCGCACGGTCCTCGAAGCCGGTCGACCGGAGCGTCTCGGCGAAGCCCTTGATCGCCGTCAGCGGGGTGCGCAGCTCGTGGGAGACGTTCGCGACGAAGTCGGTCCGGATGCGCTCGAGCCGGCGGGTCTCGGTGACGTCGTGGAAGACGAGGACCCAGAACCGGCCGTCGGCGGTCGGGCCGGCGTTCGCGCGCAGCACCCGGTCGACGGCCCCGCGCATCTCGATCTCCCGCGAGCAGCGCACGCCCCCCGCGAGCGCGTCCCGGACGAAGGCCGCGAGCTCCGGGTCCCGGTTGAAGTCCACCCAGAGGCGGCCCTCGAGGTCGTCCCCGAGTGCGGTTCCCAGCATCTCGCGCGCGCGGTCGTTCGCGCGCAGCACGTGGCCGGCCGCGTCGATCGCGACGACGCCCTCGACCATCGCACCGAGCGTCGCCTCGAGGCGGTCGCGCTCCTCGCGGAGCGAGGAGTTCTCCTCGGACCGGGCGGCGGCGATCTCCCCGAATTCCGCCGCGATCCGGTCGAGCCGGTCGGGAAGCCCGACCGCGAGCGGCACCGGGGCGCGCTCGCCCCGGCGCACGCGCCCGAGCCAATCCTCGATGCGGGCCTCCTTCCCCGAGGTGCGGCGGGCGAGCCCGACCGCGACCAGCGCCGCCGCGGCACCCGCGAACGCCAACCCCCGCGCCCCGCTTCCCGGCACGAGCAGCAGCACGCCGCAGGCGACGAGCGCCGGGAGGAGCAGCCGCAGGAATCCCGCCTCGTGGAGGCCGCCCCGGGACGACGCCGGGCGCGACGGATCGGCCGACTCAGGCACCGAGCCCGCGCTCGTCGAACATGTAGCCCACCCCGCGGACCGTCACGATCAGCTCCGGCATCGAGCCGTCCCGCTCGATGCGCTGGCGGAGACGGCGGATGTGGACGTCCACCGTGCGCGGCTCGACGAAGGTGTCGCGACCCCACACGAGGTCCAGCAGCTGGCCGCGCTCGAACACCCGGTTCGGGTGGGTCACGAAGAACTTGAGCAACTCGAACTCGCGCAGCGACAACTCGATCCGTCGCCCGTCGAGTCGGGTCTCCCAGCTGTCGAAGTCGATCCGAAGCGGTCCCTTCTCGTAGACCTCGTGCGGTCGCTCCGCCGGCGCCTCGTAGGCGCGGCGCAGGACGGCCTTCACCCGGGCCGCGAGCTCGCGCGGGCTGAAGGGCTTGGTCACGTAGTCGTCCGCACCCATCTCGAGGCCGACCACCTTGTCGGTCTCCGTGCCGCGCGCGGTGAGCATGACGACCGGGATCCCCGCGGTCTCCCGGGTCCCGCGGATCCTCTTGCACAGCTCCATGCCGCCGAGCTTGGGCAGCATGAGGTCGAGCACCAGGGCGGCGGGCCGCTCGCGCCGGGCCAGCACCCAGCCGAGCTCGCCGTCGCCCGCCGCGACCACCGAGAACCCCTCGGCCTCGAGCGCGACCCGGACGAGCTCCAGGATGTCCGGCTCGTCCTCGACGACGAGGATCTTGCGGCGCTCCGCCGGGGACCGATCCGGCCCGGCCGGCGACTGCGTGGCTGGTCGTTCCGCGGTCATCAGATCGTCGTCGGGACCGAGAGGTGCCGGATGCTCTTTCCCTTCACCATGAAGACCACCATCTCGGCGATGTTCGTCGCGTGGTCGGCGATGCGCTCCAAGTACTTCGAGACGAAGATCTGGCCCGTGCCGTCGACCACCGCACCGGGATCCGCCCCCATCCAGCCGATCACCTCGCGGAACATCGCGCCGTGGAGCGCGTCGATCGCGTCGTCGTCGCGGCAGACCTTGAGTGCGAGTTCCGCGTCTTCGCGCACGAAGGCGTCGAGGCTCTCGCGCAGCATCCCGCGCGCCATGTCCGCCATGCGGGGAAGATCGATCCGGACCTCCTGCCCCTTTCCGGAACGCTCGACCACGCGCTCGCAGACGTTGACGGCGAGGTCGCCGATGCGCTCGAGGTCGGTCGTGATCTTCAAGCCCGTCGTGATGAGCCGCAGGTCGCGGGCGGCGGGCTGGTGGAGGGCGAGAAGCCTGAGGCACTCCTCGTCGATCTCGACGTCGTAGCGGTTGACCTCGTGGTCCCTCTCGATCGTCGACCTCGCGAGGGCGGCGTCGTTCGACGCGAGCGCCCGGACCGAGTCCGCGATCTGGCTCTCGACGAGCCCGCCCATCTCGAGCACGAGCTGGCGGAGCCTCGCGAGATCCTCTTCGTATCGCCGGTCGGTGTGCTGCGCCATCGCCCCCGCCCTACCCGAACCGTCCCGTGATGTAGTCCTCGGTCTCCTGCTTCGACGGGTTCGTGAAGATCTGCGCGGTCGGCCCCATCTCGACGAGCCGGCCCATGTAGAAATAGGCCGTCGTGTCCGAGACACGCGCCGCCTGCTGCATGTTGTGGGTCACGATGAGGATCGTGTACCGCTCCTTCAGTTCGTGGATCAACTCCTCGATCCTCGCGGTCGCGAGAGGGTCGAGCGCGGACGCCGGCTCGTCCATGAGCAGCACCTCGGGCTCGACGGCGAGCGCGCGGGCGATGCAGAGGCGCTGCTGCTGGCCCCCGGAGAGCGAAAGGGCGGAGGCCCCGAGGCGATCCTTGACCTCGTCCCAGAGGGCCGCCTGCTCGAGCGTCGTCCGGACGATCTCGTCGAGCGTCGTGCGGTCGGACACCCCGTGGATCCGCGGCCCGTACGCGACGTTCTCGTAGATCGACTTCGGGAAGGGATTCGAGCGCTGGAAGACCATGCCGACCCGGCGCCGGAGGTCGACCACGTCGACGTCGGGGTCGTGGATGTCTCGGCCGTCGAGCAGGATCGTCCCCTGGCGGCGCATGCCGGCGATCAGGTCGTTCATCCGGTTGATCGAACGGAGGAACGTCGACTTGCCGCAGCCCGACGGCCCGATGAGCGCCGTCACGCGGTTCGCCCGGGCGTCGAGCGTGATGCCGTGGAGAGCCTGGGTCGCGCCGTAGAAGACGTCGAGGTCCCGGGCCGAGACCTTGACCGGAGTGGCTTCGGCTCCCGCGTCCACGTCAGGCGTCCTGCGGGCGGAGCGCCGCGCGGAATCGCGCGCGGATCGCGATCGCCGTCGCGTTCAGGAGGAAGGTGAGGAAGAGGAGGACGAGCACGGTCGAGTAGAGGATCGGCTTGGTCGCCTCGATGTCGGGCGACTGCGTCGACAGCACGTAGACGTGGTAGCCGAGTTCCATGAACTGGTCGGTGAGCCGGGACGGCAGCTTGGGCAGGAAGTAGGCGGCCCCGGTGAACATGATCGGCGCGACCTCGCCCGCCCCGCGGCTCACCGCGAGGATCGCCCCGGTGAGGATGCCGGCCAGCGATTGCGGGAGGACCACGCGCGAGATCGTCTGCCACTTCGTCGCCCCGAGCGCAAAACTCGCCTCGCGGGCGGCGACCGGCACCGCTCGGAGCGCTTCCCCGGTCGTCACGATCACGACCGGCAGCGTGAGGAGCGCGAGGGTGAGGGCCGCCCACAGGATCGACGGCTTGCCCCAGGCGAGCTCTCCGCCGTGGAACACGCGGTCGATCCCGCCCCCGACGAAGCGGACGAAGAACCCGAGCCCGAAGAGGCCGAAGACGATCGAGGGAACGCCGGCCAGGTTGCTCACCGCGAGGTTCACGGCGCGCGCGAACCCCGAATCCGGCCGCGCGTACTCGAAGAGGTAGACGGCGGTCAGCACGCCGAGCGGCACGACCGCGATCGTCATCAGCAGCACGAGCGCGAAGGTCCCGAAGATGGCGGGACCGACCCCGCCGCCCCGCATGCCCTCGGACGGCGCCGAGACGAGGAACTGCCAGCCGAGGCCTGCCCAGCCGCTGCGCACGACGTCGAAGAGGATGACCGCGAGCATCGCGACGATGATCGCCGCCGCCGCGCCGCAGAGCGCGACGAAGGCATGGCCCTTCCAAGCGCCAGCCGGGCGGCCCGGGATGCGCGAGCTCACGCGCGGCCCCCGAGGCGCTCGCGCAGTCTCCGGACCGTGAGCTCCCCCGCCAGGTTCACCGCGAAGGTGAAGAGGAAGAGGAGCACGCCGAGCAGGAAGAGCACGCGGTAGTGCGGACCGCCGAAGACGACCTCGCCGAGCTCCGCGGCGATCGTCGCCGACAGCGTGCGGACGGAGTCGGTCAGCGGCCAGGTCGTGAGCGCCGCGTTGCCCGACGCCATGAGGACGATCATCGTCTCCCCGACCGCCCGGCCGAAGCCGAGGGCGAGGCCGGCGAAGATCCCGGGGAGTGCGGCCGGGACGACGATCCGGACGGCGGTCTCCCAGCGGCTCGCGCCGAGCGCGTACGAGGCCTCCCGGTAGGATCTCGGGACGGCCGCGAGCGCGTCCTCCGCAACGGTGTAGATGATCGGGATGACGGCGATCCCGAGCCCGATGCCGGCCGTGAGGGCGTTCAGTCGGTAGCGCACGCCCAGGATCTGCTGGAGCCAGGTGGCGAGCACCATGAGTGCGAAGAAGCCGAGCACGACCGACGGGATGCCCGCGAGCAGCTCGATCGTCGGCTTCACGACCTGGCTCACCCAGCGCGGCGCGAACTCCGAGGTGAGGATGGCCGCCAGGACCGCGAGCGGCCCCGCGAACAGGATCGCGACCAGCGTCGTCTTCAGCGTGCCCACGACGAGCGGCGCGAGGTTGTACTTCGGCACGGTCGAGACCGGCTGCCAGACGTGGCGCGGCGGGCGGTCCGGGTAGGTCGTCGGCCCGGCCAGGCTCGACCAGGTCACGGTCTCGCTCTCGTGGCCCGGGGTCGCGTCCTGCCAGAGAAGCGGCAGCGCCTCGCGGCCGACGAAGACGAAGATCAGGACGATGACGAGAATCGCCGCGAACGCCGCCGTGCGGACGACGGCCCCGAACAGGCTCTCGGCCCGCCGGGCCGCACGCCTGCGACTCTCCGAGGACGCGGCCGCGACCGCGTCCAGCGCCCTCGGGCGCGCCGCCGTCGACTCGTTCACTTCGCGGTCGGCAGCGGGTAGTAGCCCACGTCCTTCACGACCTTCTGGCCGTCGGGCGAGACCGCCCAGTCGGCGAAGCGGTCCGCCGCCGGGTTGCGCCCCGGGAAGTAGAAGAAGAAGAGCTCGCGCGAGAGGCCGTAGGAGCCGTTCTGCGCGTTCTCGAGCGTGCCCTCGACGGCGGGCGACTGGTCGTCCTTCTTCACCCGGAGCCGCTTCACGCCCTCCGCGAACGCGATGCCGCCGTAGCCGATGCCGTCGGCGTCCTTCGCGACCGCGTTCACGACCGCCGCAGTGCCTGGAAGCGTCTGGGCGCTGGGGTCGAAGTCGTCGTTCGAGAGCACGTGCTCCTTGAAGAAGACGTAGGTGCCCGAGTTGTTCTCGCGGCTGTAGAGGTTGATCGGCCGATCCGGCCCGCCGACCTCCTTCCAGTTGCCGACGGCGCCGGTGTAGATCTTGCGGAGCTGCGGGATGCTGATCTCGTCGAGCGGGTTCGACTTCGCGACGTAGATCGAGAGAGCGTCGAGCGCGACCGGGAGCGCCTTCGTCTTCGCGCCGGCCTTCGACCCCGCGGCCTCGGTCTCCTGCGGCTTCATGGGCCGGGAGGACTCGGCGATGTCGGTCGTCCCGTTGGTGAGCGCCGCGATGCCGGTGCCCGAACCGCCGCCGGTCACCTGGATCTTCGTCCCGGGGTTCTTGCCCATGTAGACCTCGGCCCACTTCTGGCCGAGGAGGACCATCGTGTCGGATCCCTTGACGGTCACGTCGTCGGCCGTCGCCGGGCTCCCGAGGAGCATCGAGCCCAGGACCAGCGTTGCGGCTGCGAACACCCTGACTGCTCTCATGTCGATCACCTCCGGGAGCACAGGTAGGCGTCCAATGTGACGGTTCCGTGACAGCCGGGGGAAGAAGCCGGTTGCCCGGGCGGCCCCCGCGGCCGTGGAACGGAACGCCCCGGGGACGACCCACGCCGAGCGAAGGGGCGCCTCGACGGAGGGATCGACTCCGCCGCGTCAGCCAGCGGCGGCGGGGGGATCCGCGGAGTCCGACCGGAACCAGCCGCGCAGGCGCTCGGCGTAGGCGGGCAGACCGTACTCGCGTTCCGCGAAGGCTCGACCGGCCCGGCCGAGGCGCTCGCACAGCTCCGGCTCCGCGGCCATCCGGGCGACCGTCGCCGAGAACTCCGCGCCGTCGCGGACCCAGAGGCCGCCCCCACCGCGGCGGCAATGCTCGACCATCACCTCGCAGTCCGCGCGCACCACGATCGGCACGGCCGACCCCATCGCCTCGAGGATCACGATGCCGAGGCTCTCGTAGGGTGACGGGTGGACGAGCGCGAGAGCGCCGCGCAGGAGGTCCCGCTTGTGCTCCTCGGACACGAACCCGAGCGCCTCGAGGCCCGCCACGCGCGGCAGCGGCATCGCGACCTCGCCGATCAGCACGAGCCTCGGCGGACGCGCCATCGTGCGGCGCAGCGCGCCGTACCACTCGAGCAGGTCGGAAATCCCCTTCTGCGGGTCGACCCGGCCCGCGTACAGAAGGTACGACGAGGCGTCGAACGGCGGCGCCGACTCGCGCGCCGCCGGCAGATCGATCCCGTAGCCGAGCAGGCTCGCATGCGGCGGCCGCTCCGGGTAGAGGCGCCCGACGAGGGCGACCTCGGCCTCCGTCGAGCAGAGCAGTCGCGCCCGCCGGAGCCGGCGGCCGAAGACCGGGAGATAGGCCGGCGGCTCGTCGTGGAGCGTCGGCACGACGAACGCCCGCCCGGGTTCCACGGCGAGCAGGCCGTCGTAGGTCGTCGGGTAGAGGTAGGTCACGAACAGCACGCGGTCGTGCCGCTCGCGCCGCAGGTGGTCGACGAGCGCCGGCGCGACCGGCCCCTGCCCCCGCACGAACTCCTCCTGCAGCGCGTCGGGCCAGGCGCGCACCCGCGCGGCGAAGGCCTCGCGCACCTCCTGCGGGAGCCGGGCGAAGGCACTCGCCTCGAAGCCGTCGTGCAGGAGCCGGCTCATCGCGTGCCACGAGGGGCGGCGCCCCTGCTCGACCGGGAAGCGTCGAACCCGAACGCCGTCGACACGGTCGAGGCCGGGCGGGAACCCCTCGCGCCACTCGTGGTAGTCGCGCGCCGTGGTCGTGAGGACTTCGACGTCGTGCTCGGCCGCGAGGAGTCCCGCCATGAGCGCCGCGTGGGTCTCGGCGCCGCCGAGGATGTCCTTGCCGTAGCGCTGGACGACGACCGCGACTCGCATCCGCTCAGGCCCCCGCCACCGGCGGACGCGCGAGCGGCCCGAGCGCGTCGAGGAAGCCGCGCTCGAGGACCTCCGGGGCCCAGAGCGCGTCGTAGCGCGCGCGCTGCGCGAGCACGAGCTTCTCGCGCAGGTCGGCGTCGTGGAGCACCCGGTGGAGCGCGGTCGCGAGCAGGTCGTCGTCGCCGTCGATCACGAGGCCCTCGGGGCCGAGCGTGTCGGCCACCGCGGGCTGCCGGGCCGCGACCACCGGCACGCCGAGCCTCGCCGCCTCGACCAGCGGCACGCAGAAGCCCTCGTGCTCCGAGCAGCAGAGCATCGCGTGCGCGGTGAGGTAGGCACTCTTGAGCTCGCTCTCGGAGACCGGGCCGACGATCTCGACGCGATCCACGAGCCCGAGTCGCCGCACCGCGCGGTCGACCGCCGCGCGCCAGCGCGTCCAGCGAGGGTCGAAGGAGCCCACCAGCCGCAGTCCGACGGGCTCGCCGAAGAGTTCCGCGTGGAGGGCCGCCACGCGGAGCATCCGGAGGTGCCCCTTGTGCGGCGCGATGCGTCCGACGAAGATCACGGTGGGCCCCCCGCGGGACCAGCGCCGCAACGCGGGCTCGTCGGGCGACGCCCCGGCGAGGTCCTCCGCGCGGTGGAACGGCGGCACGACCCGGAGGCGGGACGGATCGGCGCCGAGCGAGCGGAGTTCGCGGGCGTTGGTCCGGGACGCGGCGAGGAACATCACCCCGGGCTCGCGTGCGACGCGTGCACGCTGCTCGGCCCCGCCCTCGGCCGCCCGCACGAAGTCCGGGTGGACGCCGGCGAAGAAGCCGGCCGGGGTGACGTTGTGGTCGCGGACGACGCGGGGGCCGCGCGCCCCCCGGAGCAGGTGGAGGCCGCGGTCCCACCAGGTGGACTGGTGGTAGACGACCAGCGTCGAGGGGCGCGCGAGCAGGCGACCCGCTTCGCCGGCGGGCACGAAGTCGATGCCCGGGCCCGCGTTCTCCGCGACGAGGCGAACGTCCCAGCCGGCGTCGCCGAGGATGCGCGCCATCGCGAGCGCGTCGTTCCCCGTGGCGTCGCCCGCGAAGAGCGACGGCACGAGGATCGCCGCGACCGCCCGGCCCCGGCGCTCAGGCCCGCGCCACCAGCGCATGGTCCTGGGGCGCGAACAGAAGCTCGTTCAGGCGGCGCGCGTTGCGCGACTCGCGATCGAGGTCCGGCCCCTCCTCGAGCCGCGTCCGCTCGTCGACCGGTCCCGAGAACACGATCTCGACCTCGGCGAATCCTGCCTGCTCGGCGAGGAAGCGCAGCGTCTCCGGGTGGACCGGGTGGCGATGCGTCGGATCCATGGACCAGGCTCGCGTCCAGGGAAAGACGCTCTGGACGTTGACCGTCTCGAGCACGAGGCGGCCGCCGGGACGGAGCTTGCGCCGGGCGAGCGCGAGCAGTTCGAGCAGCCGCGGGAACGGGAGGTGCTCGATGACCTGGAAGGCGACGACGCCGCCGAGCGACGCGTCCTCGCAGCGGTGGAGTTCGGCCACGGCGTCGCCCGGACGGACGTCGAGCCCGCGGGCGCGGCCGGCGAGCACGAGCTCGGGATCCGACTCGATGCCGATCGCGACGATGCCGCGCGCGCGCAGGAGGTCGAGAAACTCGCCGCGCCCGCAGCCGAGGTCGACGACCGGCCCCGCGCCCGCGTCCGGGAACCAGCGAAGGTAGGCCGACTGGCCCGCGCGGACGTGCTCCGGAGATCCGCGAAAACGGTCCCCGAACGCGCGCGCGTCGAAGGCGCCCGTCGAACCGGCCGACGCGTCCGCGTCCACCCCGGCGCGACGCTCGAGGGCCTCGAGCCGGCTCTCGATCGAGGACGCCCGGGTCGCGCCGGTCGCGTCGAGCGCCGCGAGCGCGTCGACGACCGAGCGGTTGAACGCGCCCTGGCGGTCGAGGATCGGCGTCAGCAGCCGGCGCAGGAGTTTCTTGGCCTCGACGACGACGCGCCCCGACCGCGCGCGGTGCGAGTGGAAGGCCACGTCGCCCGGATCGGCGAGGGCCGCGAGGTTGCCGAGCCGGAGGCCCGCGGATCCGCCGGGTCCGCCGATCGAGGAGAGATCGACCGCCCCGGCGCTTCCGACCGCGGCGAGTGCCGCTTCCCGCGTCTCCGGTGGCGGGACCGAGCCGGCGCCGGTCGAGGTCCGGATCCGGCTCGCCTCCTCGCGCAGGTCGGCGACCAGCGCCTCGACGTCGATCGGCGGATCTTCAGCCAAGCGAACTCACCCCTCCGCCGGGGGCATCAGCCCGCGGGCAGGCGCGCGGGCGCGTCGAGGAGAGCGAGCAGCGCACCGGGCAGATGCTCGACCAGCCAGACCCCGAGCGCAAGCGCGATCGCCTGGAACCAGGAACCGTCGAAGGCGGCGCGGAGCGCGACGACGAAGGCGACCAGCAACCACGCCGGGACCCCGATCGCGACCGCAGGCTCGGCCTCGGGAATCGCGCCGATCGCGAAGAAGAGGCCGGGGGCACCGGCGAGCGCGATCGGTCGCAGCACCGCGCCGAAGGGCAGACGCCTGCCGAGAGCCCAGCGGCCGAGCATCCAGGCGATCCCGGCTTCGACCACGAGAGTGGCCATCGCCCGGATCGCCTCCACCACGACGAGCAGCGGCGGCGCCAGCGCGATGCGGCCGGAGACGCAGAGCCCGTAGGCGATCGCCCCGAGCAGGGTCGCCGCGAGACAATGGTGGGTCGCGTCGGGCTCGGCCGCGACGTGGCGGTAGGTCTCCTGGCGGAGCCCGATTCCGGCGAGCAGCAGCGAGACCAGCTCGGACGGACCGACGTGAGTGCGCAGGCGCGGGGGGCCGGGAGCCTGTCTCGAGGGTTCCACGGGAATCGCGACCTCCCGGGTCCCGGGAGGTACGGGCCCGAAGGGAAGACGGCGCCCCGCCCTCGAGGCGGGGCGCCGTCGTTCCTGGGAAAGCGGGAGAGCGCCGCTCGCGCCCTCCCCGCCCGTCACTGCGGGACGAGTTCGACGCGCCGGTTCTGGGCGCGGCCGACCGCCGTCTCGTTGGTCGCGACCGGATCGGCCTTGCCGTAGCCGCGGGTGGTGAGGCGCGAGGCGGGGACGCCGCGCGACACGAGGTACTTCTTCACGGTCTCGGCGCGCCGCTCGGAGAGCCGCAGGTTGTAGCCGTCGGAGCCGACCCCGTCGGTGTAGCCGCGGATCTCGACGTTCACGTCCGGGTTCGCCTTCAGCATGTCGGCCGCCTCGTCGAGGATCGGCAGACCCGCCTTCTGCAGCGTCGCCTTGTTGAAGTCGAAGTTCACGCCGCGCAGCACGAGCTTCTTCGCGATCGGCGCCGCGACCGGCGGCGGCGCGGGAGGTGCGGGAGATGCAGGCTCCGGATCGAAGAGACAATGGCCGATCAGGCCGCCGATGATCGCGCCGGTCGCGATGCCGATGCCGATGCCGGCGCCGCGATCGGAGTCCTGCCGGGTGAACGGCGGGTGGACGTTGTTCGCGATGACGCCTCCGGTCGTGCCGAGTGCCGCCGCGCCGACGAGTGCACCGCCGACCGCGCCGGAGCCCCACTCCCTGCGCTCGCACCCGCAGCCCGACACGACGAGAGTGAACGTCGCGAGCACGATCCCTGCCCAGATCCGCCTGGCCATCGTGGCCTCCTCTCTCTTCCCGTCTCCGTCGCGGGAACGAAGCCGCTCCGGGACCGGTCCACCGAACTGCCGCGAACTCGATCGCGCGCGGCCAGAGGCGCTTAAACGCCATGTCGACGGGCGATTCAAGAAGACGCCCGAATGCAGAGAGGCCGGCCGCGGGGCTTCGCCCGTGGCCGGCCTCCCACTTCCCCCGCGCCACCCCCCGGGGGGCGGCACGGATCTCCCTCAGCCCTCGCCGTGCACGGCGACGGGCCCCACGCCTGCGCGGGCCGTCTTCTCCGTGGCGGGCGCCTTCGCTTCGGCCGGCTTCTTCTCGTCGACCGGGGCGGGAGCCGCCGCGGGCGCGGGCTCCGGAGCCGTGGTGCCATGCCCGATCGCTCCGGCGGCCTGCACGGCCGGCTTCGCGCCGATCGACATGATGTAGTCCCGCATCGCGACGATCTGGGCGTCGGTGTTCCCGCCCAGGACGTCGTCCGGACCGGCCTGCCCTTCCTCGTAGAAGGCCGGCATCTTGGTCCCCGGCATGAGCGCCTGGGGGTTCTTGATCCAGCCGAGGATCCAGTGCGGGTTCAGCCGCTCATGGGCGTAGGCGAGATTCGGCGCCCACTGCTCGGGCGGGCCCGACGGCGTCTCGCTGCCGCGGACGTGACAGGAGAAGCAGGCGAAGTAGTCCTGCGACATGAGCTTCTTGCCGTCGGAGATCTGCTGCGGCGTCGAGTCGATCGCCGGATCCCAGAAGAAGTACGGATCCTCGAGGTCGGCGCCCGCGTTGAAGTAGTTCACGACCTTCGTGCGCTGGGGGGAGTCGAGCCCGAAGCTCGGCATGCGCACCTTGAGCCAGATGCGCAGCGGCTGGGCCTGCGGCGCCTGGAGGAAGCCGTAGAGCCACTGCGGCTGCACCTTCGCGCCCTCGTTCAGCAGCATCGGGGGGGCGAGAGTCGGGTTCTCCTCGTAGAGGCGCCGGATGTAGCCACCCTGCCCGTCGATCTGGTGGCAGCCCTGGCAGTTGTAGAACTCGACGATGCGGCGTCCCTCCTTGTAGGGCTGCCAGCGCGAGACGTTCTGCGGATCCTGCCACTTCGCGGGCGGGATCCTCTCGATCCGGCTCTGCAGCCAGGCCCGGAGCGCGCGGACGTCCTCGTCGGCGAGGTGGAAGTTCGGCATCAGCTGTTCGACGTGCTCGGTCTGGTAGATCCGCGGGTTCTTCAGCTTGTTGAACGTCCAGTCGTCCCAGGTCCGCGGAATCTCCGCCTGGGCCCCGAAGAACAGCTCCTCGATGCCCTTGCCGCCGAAGCCCGAGAGCTCGACGCCGATGCGGGACTCGCTGTCCATCCCGTTGATCTGGTGGCAGCCGTAGCAGCCGTACTTGCGCACGATCGCCTTGCCCTGCTCGGCGAGCTGCGGATCCTCGAGCATCGCCTGCGTGACCTTGCCCTCGGGCGCCGGCGACGGCGCCAGGCTCAGGAGGTAGGCCGTGACCGACTTCGCCTCGTCGTCGCTCAGGCGAAGACTCGGCATGAAGGTCTTCGGCGAGTAGTCGTGGGGGTTCTTCACCCACCAGTAGATGAATCGGGAGTTCGTCTTGTGGGCGACCTTCTGGAGATTCGGACCCCAGTCCTTCACCGCGCCGAGCGGGGTCGCGATCTCGTCGGGCGACACCGCGTGGCAGGCCCGGCAGCCGACCGACTCGAAGACCGTCTTGCCGGCGGCGACCAGGTCCGCGTTCGACGCGTCGACGCCGGGGTCGGGGTGCTGCTCGAGCCAGGCGTCGCCGTCGGCCTTGCTCGACTGCCAGATGTAGGCGGCGACCGCGGTCGACTGCTCGTCGTCGAGCAGGAAGTTCGGCATCTTGGTGCGCGGCCGGAACTCGTAGGGATTCTTGATCCACGAGACGAGCCACTGCGGGTTCACCTTCGCCGCCTCGCGGCGGAGGTTCGGGCCGACCTGCGGAAGCGGGTCGTAGCCCTGCACGAGGTGGCAGCCGTGGCAGCCGAGCTGCTCGAAGAGGTACTCGCCGCGCTTGATGTCCTCGGCGCCCTCGAGCTTCGTCACGTCGGCGTGGCACCCGATGCAGCGCGACTGCATCTGCTCGCCCTCGAGCATCGGGTGATTCCAGAACTCGACCTCGCCGTGCGCCTGCTCGACGGAGTTCAGCGCGACGCCCTGCCCTTCGTGGCAGGGCGTGCAGCCGAACTTCTCGGGCGGGTGGCTCCGCAGCAGCGTGTCGAGCTTCGGGTGGGTCTTCGCCGGGTTGGGCTCGTTCTCGAAGCCCGCCTTGGCGATCGTGACGTGGCACGAGGTGCAGCGGTCGACGCGCGCGATCGGCTCCTCGAAGTTGTTCTTGTCGAAGTC
>JAFMJW010000234.1 GCA_017853315.1 Alphaproteobacteria bacterium
CCTCGGGATCCGGCGTCTCGGCCGAGATGCCGGCTTCCCGGAACACCACCGAGTTGCCCGCGCCCAGGTGCCCCGAGGCGTCCACGACCATCACCGGCCGGGCCTTCGAGACCCGGTCGAGATCCTCGATCGTCGGCGGGCGCTTCTCGGCGAGATCGCGCGCCCGGTAGCCGAAGCCGACGATCCAGGCACCCTCGGGCGTGGACTTCGCCTGCTCCTTCAGCCGCTCGACGACGTCGTCCATGTTCTTCGACCCGACCAGGTCCGCGTCGATCAGGTTCTTGCCGAAGTAGATCATGTGCCCATGGGTGTCGATGAACCCCGGCAGCATCGTGCGACCGGCGAGGTCGACGGCTTTCGTCTTCGGACCCTCGAACGCGGACGCGCCCGCGGCGTCGCCCGCATGGAGGATCTTGCCGTCGCCGACCGCGAGTACCTCGACGTACCTCGGCTCGTCTCCGGCCATCGTGAGGATGCGGCCGTTGCGGTAGATCGTGTCCGCCCGGGCCGCGGCAGGCGCGTCGGCGGCGCGCGCCGACGAGGCGTGGAGGCCCGCGAGTCCGAAGGCGATCGCGGCCGCGAGAAGGGTTCGCATGAGCTCGGCTCCTTGGTCCTCGTCGCGCGACGAGCGGCGGCTCGGGGCGCGAGGATGCGGCGGCACGCTACCAGTCGAGTCGCCGGGCGATGAGAGTCCGGCGCGGCCCTGCGCGAAGCGATCCGAAGGGCGCGGCTCCCCTCCGGCGTCGTCGGCTGCGGGGGCCCGCGTCAGGACCGCGTCAGGGTCGCTGGCTCGCCGGCCCCCCGTCCGCGCCACGCCGCCGTTCCGCCTCGAGCTCCTGCCGGAAGTGGGGCGAGGTGCGGGCGAGCCGCTCGACGTAGCCGCGGACGTCGGCCCGAGCCTCGGGGCCGAGGTCGCGGAAGCGGACCACGTGGCGGTCGGGCACCCACCGGAAGGTGAAGTTGACGCGACGGGTCCGGAAGTCCGCCATCGCGGGCGGCAGGTCGAACCCGCCGCGACGGTCGACCCGCTGCACGCGGTGGAAGAGCCGGTCCTTGAAGCGCTCGCCGCCGAAGACCTGCAGCGAGCCGTCGTCGAGCCACTGCTCGAGGGCGACCCGGCCGCGCTCGCCCGCGCGCGAGGGCGTGACGAACTGCAGCAGCGCGCGCTCGCCGATCGAGAGCGAGGCGACCGGGCCCGGCTCGAAGTCGCGGTGCTCGCCCACGCGCGCGGCGTCGACCTCGCACCCGTCCTCCAGGCGATTCCCGTAGAGGTTCACGAGGCAGGTGTTGAGCCTCCAGCCGGCCGGCACGTCGCGCGGTGCGAAGCGCGCGTGCACCAGGCGCTCGATGCGCGCGACCAGCCGCGCCAGCACGTCGGGAAAGGGCTCCGCCCGCACGCAGCGGTCGCGCGTCCCGCGCGGCGGGCGGTAGTAGCCGAGGCACGCGAACTGCCAGTTGCCGAGCCACCACACGGGCCGCAGGAGGCGGCGCTGCGCCTGCCCCGGCGGCGGCGGAAAGTGCTCGGAGAAGCGCTCCTCCCACAGCGGCTCGAGCCCGGAGAGCCACGCGAGCACCAGCTCGCGGTCGCGGGGGCCGAGGAAGTCGCGCTGGTAGAGGTGCCCCGCGTCGTCCCGCCGTCCCGCGGCGAGCACCGGGCCGCGACGGCCGGGGGCGGGCACGTTCAGTCCTTCGGCGCGCGCCGCGGCACGACGCCGATGCCGGCCGACACGCCGGAGAGGTCCCAGGTGCCGCCGCGCCCGAAGGTCACGCCGCGCATCGGGTCGCGCGCGAGCCACAGCGCGGTGTCCAGGTCGACGAACTCGAAGCCGCCGATCCCCGCCGCGAGGTGCGCCGCCGCCGCGAGCGCGAGCGGCGTCTCCACCATCGCCCCGACCATGAGGCCGAGCCCGGCCGCGGCGCAGATGCGGGCGATGTCCCAGCTCTCGAGCAGCCCCGTCTTCATGAGCTTCACGTTCACCACCTGCGCCGGGCGCAGCCGCGCCATGCGAAGCGCGTCGGAGCGGCTCGCGACGCTCTCGTCGGCGGCGACGCGGACACGGCCGAGCCGGTGCACGTCGCCGAGGCCCTCCCAGTCGCCGGCCGGCACCGGCTGCTCGAACAGGACCGGCACGATCTCGCGCAGGCGCAGCCGGCGCAGCAGGACGAGCGCGCTGCGGGCGTCGTAGGCCTGGTTGGCGTCGAGGAAGAGCGCGGCCGACGGCGCCCCGCGCGCGACCCCGCGGACCCGCTCCTCGTCCTCGGCGAGCCCCGCGCCCACCTTGATCTTGATCACGTCGACGCCGAGCCGGCGGATCCGGCGCGCGGCGGCCTCGGCCTCGCGCCCGCCGACCAGGTCCACCGTCACGTCGGAGCGCACGGCGGTCGAGGAGCCGCCGAAGAGGCGGCGGAGCGGGATGCGGATCGAGCGCGTCCACGCGTCGAGGATCGCCATCGAGAGCGCGGCCCGCGCGCAGCCGGACTCGACCTCCTCGTCGAGGTGGCGAAGCAGCGGCAGCCAGTCGCCCGCGTCGCGACCCACCAGCGAGTGCTTCGCCGCGCGGACGGCGGCCAGCACGGAGCCTTGCGTCTCGCCGTTGAACGCGGCGAGCGGCGCGCCCTCCCCGAAGCCGGAGGCGCCGCCCGCGAGGCGCACGCGCACGAGCACGTTCTCGGCCGAGGTCGCGGCACCGCCTGCGATCGCGAACGGCGCGCGCATCGGCACGTCGAGCGGTGCCGCTTCGATGCGGGCGATGGTGGTCCCCGTCGGCATCGGGCGGCGGTTCTAGCGCGATCGCGCGGACGGGGCGACTGGCGCGGCGGCCGCGGCCGCGATACGAGCGAGCCCGCCCCGCCCGGCGGAGCGAACCCCGCGACGATGCGCGCCCTCTCCCTCGCCGCCCGCCTGCTCGCTTGGACCGCCGTCTCGGCCGCCCTGCTCTGGGGCGCCGTCCGCTGGCGCCACGGCGGCGGCGCGCCGTTCCCCGACCGCGCGGGCGAGCCGATCCTGCCCGCCTCGGCCCTCCTGAAGGTCGCCGACCTGCCGGCCCCGCCGGGCAACGTCGCCGCCGCGCGCGACGGCCGGATCTTCCTCACCTTCCACCCCGAGGGACACCCGGAGATCAAGGTCGCAGAGTGGAAGGACGGACGCGCCGTCCCCTTCCCGGACGCGGCCTTCCAGCAGCCCCGGGATCCCGGCGCGTGGTTCGACACGCCGCTCTCGCTGCGCATCGACGCGAAGGACCGGCTCTGGGTGCTCGACCACGGCAGCCACGGCTTCACCGTGCCTCGGCTGCTCGCCTTCGACCTCCACATCGACCACCTGGAGCACGAGTACTGGTTTCCCCGCGAGATCGCCGGGCGCGGCTCGATGCTGAACGACTTTGCGATCTCGCCCGACGGCCGGAAGATCTACATCGCCGACTCGAGCATCTTCGCGAACTCGGGCGCGATCATCGTGTACGACGTCGAGACGAGGACGGCCCGGCGCCTTCTCGACGGCGACCGCTCCGTGCAGGCCATGCCCTACCTGCCGCGCGTGCGGGGCCGCGACATGCAATTCTTCGGCGCGTTCGCGATCCGGCCGAACGTCGACTCGATCGCGCTCGACCGCCACGGGCTCTGGCTCTACTACGGGGCCGTCACCTCCGACGTCCTCTGGCGCATCCGGACCCAGGACCTCGACGACCCCGCGCTCTCGCCCGAGCAGCTCTCGGCGCGCGTCGAGACCTTCGCCCGCAAGACGATGAGCGACGGCATCACGGTCGACTGGGAGGACGAAGTCTACCTGACCGACCCCGAGCACGACGCGATCCACCGGATCGACCGGCACGGGGAGCAGGTGACGCTGCTGCGCGACGAGCGCCTGCGCTGGCCCGACGGGATCGGCTTCGGGCCCGACGGCTGGGTCTACGTGACCTGCAGCGCGCTGCACGAGATCCTGCTCGGAGGCGAGGCGGCCGTGCGTCGCGGCGCCCCCTACCAGCTCTGGCGATTCCGGGCGGGCGTGCTCGGCGTGCCCGGGCAGTAGCCCCGGCCTCGGCGCGGCCCCTCGTCGCGCCGGCCCCTCACGCGTCGCCGAGGTAGAGGTGCGACTCCTTGTAGCGCCCGAGCGCGAACCGCAGCAGCACGCCGATCACCGCGCAGGCCGGCACCGCGAGCAGCACGCCGAGGAAGCCGAACAGGGCGCCGCCCGCGAGCACGCCGAACATGACCCACAGCGGGTGCAGCCCGACCTGGTCGCCGACCAGGCGCGGCACGAGCACGTAGTCCTGCATGAACTGGCCGAAGAAGAAGATGCCGCCGACGCCCGCGACCCGCACCCAGTCCGGCCAGAACTGGTAGAGCGCCACGCCGACCGAGGACAGGAAGCCGAACAGGGCGCCGACGTAGGGCACGAACGAGATGAAGCCCGCCGAGAGCCCGATGATCAGCCCGAAGTCGAGGCCCACCGCGGTGAGCGCCACCGCGTAGAAGATCGCCTGCGCGAGGCAGACGAGCGCGGAGCCGCGGGCGAAGCCCGAGAGCACCTCCTCGATCTTCGCGACCTGCTCGCGGATCACCTCGCGGTGCTGGCGGGGCAGCCAGTCGTCGACCTGGGCCACGATCTTCGGCCAGTCGCGCAGCAGGTAGAACGCGACGAGCGGCGTGATCGCGAGCAGCGCGACGACGTTGAACAGCGCGAGCCCGCGGGAGAGAACGCCGCCGACGAGCGCCGTCACGATCGCGGCGACCCGCTGCATCGCGGCGCCGGAGGGCTCGGAGAGCCCGGCGGGGATCGGGACGTGGAAGCGCTCGAAGAGGTGGCGGACCCAGGGCAGCAGCGCGTCGCGCGCCCAGGCGAGCAGCCCCGGCAGCCGCACCGCGAGCGCCGACACCTGCTCGAGGATCACGGGCGTGATCAGGATGATGACCGCCGAGGCGATCGCGAAGAACGTGAGGATGATGCCGGTCGCCGCGATCGCCCGGCGGACGCCGTGGCGCTCCAGCCAGCCGACCAGCGGGTCGAGCAGGAAGGCGATCGCCATCCCGAGCGCGAACGGCAGCAGGACCGCCCGCAGGAGCCACAAGAGGGCGAGGAAGCCCAGGCAGAGCCCGACCCAGAAGACCGTCCGTCGCTGCACCGGCATCTCGATCCCGAAGCGCTCCCGCATCCGCACGCGGGTGTCAA
>JAFMJW010000235.1 GCA_017853315.1 Alphaproteobacteria bacterium
CTCACGCCGGTCTACTTCGGCAGCGCGCTGCGCAACGTCGGCGTGCGCGACCTGATCGACGCGCTCGCGGAGCATGCTCCGGGTCCCCGGGCGCAGGCCGCCGACCGCCGCGTCGTCGAGGCTGCGGAGCCTTCGATGTCGGGCTTCGTGTTCAAGATCCAGGCGAACATGGACCCGAACCACCGCGACCGCATCGCGTTTCTGCGCGTCTGCTCGGGCAAGCTTCGGCGCGGCATGAAGGCGAAACTCGTCCGCACCGGCAAGCCGATGAGCCTCGCGACGCCGCAGTTCTTCTTCGCGCGCGACCGGGCCCTCGCCGAGGAAGCGTGGGCGGGCGACGTGGTCGGCATCCCGAACCACGGCACGCTGCGGATCGGCGACACGCTCACCGAGGGCGAGGACATCGTCTTCCGCGGAGTGCCGAGCTTCGCGCCCGAGATCCTGCGCCGCGTGCGACTGCAGGACGCGATGAAGGCGAAGAAGCTCCGCGGAGCCCTCCAGCAGCTCTCCGAGGAGGGCGTCGTCCAGCTCTTCGTGCCCGACGATGGCTCGCCCTTCCTGGTCGGCGTGGTCGGCGCGCTCCAGCTCGACGTGCTCGTCGACCGGCTCGACGCGGAGTACGGGCTGCCGGTCACCTTCGAGAGCGCACGCTTCCAGGCCGTGCGCTGGATCTCCTGCGACGACCCGCGCGAGCTCGACCGCTTCGTCGCCGACAACCGCTCCTCGGTCGCCCGCGACCTCGACGGCTCGCCGGTCTTCCTCGCGCCGTCGCAGTTCCTTCTCGACTACGAGCAGAAGGAGTGGCCGAAGATCCGCTTCGCCGACGTGAAGGACTACCAGAAGGTCGGCGCGGAGGGCTGACGCCGCGGGGTGGCCGGCGGCAGGCACGGCCCGGCGGGCGAGCCGCGGCGCGCCCGCCGCGTCATGCGGACGTCAGGGCGTCACGATCGGGAAGAGCCCGTCGGGTCGCTCGAGCATGGAAAACAGCC
Organism: Alphaproteobacteria bacterium; assembly: GCA_017853315.1. Taxonomy (GTDB): domain Bacteria; phylum Desulfobacterota; class Binatia; order UBA12015; family UBA12015; genus REEB422. The sequence goes on from JAFMJW010000235.1 coordinate 990, forward strand.
CGAGCACGTCCATCCGGCTCCCCTCGACGTCGAAGTCCTCCGAGAAGACGAGGTCGCGGAGCCCCGCTTGTCCCGTCGCGAGCTTCAGCAGGAACGGCCGGGTGAGCCGCACCGTGGCGCTCGCGGCCGGGTCCGGCGACCGGCGGTGGTGGTGGAGGACCGAGTTCGAGAGCTCGACGACGTGCGTCTCCCCCTCGTCGGTGAACATGAAGTTGATGACGACGCGCTTGCCCTCGGCCTTCTCCGGGTCGATCCGCGTCGCCATCGAGTCGAAGAACTTCCCGAGCTCGAGGTGCGACAGCAGGTTCATCGCAGGCTTCATGTCGATCGGCGGGCTCGAGACTCCGTGGCGGATTTCGTAGGCGCCCGAGAGATAGATGTCACGCCACGGGCCGGACTCCGCCCGGTAGCCGAGCTGGTCGTAGACCTGCGCGAGCAGCTCCTTCGCCTCGGCATGGTCGGGCTCGGCGAAGACCAGGTGGTCGAGCAGCGTCGCCGCCCAGCGGTCGTCGGCCGCCTCGTGCGCCGCACGCGCCTGCTCGAGCACCCGGGAGGAGCCGCCCATCGCCTCGACGTAGCGCTTCGAGGACTCGACCGGCGGCAGCGGGTCGAGGTGCGCCGGGTTGCCGTCGTACCAGCCGAAATAGTGCTGGTAGACCGCCTTCGAGTTGTGGCGCAGCGTGCCGTAGTAGCCGCGATCCGCGAACTCCTTCGCGAGCGACTCCGGCATCCGGATGGTCTCGGCGATCTCCTGGGGCCGGGCGCCCCGGTTCGCGAGCCGCAGCGACTGGTCGTTCATGAACCGGTACATGTCGCGCTGCTTCGCGAGCAGGTCCATGCCGCGCGCGTTGCCCCAGACCGGCCAGCTGTGGCTGCCGAAGACGACCTCCGCGTCGCGGAACTCGGTCATCGCGGCGTCGACGTAGCCGCTCCACAGCACCGGGTCGCGCACCTTGGCCCCGCGCAGCGTGAGCAGGTTGTGCATCACGTGGCTAACGATCTCCGCGCTGCAGAAGGCCTTCGCGTCCGGCAGGTAGAAGGTCATCTCGGCGGGCGCCTCGGAGTGGGGCGCGTCCATGAAGACGAAGCGGATGCCGTCGACCTCCATCTCCTGGGGCGCGCGGTCGACCAGGTCGGTCGGCTCCGCGATCGAGATCGTGCCGCGCGCGGGCTGCTTGCCGAGTCCGGTGTCGACGTGGCCGCGCGGGTCCTTGGGAAGCGACATGCCGTACATGTAGGCGGCGCGACGGATCATCGCGGGCCCGGCGAAGATGTTCTCGCTCGTCGCCTCCTCGACGAAGCCGCGCGGCGCGATCACCCGCACCTTCTTGCGCGCCTCGGGATCGGCCGGCAGGACCGCGTCGACGCCTCCGAAGTGGTCGAGGTGGCTGTGCGTGAAGATCACCGCGACGACCGGCGCGTTCCCGAGGTGCTTGCGGGCGAGCGCGAAGGCCGCCGCGGCGGTTTCGCGACAGGTGAGCGGGTCGACCACGATCCAGCCGGTCTTGCCGACGATGATCGACATGTTCGAGATGTCGTAGCCGCGCACCTGGTAGATGCCGGGCGAGACCTCGAAGAGACCGTGGATCCCGTTCAGCTTCGCCTGCCGCCAGAGGCTCGGGTTCACGCTCGGGGGCGCGTCGCCGGCGACGAAGTCGTAGTCGCCGAGGTCCCAGATCGTGCCGCCGTCCTCGCCCTTCACCAGCACCCGCTCCTCGCGCGCGAGGAGGCCGCGACGCGCGTCCTCGAAGTCGCGCGGATCGTCGATCGGAAGCGACTGCGCGACCGCGCGGTTGGCGGCCTCGGTCGCGGACGAGGCCGCGGTGGCACCGTGGGCGTCGGCGCCGCCCGTGCTCGCTCCACCCCCCGCCCCCCGGCCGGGGGCGAACGGCTCCTCGCTGCGCGTGCAGGCGGACGACATCGTTGCGGCCACGAGGACGACGAACGGGAGCGACGAGAGACGCGACATGGATCACCTCCGGCGGGACGGGACGTCCGATCCCTCTACCACCGGGTGCAAGCTTCCGTGAACCCGGCTAGGGTCGACGACGTCCATGCGCACGAGTCCCCGATCCGGTCGTGGCGCCTTCGCCCGGCGGGCCCGCCGGTGCGCGGGACCGCTGCTCCTGCTCGCGCTGCTGGTCGCGACCGTCGCGACGGCCGGAGCCGACGCCTCGGCGCCGCTGCAGGATCTCGCGCTGCGCACGGTCGGGCCGGGCCAGGGAGTCCTCGCGGTCGCCCAGGACGGCAGCGTGCTCGCCTCCGAGGCGGCCGACGTCGCCGTCCACCCGGCGTCCGTGACCAAGGTCGCGACCACGCTCGCGCTGCTCGAGCGCCTCGGGCCGACCCACCGCTTCACGACGCGCGTCGTCGGCACGGGCCCTCTCGAGGGCGGGCGCCTCGAGGGCGACCTCGTCGTCGAGGGCGGACACGACCCGTTCTTCGTCTACGAGAGCGGGCTCCTGCTGCTCGCCGGCCTGAACGAGCGCGGCGTGCGGCGCGTCGGCGGCGAACTCCGCATGGACGGGCCCTTCCTGCTCAACTGGGAGCCGGACCCCGACGGGCGGCGCCTGAAGGCCGTGCTCGAGGGCCGCGAGGGCAAGGGCTCGTGGCCGGCGGTCGCGCGACGCGTCGGGACGAGCCGGACGCTCGGCGAGGAGATGCTCTCGTTCGGAACGCGCGCCGCCGGGGCCGCGAGCGCTCCCGCGGGCCGCGTGCCGACGCCGCTCCTCGAGTACCGCTCGCCGCCGCTGCTGCACGTCGTCAAGGTGATGAACGGCTACTCGAACAACGTCTTTCACCAGGTCGCCGACGCGATCGGCGGACCGCACGCGGTGCAGGACGTCGTGCGCGCGCGGGTGCCCGCCATCCCGGGCACCGAGATCGTGATCGACAACGGCGCGGGCGCGGGCTCGACGAACCGGCTGAGCCCACGGGCGACGATCGCGATCCTCGACGCGCTCCAGGCCGAGCTCCGACGCCACGGCCTGCAGCTGACCGACGTCCTCCCGGTCTCCGGCGTCGACCCCGGCACGCTCGAGGACCGCTTCGCCGAGAGCCGGGGCGCGGTGGTCGGCAAGACCGGGACGTTCGGCTCCGAGGGCGCGAGCGCGCTCGCCGGCGCGGTACGCACGCGACGCTGGGGCGTCGTGCGCTTCGCCGTCCTGAACCGCGACGTGCCCGTACCCGACGCGCGCGCGCGCCAGGACGCCTTCGTCCGCGGACTGCTCGAGGCCGGAGAGGTCGTGCCCTGGCCGTACACGACGCCGACGCGGCCGGACTACCTCTCGGCGAGCGTCGTCCCGCTGCGCTGAGCCACCCCGCGGCGCGAACGACCTCGCGACACGCCCCTGCGAACCCGGGTGCGGCGGGCGGAGCGTGCGAGGAGCGCGCGCCTTCGCGGCCGCGTCGTCTCTCCGGTCACCCCGCGCAGCCGCGCACGACGAGCGTGCCGCGTCCGTCGAACTTCGCCCGCAGCACGCCCTGCCCCGCGTCCCACGACCACGTGCCGTCGGCGAGCGGCCGCCCGTTCCACTCGACCGCGCAAGGCGCGATCGGCCGCTCGAGCGTTCGCAGCGAGGCCTGCACGCGCCACGACGTCTCGGGTCCGTGGAGCGAGAGTCGCCACCCGTCCGCGACCTCGTCGGACTCGATGCGCCCGCCGCCGTCGAGGCGTGCGAACGAGTGCCCGCGCGGGAAGGCGAGCAGGTCGCGCGAGCGCGGCCCGTCGGCGAGCCGCACGAGACCCGGCGTGCCCCAGCCGTAGTCCGCGAGCGTGTCGACCCAGGGAGGAAGCATCGGCAGGATCGCGCCCGCGCGCACGAGCAGCGGGATCTCCTCGGCGGGAGCCGGCAGCACGACCGACTGCCCGCCCGCGATCGTCTCCGGCGACCGCAGCACGAGCGAGCCGTCGGACTCCTGGAAGGACACGCTGCGCCAGAAGTCGATCCAGCGACCGGCGGGGAGGTAGGCCTCGCGGGTCGTGGCACCCGGCTCGAGCACGGGCGCCACCAGCAGGTCGGGGCCGAACAGGAACTCGTCGTCGCGGCCGCGCGCGCGCCAGTCGTCGGGCCAGCCGAGCAGCAGGTGGCGCATGATCGGCTGGCCGGTCTTGCGGTAGGTCTCGTCGGCACCGGCGACGTAGGGATAGAGCTGCGTGCGGATCTT
>JAFMJW010000236.1 GCA_017853315.1 Alphaproteobacteria bacterium
CGGCGACTCGTTCGCCGTAGCGCTTGGTGAGATCGTGGACTTCGATCATGCTCGCTTTCCGACGGCCGAAGCGTGCCTGAAATTCGAGCGGTTCGGTAGTGCCGGCCCCGCGGGCTGTCAAGGCATCGCGCAGGGCATCGCGACCCGGGTCGGCGCGCCGCGCGCGACGATCTCGGGGCGCCCCGCGGTGGTCTGCGCTCGCGGCCCGTGCGGCTCATGGCCGCCCGGGGAGGACGGACTCCCGAAATCCCCCGCCGGACTTGCCCGCGGCCCGTCGGCGTGGACGCCGGCCGCGGCGGTCTGGTAGTCGGACGGGGTGCCGGAGGCCTCCCGCTCGAAGCGACTGTACCTGGTCGACGGCAGCGGGATCCTGTTCCGCGCCTTCCACGCGCTGCCTCCGCTCAGCACGCGTTCCGGGGTTCCGACCGGGGCGGCCTACGGCTTCACCAGCATGATCGTGAAACTCCTGCGGGAGAACGCCGGGACCCACCTCGCGGTGGCCCTCGACGCCCCCGGCAGGACCTTCCGCGACGAGGCCTTCGAGCACTACAAGGCGACCCGAGCCGAGACCCCGTCCGACCTGGTCTCGCAGATTCCGCTGGTGAAGCGGGTGGTCGAGGCGCTCGGCATTCCGCTGCTCGTCATCGAGGGCGTGGAGGCCGACGACGTGATCGGGACGCTCGCACGCCAGGCGATCGAGCGCGGCTTCGAGGTCGTGATCGTCACCAGCGACAAGGACATGATGCAACTCGTCGGGCCGCACCTGACGCTGCTCGACACGATGCACGACCGGCGCACCGGGCGCTCGCAGGTGCGCGAGCGCTTCGGCGTCGACCCCGAGCAGGTCGTCGACGTCATGGCGCTCATGGGCGACGCGGTCGACAACATCCCGGGCGTGAAGGGGATCGGCGAGAAGACCGCGAGCCGGCTCATCTCGTCGTTCGGCTCGCTCGACGAGCTCTACCGCCGCCTCGACGAAGTGCCCACGCTCGATCTCCGCGGCGCGCAGCGCGTGCGCACGCTGCTCGCCGACGGCGAGCAGGCCGCGCGCGACAGCCGCTTCCTCGCGACCATCCGCACCGACGTGGAGCTGCCGGTCAAGGTCGACGACCTGCGGCGGGAGGAGCCCGACGCCGCGAAGCTGCGCAAGCTCTCCGAGGAGCTCGAGTTCGACCGCATCCTGCGCGGGTTCTTCGGCGAGGCGGGCCCGGCCCGCGTCGAGAGCACGGTCGAGCGGGTGGGGCGCGACGCCCTCGCCGAGCGGATCGCGTCGGCGCGGACGCTCGGCGTCGCGTTCGCCGCGCCCGGTCTGCTCGGGACGCCGGGCGGCGTCGCGGTCGCGACCGCGCCCGGCGAGCCCGTGCTCGTGTGCCCGGAGATCCCCGACGAGATCGCGGACCTGCTCGACGGCGGCGGGACCAAGGGCCGCGCGCTCTACGTCGCCGACCTGAAGGAGCACCTCCACCGCTTGCACCGCGACCGGGAGCTCGGCGCGCCCGACGACGACGGCGTGCCGCTCGACGTGGGTCTCGCCTCCTACGTCCTCGACGCGACCCGCCGCGACCACTCGATCGACGGACTCGCCCGGGAGCGGCTCGGGCGCGAGCTGCCCGCGGCCGAGGGCGGCGACCCCGACGCGCGCGCGGCTGCGGTCGCGACGGCGCTCGTCGAGGTCGGGGCGGCGCTGGCGGCGGAGCTCGCCGCGACCGGCGGCGAGTCGCTCTACCGCGACGTCGAGATGCCGCTCGCGCGCGTGCTCGCGGTGGTCGAGGCGCGCGGGATCCAGGTCGATCGCGCGGTGCTCGAGCGGGTCGGGGCCGAGTTCCGCACCGCGGCCGACGCGCTCGAGAAGGAGATCCACGAGCTCGCGGGCGGACCGTTCAACGTGTCGTCGAACCCGCAGCTGCGCGACGTGCTCTTCGAGCGGCTGAAGTTGCCCACCAAGGGCGTTCGCAAGGGGCGGACCGGGCTTTCGGTCGACGCCGACGTGCTCGCCCGGCTGGCCGAGAGCCACCCGATCGCGGCGAAGGTGGTCGAGCACCGCGCGCTCCAGAAGCTCATCTCGACCTACGCGACCGGGCTCTTGTCGGCGATCGACGTGCGCACGGGGCGGCTGCACACGCGCTTCCACCAGACCGTCGCCGCGACCGGGCGGCTCTCGTCGAGCGAGCCGAACCTGCAGAACATCCCGATCCGCACGGCGGAGGGCCGCCGCATCCGCGAGGCCTTCGTCGCTCCCCCGGGGCACGTGCTGCTCGCGGGCGACTACTCGCAGATCGAGCTTCGCGTGCTCGCGCACCTGAGCTCCGACCCGGTGCTGGTCGAGGCGTTCCGCTCGGGCGAGGACATCCACCGCCGCACGGCGGCCGAGGTCTTCGGCGTGGCTCCGGGCGAGGTCACCTCCGAGCAGCGACGGCGCGCGAAGGTGATCAACTTCGGCGTGCTCTACGGCATGGGCCCGCAGCGGCTCTCGCGCGAGCTCTCGATCCCGATGTCCGAGGCGAGCGCCTACATCGAGCGCTACTTCGAGCGCTACGCGAAGGTCCGCGAGTTCTCGGAGGAGGTGCTCGCAGCGGGCCGGCGCGACGGCTTCGTGAGCACGATGATCGGGCGGCGCCGCTTTCTCCCCGAGCTCGCCTCCAAGGTGCCGAACATCCGGCAGGCGGCCGAGCGGATGGCCTGGAACAGCCCGATCCAGGGGACGGCGGCCGACATCATCAAGCTCGCCATGCTGGGGCTCGAGCGCGAGCTCGAGGCCCGGGGCGGGAGGTCCCGGATCCTGCTCCAGGTCCACGACGAGCTCCTCCTGGAGGTGCCCGAGGACGACCTGGAGGCCGTCGGGCCCCTCCTGCGCCGGGGGATGGAGGGGGTCGTGGACCTCCAGGTCCCGCTCGTGGTCGATCTCAAGGCCGGGCCGAACTGGGCGGAGATGCGGTGAATAATCCGGCCGGAGGGCCCGTCTAGTGTCGGTGGAAAGGGCGGATGCGGACCTGGTCCGGGAGGCCGGCCAGGGCGACCGCGAGGCCTTCCGCGAACTGGTGGAGCGCTACCAGCGGCGGGTCCTCGGGGTCGTCCTCGGCATGCTCCACGACCGGGACGCGGCGCTCGACGTGACGCAGGAAGCCTTCATCAAGGCGTATCGATCGATCGGGAGCTTCAAGGGAGATGCGAGCTTCTACACGTGGATCTACCGCATCGCGGTCAACCTCGCGATCGACTGGCAGCGCCGGGAGTGGCGACGCCCGGTCGCCGAGGCGCCACGCGGCCCTGCCGGCGAGGCGTCCGGCGAGGACCCTATCGACCGCCTCCAGGACGAGTCACCTGCAGCGGACCCGTTTCACGCGACCAGCGACCACCAGCTGCGCGAGCGGGTCCGGGAGGCCATCGAAGAGTTGACCCCGGATCACAGAGCCGTGATATTGCTGCGAGAAGTCGAGGGCTTGTCCTACGACGAAATCAGTCGCGTCATGCAGTGCTCGAAGGGCACCGTCATGAGCCGACTGCACTACGCCCGCAAGAAGCTGCAGAAGCGGCTCCAGGAGTTCGCGTGAACTGCCGCGAGGCCGACAAACTGCTCGACGGGTACTTCGACGGCGAGCTCGACGGCGACGCCATGCGCGAGGCCGCGCTCCACGTCGCGCACTGCGGGTCGTGCGAGACCGAGCTGGCGCAGCGCGAGCGCGTGCAGGGACTCCTGCGCGGAAGCGTTGCCGACGCGGTCGAGGGCCTCGACGTCGACCGGATCTGGCAGGGAATCGAGGCCGCGATCGACGAGGACCCGAAGGTGGCGCGGCGCCCCGCGTCCTTCTGGCGCTCTGCCGGAGGCCGCGGTCGGGCCGCCGGGCGCACCCGCGCCGCCGAGGCGGCGGCTCTCGACCCGGGCGGCGAGTGGCTGCGTCGGAACTCGCGGTCGTCGGCATGGTCCTGGGCCGCCGGGGCGGCACTCGCGGCGGGCCTCGCGGGCTTCGTCGCGGTGCGCGGGCTGCCGGGCCCGGGGACGGCCGAGCAGGTCGCGAGCCGCGGGCCGGTCCCGCGCGTGGCCGCCCAGGCGGAGCCGCCGGTGGAGCGAGTCGCCCAGGCGGAGCCGGCGGCCGGGCCGGGATCGCCGGGCCGGCGCGGCAAGATCGCGGTCGACTCCGTGGACTTCGAAGGGCATTCTCTCGCGATGTGGAGCGAGCCCGAGACCGACACGACCGTGATCTGGATCGACGACGAAGAGCCGTCGGCCCCGGGGCTTCGCTGATGCGGCTTCGCCCCGCGACCGACCTCGCGCGCGGCCGCGCACGCCTCGCCTTCGCGCTGGCCGCGGCGATGGGCTTCGCGGAAGCGGCGCCCGCCGCGGCGGGAGAGCAGGTCCAGGTGCAGGTCGGGACGGTCTACGCGACCAACTCCGGCGAGCACTTCGACCAGGGCCTCGAGGCGATGCGCAAGCAGCTCGAGCGACTGTTTCGCTACAGTTCGTACAAGCTCGTGAAGCGCGAGAGTCGCGACGTCGGCTGGGGCGACCCGGTGAACGTCGAGCTTCCCGGCGGCCGCTTCCTGCGCGTCCTGCCGAAGTCGGCGGGCGGCGAGCGCGTGTCGCTCGACGTGATGCTGCGGAAGAACCAGCACGTGCTCATGGACACGGAGTTCACGGTGCGGCCGCACGGCACGGTCATGGTCGGTGGCCCCCGCCACGAGGACGGAGTGCTCATCATCTGGATCGGCGCCCACCGCCTGGGCGGCGCGGCCGTGTCCGCGCAGGAGGCTCCGCGATGAACTTCGACATCGGCTGGGCGGTGCTCGCGATGGCCGCGCGCAAGGCGGCCGACGCGGTCGCGACGCAGTGGTTCGGCGCCGCCGGCCCGGCCGCCGTGACGGCGATCGTCCAGTTCGCGAAGCCGGTCGACCCGTTCGACCAGCCGTCGTTCTTCGCGCCGCTGATCGGACTCGCCGCGGCGGTCGCGGGGCTCCTTCTGACGGGAGTCGCGGTCTCGTCGTTGTCGGCGCTGCTCGCCTCGCTGGTCGGTCTCGGCTTCCTGCTCGCGCGGGTCTACGGGATCACGATCGACTTCGCGCAGTTCCGGCCGGCGTGAGGCGGGGGGCCGAG
>JAFMJW010000237.1 GCA_017853315.1 Alphaproteobacteria bacterium
CGCAGCGCATCCGACGCGAAGCGCCGGCCGATCGCGAGCCCCGCCTGCATCGCGATCGAGCTCGCGGCCGGCAGCGGGGCGATGCGCGAGACCGCGGCGAGGGCGGCGGCCGCGGCCTTCGCCGTGTCGGCCGGGAGTCCGGCGAGTCGTCGTGCGACCGGGGCCGGCGTCGCGGCGACGACCGAGGCGCCGACGGCGGCGACCGCCGCGTCGACCGTGCGCCGCGCCCGCGTGACGAGCCCCTCGTCCGCATCCGAGTCCGCGCGTTCGTCGACCGGTCCGCGCAGCAGGCGCAGGAAGGCCGCGAATTGCGCCGGGGTCGCCGGCAGCGCGCGCACGTGGCCGTCGGCGACCGGCAGGACCAGGTAGGCGCCGTCGGCGTCGCGCGGCAGGTCGGTCGGCAGGAGAGGGTAGAGTTTCGCGTAGTCGGCGACCGGCACCGACCACGGGTGCAGTCCGCAGAGCGCGGCCTCCTGCACCGAGACCTCGACCGAGCGGCCGCGGCCGTCGCGCTCGCGGTCGAGGAGGGCCGCGAGGAGGCCGGCGACTGCGGTCGCCGAGGCCGCGTCGTGGGCGAGGTGGCCGGGGATCCAGCACGGAGCACGGTCGGGAAAGCCGCTTGCATGCAGCGCGCCCGAGGCTGCGAACGCCGGCAGCGCCTCGAGCCGCCAGTCGCGCCGCAGCCCGTCGAGGCCGAAGTCGGCGATCGCCGCATGGACGAGCCGCGGGTGGCGGACGCGCAGCGCACCCGGGTCGAGGCCCGCGCGGGCGCGGCCTGCGGCCGACAGGTTCTCGACCAGCACGTCGGCGCCTTCGAGCAGCTCGTCGAGCGCGCGCCGTCCGTCCCCGGCGCAGGGATCGAGGGCCGCGCCGTGCTTGCCCGCGTTGCGGTAGAGGAACGAGATCGAGCGGTCGGCCCCCGCTTCGCCACCCACGAAGGGCGCGCGCAGGCGGTCCGCCGAACCCCCGGGCGGCTCGACCAGGATCACGTCGGCGCCGAGATCCGCGAGCAGGCGTCCGGCGAGCGCGCCGCGCAGGTCGCAGAGGTCGACGACGCGGAGGCCTTCGAGCGGCGGCGCCGGGGCGCGGGCCGCGCCGCCGCCGGCGTCGCCACGATCGCCGCCGCTGCCGCCCGGGCCGCCCGGGAGAGGGTCGTCCGCGTCGCTCAAAGCCCGATCGCCAGCACGGTGCGGATGCCGCGACTCGCCCGCAGGTCGTCGAAGGCTTCGTTGATCTCCTCGAGCGGCCGCCGCCGGGTGACGAGTCCTTCGAGGTCGAGTCGCCCGGCCTTCCACAGGGACAGCAGCCGGGGGATCTCGCGCACCGAGTTGCAGCCGCCGAGCGTGCAGCCGACGAGTTTCTTCTCGGTGACCGTGAAGAGGGCGGCCGGCGCGATCGTGATGACGTCGTCGAGGGGGGCCGCGCCGACGGCGACCGTCGTGCCGCCGTTGCGCGTCGCCCGCAGCCCGTCGGCGACGATGCTCCCGCGGCCGACCGCGTCGAAGGCGAAGTCGACGCCGATGCCCGTCACCTCCTGGGCGCGCGCGGCCGCGTCCTCGCGGGAGGGGTCGATCACGTCGGTCGCGCCGAAGCGGCGCGCGGCCTCGCGGCGCTCCTCGACCGGGTCGGCGACCAGGATCCGGGCGGCACCCGCGACCCGCGCACCCTGCACGATCGACAGCCCGACGCCGCCCGCGCCGAAGACGAGCACCGTGTCCCCGGGCGCGACGCGCGCCGTGTTGAGGACCGCCCCCACGCCCGTCTGCACGGCGCAGCCGATCACGCAGGCGACCTCGAGCGGCACGTCGGCCGGAATCCGGATCGCGCCGGTCGCCGGCACGAGCACCTGCTCGGCGAAGCCGCCGAGCCCGACGCCGCGGTACACGGTCGCACCGCCGCGCGAGAGCCCGGTCGTGCCGTCGGCGAAGGTGTTCGACAGGATCGCGCCCGCGTTCACGCAGACGCCGGGCTCGCCGCGCACGCACCAGGGGCAGACTCCGCACGGCGGCAGCGGCGTCAGGACGACGGGGTCGCCGGGGGCGAGCCCGGAGACGTCGGCGCCGACCTCCTCGACCACGCCCGCCGCCTCGTGGCCGAGGACGACGGGCGTCGGGCTCGGGAACACGCCGTCGGCGATGCTCAGGTCGGAGTGGCAGACGCCGCAGTGCGTGACGCGCACGCGCACCTGGCCGGGCCGCGGCGACGCGATCTCGACGTCGTCGCGCACCGCGATCGGACGCCCGGCTTCCTCGAGGACGGCAGCTCTCATGCGGGAGGATGGGCCGCCACCTAGGTTCGGGTCAAGCGCCGGCGCGCGTTGAGCGCGGCGCCCGATCCTGTCAGGGTCGTCCGCGAAGGAGACGCGCATGAAGCAGTCGGACTACCCGGTCGAGGTCGGCAGCATGCTCTTCACGATGGTCGACCCGCACCGCGGCCACGAGAAGGCCTACAACCGCTGGTACGAGCGCGACCACTTCTACGCCGGGTGCCTGGTCGCGCCGTGGCTCTTCTCGGGCGGGCGCTGGGTCTCGACCCGCGAGGAGAAGGCGCTGCGCTTCCCGGCCGAGAGCCCGATCGCGCAGCCCCGGGTCTCGGCCGGCTCCTACGTCGCGATCTACTGGATCCACGCCGGACACCACGAGGAGTACCAGGCCTGGGGCAACGAGCAGGCGCACTGGCTCTACCGCAACGGCCGCGGCTTCGCGGAGCGCACCCACGTGCACACCCTGCTCTACACGGTCGACTGGGTGCACTACCGCGACGACGACCCGGTGCCGCTTCCGCTCGCGCTCGACCACGGCTTCGAGGGCCTCGCGACCGTGGCGTTGCTGCGCGCCCCGGGGGTCGAGCAGGCGCGGCTCGACGATCTCCTGCAGGGCGACCTCCTGCCGCGCACGCTCGCGGGCTCGCCGATCGCGAGCTGCTCGACCTGGTCGCCGATCCCGCAGGGGCAGGCCCCGATGAACATCCCGAAGGTGGAGGACACCGACCGGCTCGATCTCCAGCTGCTGTTCTGCGACCGCCCGGCTTCGGACGACTGGGAGCGCGTGCGCGAGTACGCACGACGCATCGAGGAGAGCGGGCTCGCGCGCGTGGCCTTCGCCTCGCCGTGGCGGCCGACCGTGGTCGGCACGGATCGCTGGGTCGACCGGCTCTGGTGAGGCGGACCGAGGAACTCGGCCCGCGGCGGCGCTCGTCCGCGGTCCGCCCGGATCAGGCGCCGGGCGAGTTCCTGGCGGCCGGGGTCGGGCTCGGGGCGACGTCCGCCGCGGGAGGCTTCTCCGCCACCCCGATGTCGTCCGCCGGAGGGTCGATCAGCCAGCGCAGCAGCGCCGTCGCGTCCCCGGAGTTTCGGACGCGGCCGAGCGCGCCGCCGTAGACCGCGACCGCGACCTCGCAGACCCGCTTCTTGTCCACGCCCGGCTCGTCCATGCGGTCGAGGATCGTCGCGTCGGGCCCGAAGCGAAGCTCGACCGACGAGAGGGTGCGGTTCAGGTCGCCGCCGATCCGCTCGCGCGGCGGGACCGGGACCGGGGCGCCGAGCGACTGCTTCACCGCGGTGGCCAGCCGGTCGAGCGCGAAGTCGTCGAGCGTGCCGAGATCGACGCCGGCGAGCTTCATGGCCGCGTCGTCGTCGGCCGCCAGCAGCGCGTAGCAGGCCTCGCCGCCCTGGGGGGCGACTTTCCGGATCTCGATCAGGAGGTTGCCCACGTACTCGACGAGGGTGCTCGTCTCGGCGTGCGCGACGTGCCTGCGGACGAGCGGCATGACCCGGGAGCGGGCGACCAGCAGGAGCGCCTGCGGGTTCTCGTGCGCGCGCGCGGAGGCGTCGACTTCGCGGACGAGCCGGCCGAAGCTCTCCGGGTCGTACTTCCAGAGGACGCGGTAGAGCCGCACCTTCAGGAGCGCGTCCGCCGTCTCGGCCTGCGACGCCGTCAGGCCCGCCGCGGAGAAGGTCTTCGCCGGCGGTCGAACCGGTGGAGCCGGCGTCGCCGGCGTGCGCGGGGCCTTCGGGGCCGCCTGGAGGTGTCCTGCCGGCGGCGCGAACGCCGGCCCGCCCCCCGCCCCCCGCGCCGGGACGGCGCCGGCGATCGAGGGCGCGAGCAGCGCGAGAAGGACGGCCGCGACGAGGGCTGCGCGTCTCACGCGGGCGGCTGGAAGAGCACGGTCGAGAGGTAGCGCTCGCCGGAGTCCGGGAGCACGGTCACGATCGTCTTGCCGTCGAACTCGGGCAGTCGTGCCATGCGAAGGGCGACCGCGGCCGCGGCCCCGCAGGAGATGCCGCAGAGGATGCCTTCTTCCCTCGCGAGTCGGCGCGCGGTGTCGATCGCCTCCTCGTCGGTCACCGTCTCGACCCGGTCGACCAGCGAGAGGTCGAGGATCGCCGGGACGAAGCCCGCGCCGATGCCCTGGATCTTGTGGGGCGAGGGCTTGGGCGGCTCGCCCGCGAGCGTCTGGGTGATGACGGGGCTCTTCGCGGGCTCGACGCCCACGCTCACGACCGGCCTCCCGCGGGTCTTCTTCAGGTAGCGCGACACGCCGGTGATCGTGCCGCCGGTTCCGATGCCCGAGACGAACACGTCGACCTCGCCGTCGGTGTCTTCCCAGATCTCGGGGCCCGTCGTCGCCTCGTGGATCGCGGGATTCGCCGGGTTGCGGAACTGCTGCGGCATGAACCACTTGCCCGCGTCGGAGGCGGCGATCTCCTCGGCCTTGCGGATCGCCCCCGACATGCCCTCGGCGCCCGGGGTGAGGACCAGGTTCGCGCCGAAGGCCGCGAGCACCTGGCGGCGCTCGAGGCTCATCGTCTCGGGCATCGTGAGCGTGAGCGGGTAGCCGCGCGAGGCGCAGACGAACGCGAGCGCGATGCCGGTGTTGCCGCTCGTCGGCTCGACGACCGACACCCCGGGCTTCAGCGCGCCGCGCTTCTCCGCGTCCCAGATCATCGCGGAGCCGATGCGGCACTTCACCGAGTACGCGGGGTTGCGACCCTCGATCTTCGCGAGGATGCGCGCGCCGAGCCCCTTGCCGAGCTTGTTCAGGTGGACGAGCGGCGTCTTGCCGATCGACTCCGAGT
>JAFMJW010000238.1 GCA_017853315.1 Alphaproteobacteria bacterium
CCCGTCGGCGGCGGCTCCCCGCGCGCCGCGCGGCCCCATGCGCTCGCCGTAGGGCGGATTCGTCACGATCGTGCCGCGGGCGGCCGGCGCGGGACGCCCGGTCGCATCGGCGACCGCGAACTCGATCGCCTCGCCGACGCCCGCGCGCGACGCGTTCTCGCGCGCTGCCGCGACCGCGCCACGCGCGACGTCGGAGGCGAGGACCGGCGCGGACGGCGCATGCGCGCGGTCGCGCGCCGCGGCGAGCAGGTCGAGCCAGTCGCGCCCCATGCCGCGAAAGGGGCCGAGTTTCTCGAAGGCGAAGCGCCGGCCCGCGCCCGGCGCCATGCCGCAGGCGAGCTGCGCCGCCTCGATCGCGATCGTGCCGGCGCCGCAGAAGGGATCGAGGAGCGGCCCGGCGGCCTCGCTCCCGTCCCAGCCCGCGGCGGCGAGCAGCGCCGCCGCGAGCGTCTCCTTGAGCGGCGCGTCGCCCGTGCGCGCGCGCCAGCCACGCTTGAAGAGCGCCTCGCCCGAGGTGTCGGCGTAGAGCGTCGCCGACTCTCCGTCGAGGTGCAGCAGGATCGGCAGGTCGGGGGCGTCGAGCGAGACGTCGGGACGCTCTCCCGACCGCTCGCGCATCCGGTCGCAGACCGCGTCCTTCACGCGGAGCCCGGCGAAGCGGAGGCTCCGCAGCGGCGAGCGTCTCGAGGTCACGTCCACGCGCAACGCCTGCCGCGGCGTGATCCACTCGTGCCAGCGGACGCCGCGGGCGAGGTCGTAGAGCGCGTCCTCGTCGCGGCACTCTCCTTCCGCCACCCTCCAGAGGACGCGCTGGGCGAGCCGGCTCTCGAGGTTCAGCGAGAGCACGAGTCGGGCCGCCTCCGGGGCCGGCGCACGAAGCGCGACCCCGCCGCGCGCGCTCTCGATCGCGTGTCCCCGGGCGCGGACGCGCGAGGCGATCGCGGCCACCTCGGACGCGAGCAGGTCCTCGACGCCGGCCGCGCACGGCAGGAAGACGAGCGCCTCCCGGGCGGTCGGGCGGGCGGTCGGGTGCACGCTTTGCCGCCTCACGCGCCGGCCGCGGCCGGGCCGCCGGGCGTCGGGATCTCCGCCTCGAGGTGCCGCGGGTCGAGGTGGACAAGCGCCGTCCGCGCCCGGTCCCGCAGCGAGGCGGCGAGTCCCTTCGGCCGGCGCGAGACGACGAGTTCGCCGTCGAGGCCTGCGCGCACGCAGCGTGCGCAGCGCCAGCGGCGCACCACCCGACCCGAGGTCCGCGACGCCTGGCACACGGGACAACGGTGCTCGTAGAGCCACGGGCGCGGCCGCGTCGCGGCCGACGTGCGGGGGTCGGGCATGCGGAGTCCGCGCGTCGCGGGATCGAGCCGGATCCGGGGCTCGAAGCCGGCCGTGCGCATGAGCGACGCCCACTCGCGGCCGTGTGGGCGCGCGGACGGACCGAAGAACTCCCACGCCACGATGTGCGCGACCTCGTGACAGAGGACTTCCGCGATCGTCGTCTCGGGCGCCTCGGCGACCGCCGTCGCGAGCCGGATGCGCCGGCTGCGCGGCATCGCTCGCCCGATCGCGCGAACGAGCCGCGGGCTCAGCTCGATCGTGATCGTCTCCTCGAGGCCCGGGCGCGACCAGGCCACGGCGAAGGTCGCGACCAGCGAGCGACAGCGCGCGTAGAACTCGGCGTGGGCGTGGGCTCGGGCGTGCACGTCGGAAGTTCCGATAGCGGATCTCGGCCGCCGGGGGAACGTCGCCGCCCGCTGGCCTCGGTCGCCGACTCCGGCTGGACGATCGCCCATGCCCGATCCGACCCGCGTCTTCCTCCCGCTCGACGAGTCGCGCATCCCGCGACACCGGTACGGCTCGTGCGACGAGTCGGAGCTCGCGATGGCGCTCGCGGGACTGCCCTCGGTCGCCGAGTCCGCCCGATCCCCCGAGGTCGACCGGCCCCGGCGCCCGGGTCGTCGTCGGAACCCGCGGCCGGGTGGCGCCATCGCCTCCCCCTTCGGTACGACGGCCCCATGCCTCGCCGAGCGAAAACCCATGCCGCCTGCGGCCAGGGGCGACGGCGCACCTCGCATCGCGCACCGCTCGGCCTGGCGCTCGCGGCGCTGCTGCTCCTGCTGCCGTCGCAGGGCCTCGCGCTCGCGAAGCGCACGGGGGCGAACGCGCCGGGCGGGAAGGCTCCCGAGGTCGTCGACGTCGGCATCTGGCCGACGATCGTCTACAACCTCGACGTCGGCGCGAACTCCTACTACGTCGCGGCCTACATCTGGTTCGCCTGGAGCGCGAGCCTCGACGCCGACCCGAGCGAGACGTTCGAGTTCACCAACAACGTCGAGAGCTGGGGCCTCTCCAAGCGCAAGACCTACCCCGAGCCGATCCTCCTGCCCGACGGACGGCGCTACCAGTGCCTCCGGATCGAGGGACGCTTCTTCCATCCCTTCAGCCTGAGCCGCTTTCCGCTCGAGAGGCACCGGCTGCTCCTCTCGCTCGAGGACAACACCTACCCCTCGACCGATCTCGTCTACCGCTTCGACCGCACCCAGTCCGGCCTCGACCCCTCGCTCGAGGTGCCCGGCTGGGAGATCTACGACTGGAAGACGGAGGTCTCCGAGCGCAGGCTCGGATCGAGCCTCGGCGACACGTCCCTCGGCGGCGACGTGCTCTCGTTCTCCCACGTCGACTTCGAGATCGACGTCGAGCGGCCCGCGAAGTTCTTCTACTGGAAGATGCTCCTCCCGGCGTCGATCGTCATGCTCGCCACCTGGATGGGCCTCCTGCTCCATCCCGAAGAGCAGGCCGCCCGCGCGGCGATGGTGGGAACGGCGCTGCTGAGCGCCGTGTTCCTCCAGCAGAGCTACACCGCGTCCCTCCCGGAGACGAACCGCCTCGTGCTCATGGACCGCATCTACGTCGTCGTCTACGCCCTGCTCGTCGTGTCGCTCGTGCACGTCGTCCTGCAGGGCATGCGGACCCGGCGCGGCTCGGACCACGACCGATCCGTGCGCGGAGACCGGATCAGCGTGGCGACCCAGGCGACGATCTTCCTCGGCGCCGTCTGGTGGCTCATCCGGACGGCGACGTGAAGAAGATCCCGACGCGCGGGAAGGCCGCGACCCGGCCGGGGGCGAAGTCGCCCCGACGCCCGCGGGCGAGCGCCGAGGCGCGGGACGCCGCCTTCCCGACCTCGAATCTCGACGCGCTGCAGGAAGCGCTGCGCAAGCTCCCCCGGGACGACGACAACGTCGTGCGCCTGCATCGAGCCGTCAGCTGGCTGCGCTGCGCGCGGGACCACGGGGGCCAGCACGACCTGCGCTTCGTCGCTCTCTGGGTCGCGTTCAACGCCTGCTACGCCGGGGACGAAGAGGGCCGGACCGAGCGCTCGGCCGGCGAGCGGGCGCGCTTCCGGGCCTTCCTCGAGCGACTCGTCGAGCACGATCACGGGCACCGGCTGTACGACTGCCTGTGGAACGAGTTTCCCGGCCCCGTCCGCGCGCTCGTCGAGTCGAAGTACCTCTTCATGCCGTTCTGGGACGGCCAGCGCACGGGGTCGGAGGACTGGAAGGGCTTCTTCGAAGCCTCGAAGCGCAACTACCGCCGGCACATGCAGCGCCAGGAGTCGGTGGTCGACATCCTCTGCATCCTGCTCGACCGCCTCTACGTGCTGCGCAACCAGGTCTTCCACGGGGGGGCGACCTGGGAGAGCAGCGCGAACCGCCACCAGGTGCGCAGCGGCGCCGACATCATGGCGAAGATCGTGCCGATCGTCGTCGACGTCATGCACGCGGAGATGGGCCGGGACTGGGGCCGGATCGCCTACCCGGTGGTGCGCTGAGCGGGACGACACGAGTGGCACGCACCCCGCACGCCGCGACGGCGCCCCCGGGACGCCCGCGCTCGATCCTCCGCACGCTCGCGACCGTCGTGCTCGGCATCGCGCTGGGGCTCGGCCTGCTCCGGGCATCGCTGCGGGCGACCGCCGGCAGCGTGCGCAACGGCCCGTGGCAGACCGACCTCGACATCGGCAGCACCGCCGCCGGGCCGCTCACCCGGGCGCGCATCGCCGTCGGCGGACTGCTCGCGCTCCGCAACACCGAGGCGATCTACTTCCACGCCGACGCCGACGCCGAGGGACGTCCGCTCGACGGCCGCTGCGACTACCGGGTCGAGGGCCGCGACCCGGGCTCGGCCTGGTGGAGCGTCACGCTCTACGACGACACGGGCTACCTGCTGCGCAACCAGGCGAACCGCTGGTCGGTGTCGCGCTCGACCGTGACGCGCGGCGCCGACGGGAACTTCTCGGTCCGGGTCTCGCCGAGCGGCGAGGGGCCGGACTGGCTGCCCTCTCCCGCCTCGGGCCCGTTCAACCTGACGCTTCGCTGCTACGAGCCGGGCGAGGCGCTGCGCGCGGACCCGGGCTCGGTCGACCTGCCGCGCATCGTCCGGGAGGGCTGCCGGTGAGGAGCCTGCTGCGCCCGCTCGTCGCGGTCCTGGCGATCGCCGCCGCGACCTGGCTCGTCGCGCTGCACGCACTGCCGCTCTTCCTGATGCGGATCGCGACGTCGCGCATCCGCAGCGGCGCCCTCGCCGAGGCGCGCGCCGCGACCGGGGCGAACGGAGGCGCGACCGGATCGACGCCGTCCGGCGCGTCGGCCGACCGGAGGATGGACCCGGGACTCGCCGCGCGGGTGCTCGAGCGCGACGGCTGGAACGTGGCGCTTCCCGCTCCGCCGACGACCTCGGACTCCCGCACGATCGTGCGCCCGAGCCCCGACCTGCTCTACGCGGCCTGCGTCTACGACCTGGCCGCGGGACCGCTGATCGTCCGCGCACCGCACGCCCCGACCTACGTCTCGCTGTCGGCCTTCGCCGAGAACACCGACAACTTCTTCGCGGCGAACGACCGCGGCCCCGAAGGGGCGGACGGCCTCGCGCTCTTCCTCGTGCCGGCCGGCGACGCGACGCCCGCCCCGGCGGGCGCGACGCGCGTCGAGAGTCCGAGCCTCCGCGGCATCGTGCTCGCCCGGTTCCGGGTCGACCATCCCGACCGCCTCCCCGAGCTCGTCGCGCTGCAGCGCCG
>JAFMJW010000239.1 GCA_017853315.1 Alphaproteobacteria bacterium
TTGAAGTCCCCGGCCGGGGCATCGTCTCGGCGGCCGCCGGGGAGACCGCGCGCGAAGTCCTCGAGCGCGCGGGGGTCCTCGGCGACGCCGTCGCCGCTCGCCTGAACGGCCGCTCGGTCGACCTCTCGACCCGGGTCGAGGCCGACGGGCGCCTCGCCCCCGTCGCGCCGGCCAGCCCCGAGGGGCTCGAGGTCCTGCGCCACTCGACCGCCCACCTGATGGCCCAGGCCGTGAAGCGCATCTTCCCCGGGGCCCAGATCACGATCGGCCCGGTGATCGAGGACGGCTTCTACTACGATTTCTCGTTCGAGAGGCCGTTCACGCCCGAGGATCTCGAGCGCATCGAGCGCGAGATGCAGAAGATCGTCGCCGAGGACCTCGCGGTGGCGCGCACGGTCGAGGCCCGCGACGCGGCCGTCGCCCGCTTCCTCGGCATGGGCGAGAAGTACAAGGCGGAGATCATCGGCTCGATTCCCGCCGGCGAGGACGTCTCGCTCTACGGCCAGGGCGATTTCGTGGACCTCTGCCGCGGCCCCCACGTGCCGTCGACCGGGCGGCTCGGTGCCTTCAAGCTGACCCACGTCGCGGGCGCCTACTGGCGCGGCGACGAGCGCAACGAGATGCTCCAGCGCGTCTACGGCACGGCCTGGGCCGACCGGGAAACGCTCGAGGCGCATCTCGCGCTGCTCGAGGAGGCGCGCAAGCGCGACCACCGCCGGCTCGGCCCCGCGCTCGACCTGTTCTCGCTTCACTCGATCTCGCCCGGCATCCCGTTCTTCCACCCGCGCGGCACGATCGTCTACAACCAGCTCGTCGCCTACGTGCGCAGCCTCTACGAGCGCTACGGATACACCGAGGTCGTCACCCCGCTCATCTACAAGACCGAGTTGTTCAAGACCTCGGGCCACTACGACAGCTACCGCGACGACATGTTCCTCCTGCGCGCCGACGAGGAGGAGTACGGCGTGAAGCCGATGAACTGCCCCGGCCACGTCCACCTCTTCGCGCAGGGCAAGAAGTCGTACCGCGACCTGCCGATCCGCTACGCCGACTTCTCGCGGCTCCACCGCTTCGAGCGCTCGGGCGTGCTCTCCGGGCTCACGCGCGTGCGCGGCTTCTCGCAGGACGACGCGCACGTCTTCTGCACCCCGGAGCAGGCCGACGAGGAGTTCGCGCTCTTCCTGCGGATGACCCGCGAGGTCTACGACGCCTTCGGCTTCGAGGACGTGGCGGTCGCGGTCGAGACCCGGCCCGAGAAGTTCCTCGGCGAGCCCGCCCTGTGGGACGACGCCGAGCGGACCCTCCAGGAGGGGCTGCGGCGGGCCGGCTTCGACTACACGCTCTCGCCCGGCGACGGGGCCTTCTACGGCCCCAAGATCGCCTTCAACTTCCGGGACGCCCTGAAGCGCTCCTGGACCCTGTCGACCATCCAGGTCGACTGCGCCATGCCCGACCGGTTCGGGATCCGCTACGTCCGGCCCGACGGGACCGAGGGGCGGCCGGTCATGCTCCACCGGGCCATCCTGGGGTCGATCGAGCGCTTCATCGCGATCCTGGTCGAGCACACGGCGGGGGACCTGCCCCTGTGGCTGGCGCCGGAGCAGGTCCGGGTGTTAAGCGTGACGGATCGCTCCGCGGAGTACGGGGAGGCGGTGGTCCGGCGCCTGCGGGCGGCCGGTCTGCGGGCCGAGCTGGATTCGAGGAACGAGAAACTCGGTTTCAAGATCCGCGCGGCCGAGATGATGAAGATCCCGGCCGTCGCGGTGGTCGGGGACAAGGAAGCAAGCCAGGACATGGTGGCGCCGCGGTGGCGCGGCGAGGGAAATCGGCCGGCCCAGGCGCTCGGCGAGTTCTTGGCCGAGGCGGTGACGAGGGCGGCGATGCCCGGGACCGGCGAGGCCGCTTCGGGCCCCGTCGGGGTCGACTGAAGAACCGGACGAAGGACGCGAGAGAGAGATGCCCAAGATCAAGTCGAACCGCTCGGCGGCGAAGCGATTCAAGAAGACCGGCAGCGGCGGCGTGAAGCGCTCGCACGCGTTCGCCCGTCACCAGATGTCCTGCAAGTCCCGCAAGCTCAAGCGCAAGCTGCGCCACTCGGCGATGGTCGACGCGGTCGACGTCCCGGCGGTCAAGCGGCTGCTGCCCTACCTCTGAGGAGAACGGCCCATGCCTCGCGTCAAACGCGGCACCAGCGCGCGCGCCCGCCGCAAGAAGGTGATGAAGCTCGCCAAGGGCAACGTCGGCGGGCGTCGGAAACTGTACCGGGCGGCACGAGAGACCGTCGAAAAGGGGCTCGCGTACGCGTACCGCGACCGCAAGGTCCGCAAGCGCGACTTCCGCTCGCTCTGGATCGTGCGCATCAACGCGGCAGCCCGCTCGGCGGGGACGACCTACAGCCGTCTCGTGCAGGGGCTGAAGAAGGCCGGCATCCAGATGGATCGCAAGGCGCTGGCCGAGATCGCGATCCACGACGCCAAGGCGTTCGGCGACATCGCCGAGCGCGCCAAGGCGGCCCTGGCAGCCTGAGGAGACCGCCCGGGCGGCCGCGAGGCGAGCCCGCGGGGCGGGACGATCGTTGTCGCTGGTTGCCGAGATCGAGGCCCTCGAGGTCGCCACCCTGGCCCGGGTCGAGGGCCTCTCGAGCGACGAGGCGCTCGAGCACCTCCGCGTCGAGGTGCTCGGCCGCAAGGGCGCCCTCACCGCGATCCTGCGCGGGCTGAAGGACGTTCCCGCCGGCGACCGGCCGGCGATCGGCGAGCGTGCCAACGCCGCCAAGCGCGCGATCGAGGAGCGCATCGAGGCGGCCCTCGCGGCCGCGCGCGCGGTCGCCGAGTCCTCCCGGCTCGCGAGCGAGGTCGTCGACGTCACCCTGCCGGCCCGGGGCTGGCCGCGAGGTCGCCGCCATCCCCTGCTGCGCACGATGGAGGAGGCGATCGACATCTTCGAGCGCATGGGCTTCGAGGTCGTCGAGAGCCCCGAGATCGAGGACGACGAGCACAACTTCGAGGCGCTGAACTTCCCCGACGACCACCCGGCGCGCGACATGCAGGACACGTTCCTCCTCGAGGACGGGCGCCTTCTGCGCACCCACTGCACGCCGAGCCAGGTCCACGTCATGCGCGCGCGCAAGCCGCCG
The DNA here is from genome assembly GCA_017853315.1 of Alphaproteobacteria bacterium. Lineage (GTDB taxonomy): Bacteria > Desulfobacterota > Binatia > UBA12015 > UBA12015 > REEB422. The sequence goes on from JAFMJW010000239.1 coordinate 3,137, forward strand.
CTCGCGGTGATCACGCCGGGCCCGACCTACCGCCGCGACGACCTCGACCTGACGCATGCGCCGATGTTCCACCAGATCGACTGCTTCCTCGTCGACGAGCAGGTGAGCTTCGCCGACCTGAAGGGCTTCCTGACCGAGTTCCTGACGGCCTTCTTCGGCGACGTGGCGGTGCGCTTCCGCGCGTCGTTCTTCCCGTTCGTCGAGCCCGGCGCCGAGGTCGACATCGGTTGCGCGCTCTGCCGAGGCAAGGACGCCGCCTGCCGCGTGTGCCGCGGCGAGGGCTGGCTCGAGATCCTCGGCGCCGGGATGATCCACCCCAACGTGCTGCGCGCGGTCGGCTACGATCCCGAGAAGGTCTCGGGCTTCGCGTTCGGCCTCGGCGTCGAGCGGCTCGCGATGCTGCGCCACGCGATCGACGACATTCGTCTCTTCACCGAGAACGACCTTCGCTTCCTGCGGCAGTTCTAGGGCGACCCGAGATGCGCGTTCCCCTGGACTGGCTGGCCGAGTTCGTCGAGATCCCCGACGACGTCGACGCTCTCGCGGCGCGGCTCACCTCGGCGGGCTTCGAGGTCGAGCGGATCGACCGGCTCGCGGTTCCCGAGGAGGTCGTGGCGGCGAAGGTCGTCTCGGCCGATCCGATCGAGGGCCAGCCGGGTGCGACCCTGTGTCGAGTCGAGGCGGGCTCCGGCCGCGCGCTCGAGGTCGTGTGTGGCGCGCGGGATGCGGTCGCCGGCAGGCTCTTCGCGCTCGCGCTGCCCGGCGCGGTGCTGCGCGAGGCGACGGTCCGCCCGCGGGAGATGCGCGGCCGGATGTCCGAAGGCGTGCTCTGCTCGGAGCGCGACCTGGGACTCTCCGACGATCACGGCGGGCTCCTCGCGATCGACCCGGCCGACTTCGGGAGGCCGGCGGGCTCGGCCGTCGCGCCGGGCGATCCGCTCGCGGGCCTGTTGCCGGAGACGGTCGTCCTCGACCTCGCGATCTCGCCGAACCGCGGCGACTGCGCCTCGATCCTGGGCGTGGCGCGCGAGGTGGCAGCCCTCTGGGACCGAAAGCTCGTCCGCAAGCGCCTGCCCACGCCGGCGCCGGACTCGACCGAGGAGGCGTTCGCGGCCGAGGTCGAGGATCGCGAGCTCTGCGCATGGTACTGCGCGCAGCGATTGCATGCTGCACGCGGTCGCGCTCCCTTCTGGATCAGGCGGAGGCTCGTCGCCTGCGGCGTGCGCCCGCTCGGCGCGACGGTCGACGTGACGAACTACGTCATGCTCGAGCTCGGCCAGCCGCTGCACGCGTTCGACCTCGACCGCGTGCGGGGAGGAAGGCTCGTCGCGCGTCGCGCCCGGGCCGGCGAGCGCCTGCGCCTGCTCGACGGCCGCGACGTGGCACTCGCGACCGACGACCTCGTGATCGCCGACGGGGAGGGCCCGGTCGCGCTGGCCGGCGTGATGGGCGGCGAGGGCAGCGAGGTCGGGGAGGGGACGACGCGGATCGCGCTCGAGAGCGCGGTCTTCCGCCCCCAGGCCATCCGCCGCACGGCGCGCAGGCTCGGCATCCACACGGAGGCGTCGTTCCGCTTCGAGCGTGGCATCGATGCCGCGGGCGCGGCGGACGCGGTCGCCCGCGCGGCGGCACTCTACGGACAGCTCGGCGCGCGGCCGATCGGCCGGATGCTGGAGGCGGGCGGCCCGCCGCCGGCGGCGGCCCCGATCGCCTTCGTGCCGCGGCGCGCGAACGCCCTGCTGGGCACCTCGGTCGAGCCCAAGGAGATGCTGCGGCGCCTGCGGCTCGTGGGCTGCGAGGCCGGGCGCATGCACGGCGAGACGCTCGACGTCCTGCCGCCGTCGCATCGCCACGACCTGCGGCAGTCCGCGGACCTCGCCGAGGAAGTCGCCCGCGTCGGCGGCTACGAGAGCATCGCGACGGCCCGGCCG
>JAFMJW010000240.1 GCA_017853315.1 Alphaproteobacteria bacterium
CTCGACGGGAAGCGCGTCGGCTACGGACTCTCGGAGTATCTCGACCAGCCGGAGGCCTGAGCGCTCGACGCGCTCCTCCCCCGGCCGGGACCGCGCGCGTCGAGGGGAGCGCGGGCAGCGCACCGGCCGCCCGCGCCCCTCCGACCTTCTCAGAAGTGCGCGGCCTGGACCCGCGACTCGTCGTCGGCGACGGCGACGGCCGGCCCGTCGGCTCCCGTCGCGAGAGCCCATTGCCCCTCGCCGAAGAAACTCGGGACCTCGGTCCCGGTCGCCGGGAGCCATCCGCTCGTCGTGGTGAACTCGCGATGGGTCATCCCGCCGTAGACGCCGCTGCGGGCGGCGACGATGGCGTTGCCCGCCGCGTCGACGCCGACCTCGACCCCGATGCCGGAGGCGAGGACGGTGACCGGCGACTCCCAGGTCCCCGCCCCGCCGTCCGGAGCGAAGCGGCGGGCATAGACCTCGTTGGTCGAAGCGTCGATGCCCGCCATGAAGGCGACGCCGAGCTGCGAGATGCCGAGCGCGAGCCGCTGCTTGCGGAGTCCGCCCGAGGCCGAGGTCGTGTCGGTGCCGAGGTCGACCGCGGAGCCCCAGGTGCCGGTCGAGGCCGAGCGCAGCCGGGCGCGGATCGTCCCGCCTTCGTTGAAGACGGCGACCACGTTGCCCGAGACGTCGATCGCGACCCGCAGGTCGACGACCGTCCCGGCGCCGGCGGCAATGATCTCGGAGGACGTCCACCCGAAGCCGGGAAGGTGACGCTGCACGAGCGCCGCCCCGCCGTCGACCCATCCGAGCACGACGTACCCGTCGTGGTTCACCGACAGGGAGGGAGGCGGCAGGTCGCCCGAGGCGGAGGAGACCGACGACGAGACCTCCACCGGAGTTCCCCACGTTCCCCCCGCGGGCCACCGGTTGACCCACAACCGGTTCGTCCCGTCCTCGAACCAGGCGACGGTCGCGTTGCCGTCGTCGTCGAGGACGGCCGCCAGGTCCGGCGAAGTCGACGCCTGCGCGGCCGACAGGTTCTCGACCGCGACCACCGAGCCCCAGGCCGCGCCCGACGTCTGTCGGCGCGCCGCGAGGTCGTCGAAACCCAGTCCCAGGCTGGTCTCCCTCCGCAGGATCTCGAGCATCTCGCCCGAGGCGTTGACGGCGAGCGCGGCAGGGGCCTGTCGCTCGCCGACGACCTCGGGCCACGACCAGCCGTCGGCTGGAGCGTAAACCGCTTCGATCGCGCTGAAGCTGCCGCCCGGCCGGAACGCGTCGTTCTCCCCGGACCGATTCTGCCAGTGGGCGGTGGCGGTCCCGTCGGGGCGCACCGCGACCACCGGGCGCTGCCCGCGGCGGCCGATGCCTGAGACCGCGAGCGGGAGGTCCACGGTCTGGAACGTGATCACCTCGTTCTCGACCAGGCCGACCCCGTTGTCGGCGAGGAACGGCGGATAGGTGCGGGCGATGACGCTCACCGAGGTCCCCGCGGGGAGGGGGGCATCCGGGGTGATGCTCACCTCGGATCCGCTCACCACGACGGTGCCGGGTCGACGACCGGTCGGGTCGATGATCCAGAAGTTGGCGTCCGTCACCGCGACGGGGTCGAGGCTCCTGGAGAAGGTGAAACTCGGAACGACGCTCCGCGCGACGCCGGTCGCGCCGTCCACCGGGTCGCTCGAGACCAGCAGCGGGAAGATGGACCCGTTGTCGACGATCAGCCGGTAGTCGGTCCCGGTGCCGTTCACGACGACCCGGTACTCGCCCGCGGTCGGGGCCGTGAACGTGCCGCCCGAGATCGCGCTTCCGAGGAAGTTCCAGGGCCCGAAGGTCACTCCACCGGGCCCGAGCACGATGACGGTCCCGATGGCCTGGCTGAAGCCGGTCTCCTGAAAGCCGACCCCGACGATCGCCCCGGCTGCCAGGTCGAACCTGAACTGCTGGGGCTCGTTGGCGAGCAGCGTGTAGGTGGCGTCATGGGGCAACGTGATCGGAGTCGCAGGCCCGTTCGCCACGGGCTCGAGGACGATCACGATCTCCTCTTCCACGCCCGACGGGCCGCTCACGATGCCACCGGGCAATTCGATCCCGTTGCGCAGGATCTTCTTGCTCGCGAGCAGGCCGTTCAGGGCGGTCGAGCGCCAGCGCACCCCGATGCCGGCCGGGATCTGGAGGATGGTCCCGCCGGCCGAGGGCGCCGACTCTTGGACGGCGAAGGCCGGGAAGACGGACGGGGTCGTCGCCGAGGGAGACGACTTGCCCTGGAAGAAGCCGTCGTCGGGCTGCTCCGGACCGGTCCCGGCGTGCCAGCAATAGCCGGTGCCGGTCAGGTCCTCGAGCACGCCGTCGAGGTTCGTGTCGACGAGGCACTTCGGCTTCGGATAGTAGAACTGTCCGATCCAGGCGTCGCAGTTGAACCACGAGAAGTGGGAAACCGTCGCGCGGAGCGCGAGTCCCGAGGGGGACGAAGCCGCGGCCACGACGATGCCCGCTCCCTCCTGGATCCAGGTTCCCGTCCGCTCGTCGAGCGTCCAGAGCGGCACGACGTCGCCGACCAGGATCGGCGTACCGTCGGGATGCACGCTCGCGTAGATCGGGATCTCGATGGTCGCCGCGTTCCCCGGTGCGAGGTTCAGGCGGTTGCCCGAAGAGTCCGTGATGACGAACTCGACGGTGCCGTAACTCAACAGCAGGCCGACTCCCAGCCCCGGAGAGTACCCCGCGAAGGAGCCGGGGAAGGCATCGGGATGCTGCGTCGGATCGACCGGGGTCATCGCGACGAAGGCCGTGCCGACGAAGGGTGCGCCGGAGGAGTCGACGACTCCGCCGGCGGGGAACGTGACGCGGGCGCCGTCCTTGCCGTCCAGCGAACCGCCGGCCGACGAATCGAAGGCCTGGCTCGCCTCGCGCGGCTGGAGCGTCCTCTCGAAGTAGGCGGAATCCGAGCCGCTCGGGATGGTGATCTCGACCACCTGTTCGGCATGGTCGTACCGGCCGAGTTGCAGCCGCACGGGCACGAGGGTCGGCACGTCGATCGTGACCTCGCCCGCGAAGTTCGTCACGGCGGTCGTCGAGGACCCGACGAGGCTGACGGTCACGCCGCCGAGCGGCGCGCCGCCGACCGTGCGAACCCGGCCGGTCGCGGGCACCGTCGCCCCGGGCGCAGGCCCCGCGGCGATCGAAACCGTGGTCTCCGCGCTGTCGATTCCGCCGCGGCCGTCACCGACCGTGAGGCGGACCGAGTAGACGCCGGGCTCGGCATACGCGTGAGCCGTCTCGAGTCCTGCCCCGGCCGTCCCGTCGCCGAAATCCCAGGTCGCCACCAGCGGGTCGCCGTCCGGATCCGACGAGGAGGTTCCGTCGAAGAGCACGATCTCGAACACCGACGCTCCGATCGGGGCCGCCACCCCCGCGACGGGGGGCTGGTTCGGCGCCGTCGACTCGCAGGTGCAACTCGCCGTGCAGGTCGATCCCGCCGCGCAACCCGCGCCGCCGTCGCATTCCTCCCCGCCGCCGGTGTCGACGACGCCGTCGCCGCACGAGGATTTCGTCGCCGTGAACGAACGACGGACCTTCGCCTTGCCGTTCGCGAACTTGCCGGACACGAGCGTGCAGGCGGCGTCGATCGAGGCGGTCAGTCGCGTCGTGCCGGGAAGGCCGCTGCAGTTCGTCCACTTGGCGCTCACCCGCGTGCCCCGGGCGCCCGCGCGCGGCTTGATCTCGACCGGCGCGCAGCCGGACTCGACGGACGCCGTCGTCGTCCCGAGAACGAGTGCGTCGGTCGCGATCGCGGCACCGGTCACGAGCGGCGTCCCCGAGACGACCCAGCGCGCCGGGGCACAGGGCGTGGGCTTCGGCTTCGGCGTGGCCGCCACGGCGGGCGTCACGACCGAGGCGGGCGGCGTGCCGGTCGCGTGCAGTGCCGCGAACGCGACGAGTCCGAGCAGGCCGAGAGCCGGCAACTTCGAGGCGAGCGACCTCCCCGGGGGGTGCAGGGCGAACCGGCGGGAGGTCGTGGGAAGATCGTGGTCGTGCACGCGAATTCCTTTCCTCGGGCGGCCGGGACTCCTCGTCCCGGCGTCCGGACCGGGATAGTTCGACGACGAAAGCGGAGTCAACCACTGTTTCCCTCGAACGACCGGAAATCCGGCCGGCCTCCGCCACCGGACCCCCTCGAGCGAGCCCGGGACCCGCTCAGGCCTTGCCGACGGCCTCCCGCTCGAGCACCGCGGCGGACTTGAGCACGTTGCCCGCGACGAAGGAGCGCTCGCCCGCCGCGCGAGCGTCGAGCAGGTCCGCCTTGCGGCGCCTCGCCTCGGCGACCTTCTCGCCGCCGTCGTGGATCACGAAGTCGACCAGGTGGAGCGCGCGCTGCTGCTCGGCCGCGTCGCCGCGGGCGAGTTCGTCCGCGCGCCGCAGGATCGCGTCGGCTCCGCCCGCGAGTTCGACGACCTCGCGGGCGATCGAGGCGCGGGTCGACGGAAACAGCATCGACGGATTGCCGTCGTACCAGCCCATGTAGCGCCGGAGCAGGTCGCGCACCGCGAACGCGGTGCAGCCGTAGAGCGGCTGGAGGTACGGGCTCCCGGCGAGGTCCGTCGGCAACTCGACCTCGGCGAGGATCTGCTCCTGCCACTGGCCCTCGTTGATGCGCCGCACGACCTCCGCGTCGAGCCAGCGGAGAGCGCGGGCGGTCGTCGAGAGCATCTCGGTCGCGTCCTCGGTGTAGACGCCGCCGTGGCCGCTCACGACCGCGAGCGGCGCGACCGCGGCCATCGCCTCCAGCGCCTCCGCCCACTCGAGCACGTAGCGCTGCACCCGGAACGGCGTCCCGGCGTTCGGCAGCGACGACACGATGAAGTCGCCGCCCACCACGACGCGCGCGTCGGGCACCCAGACCCAGGCGTGGTCGTCGGTCTCGCCGAGTCCGTGGCGGCACTCGATCGGTCGGCCGCCGAGTCCGTCGAGCGTGATCGCGTCGGTGAACTCGACGGTCGGCGGGCAGTAGCGCGCGCGGCGGACGACGTCGCCGCCGCCCGGGCCCCAGCTCGCGAACTGGAAGTCGAAGG
>JAFMJW010000241.1 GCA_017853315.1 Alphaproteobacteria bacterium
TCCCGGGGGTCGTCGATCGTCCAGACGTGGACCTCGAGGCCCGCCTCGTGGGCGGCGCGCACCGACTCGGCGGTGACGAGGTCCCGGCCCTCCCAGGAGGGCGGGATCTGCAGTGCCACTCCCGGCGGTCGGTAGCCCCCGAGACGGCCGGCCTCGAAGCGCTCGAAGAACTCGAGCACGTCGGCGACCGACGAACTGGTCGCGACGTCGGGAGCGAGATCCCGGATGCGCTGCATGATCGCCGGATCCTCCGCGGCAAGGAGCACGCGCGCGCGGGCGATCGCCCGGTCCATGTCCGCCAGCACGGTGCCCACGATCTCGGGTTCTCGCTGCTTGATCTCGACGTTGAGGGGCGTGTCGGGAAAGGCGGCCAGCACCTCGGCGAAGGTCGGGACGCGGACGCCGCGTCCCCGGAAGGGATGCGCACCCGTCGCGTCGGCGAAACGGAACCCCGCGTCGAGCCGACCGAGCTCGGAGAGCGTCGTGCGCCGGACCTCGCCCTCGCCATCGGTCGTTCGGTCGAGCGTCGCGTCGTGCAGGACGACGACCGACCCGTCGGCGGTGGCGTGGACGTCGAGTTCGAGGCGATCGGCGCCGAGCCGGAGCCCGTGCTCGAATGCCACCAGGGTGTTCTCCGGGGCGAGCGCGGAGCCGCCCCGATGGGCGAACAGGCGCGGCCGGGGGCCGGCGACCGACTCCATGCACCGAGGCGTAGCACGGCCCCGGAAGTCCGTCGCAGGTGCCTCGCCGGACTCGTCGAGAGGAGCGGGCCGCGCTTCCCCGGCTGCCACGGGCCCGGCATCGGACCATCGCGCTCGCCGTCGCCGGGGTCGCCCCTCCACCGGGGAGCCGGGGTCGACCGGCGGCTTGACATACGCCTTCGTATCCGGAAGAGACATCGACATACGGCCTCGTATGCAACCAAGGAGTACGCGCAACCCATGGATCACCACATCGACATGCCCCTTCCGCCCGGCGGCCCCCTCGAGTTCGTTCCCGGGGGCGCACCCACGGCGTTCAACTGGCAGTACCCCGAGGACCGCGAGCAGCTCGCAGCACTCTACGAGAAGTCGAAGCGGCTGCAGTGGAATGCGACGACCGACATCGACTGGTCGATCGACGTCGACCTCGAGCGCAATCCCCCGGGCTTCACGCCCGAGGTCTTCAACCTGCTGACGCGTCCGCCGAAGCCCTTCGACGACCGGATGCTGCTCGAGTTCAAGACCCATCGCTCGGCCTGGATGCTCTCGCAGTTCATGCACGGCGAGCAGGGCGCGCTCGTCGCGACCGCGGCACTCGCGAGCGCGGTGCCGGATCTCGACGCCAAGTTCTACGCCTCGCAGCAGGTCGCCGACGAGGCGCGTCACGTCGAAGTGTACCGGCGCTACCTGACGACCAAGATCGGCCTCGCCTACCCGGTGAACCCGCACCTCGACACGCTGTTGCGCCAGATCGTCAGCGACGACCGCTGGGACATGATCTACCTCGGCATGCAGATCATGGTGGAAGGGCTCGCGCTCGCGGCCTTCGGATTCATGAACATCATGGAGCCCGAGGAGAAGCTGATCCAGCAGATCACGGGCTACGTCATCCGCGACGAGGCGCGCCACGTCGGCTTCGGCGTGCTCTCCCTCGGCGACATCTACCGCCAGATGACGGCGGCCGAGATGAAGGAGCGCGAGGAGTTCGTGGTCGAAGCCTCCTACCTGATGCGCGACCGGCTCCTCATGGAAGAGGTCTGGGAGCGGCTCGGGCTCGAGAAGAAGACCTGGGTCGAATGGTCGCTGCAGACGCCGTTCATGAACGGATTCCGCCAGATCCTCTTCTCGAAGATCGTCCCGAACCTCCGACGGCTCGGCCTGCTCACGCCCTACGTGCGGGAGCACCTCGAGAAGATCGGCGTGCTCCAGTTCGAGAGCCTGCCCGACTCGACCCAGGACGAGGGAGTCTCGATCCCGCCGGCGCTCATGCAGTTCTTCGGCCAGTTGATGGCCCAGGGCGTTCAGATCGAGGTGCCGACGCCGCCGAATTCCTCCGCGTCCTGAAGCGGCGACCGAGCCCGAGGCCCCGGGGCCGCGGGCTCGGTCGCCCGCCGGATCTCACCAGTCGTGGGCGCGCCACCACCAGGCTCCCCACGCGTTCACCGCGATCGAGAGCGCGACCAGCGCGGGATAGAGCCACGGCGCGCGAAGACCGTCCCGGTCGTCGTTGCGCAGCGCGAGCGCGACGACGAGGAACGGCGTGAAGTCGAGCGTGTACCGCGCGCCGAACTGCCGCCACCCGTCCCAGAAGTAGCAGAGGTAGAGGAAGAGCGTCGCCGCGCAGGCTGCGAGGGCGAGGCGTCCCACGAAGCGCGCGTCGTGCGCGCGGTCGCTCCAGCCCCGGCGAAGCAGCAGGAGCACGGCCGGCGTCGTCGCGACGAGCCCGAGCCCGTGGTCGGTGAGCGTCAACCAGGGCTTCGTCGCCTGGAAGCCCGGGAAGCGCAGGAAATAGACCTCGACGTTCTGCAGGACGTACAGCAGGCTGAACGACCCGTGGGGTGGTCGCAGCAGCGCCTCGTTCGCGAGCAGGTAGCCGTTGTTGGTCCACTCGCCGAAGCGCGCGTGGTTGTAGAAGCCGAGCAGCAGCGCGGTCGCGAGGAGCGGGATCGCGAACTCCACGGCGGTGCGCAACGACGGCCGGCGGCGCAGCGCGAGCGCGAGGAAGACCGGTGCGCCGAGCAGCGAGGGCGACCGGCTCGTCGCGGCGATCGCGCAGAAGATCCCGAGGATCCAGGGGTTGGCTTCCCCGGTCGCCTCGATCCAGGCGAGCGTCAGCCCGGCGACCGCGCAGAGGTGGGCGAGCAGCCAGGTGTTGCCGTACTGGGCGGCGAAGAGGTGAACCGTGCCGAAGGCGAAGAGGAGGGTCGAGAGGTTCGCCGTCCGTCGCGAGACGTCGAGCCCGCCCAGCGCGATGCGCATGAAGGCGACGTTCAGGGCGGCGAGCCCGATCGACACCAGCGAGATGTCGACCCGCTCGCCCCGGAGCCACGCGAAGGGTAGGAGCAGGACCGCCGGGAAGGGGTCGAAGTAGACGTAGGCCTTGCCCTCGGAGTAGGCGAACTCGGTGAGCCACGGGGGCGGCTTGGGGACGTGCAGGCGCCCCTCGAGGAAGGCGATCGAGAGATGCAGGTGATAGTTGAAGTGCATGAAGCGGCCGTTCGACGCGAACCAGTAGGCCGCGAGGGCGAGCACGCCCAGGAGGACGGCGTCGAGCCGCGTCCCCTGCGTCCGCCCCTCACCCACGAGGCACCTCCCGTCGCCCGCCGGGGGCTCCCGTGAGCCGCCGCCTGGCCGGCCTCTCGGCGTCGTTCCCCGCACACGACGAGGAGGACAACGTCGGCCCGATGATCGAGGACCTGCTCACCGCGCTACCCGAGTTCGCCGACCGCTTCGAGGTGATCGCGGTGGACGACGGCTCGCGCGACCGCACCTTCGAGCGCGCCGCGGCGATCGCGGCGCGCGACCCGCGGGTCCGCGTGGTCCGCCACGAGGTGAACCGCGGCTACGGGGCCGCCGTGTGGACCGGCCTCAAGTCCGGCACGATGCCGTTCGCCTTCTTCACCGACGGCGACCGCCAGTTCGACGTGCGCCAACTGGGCGACCTCGTCGCCCGGATCGACGACGCCGACGTGGTCGTCGGATGGCGCGTCGACCGCCAGGACAACCTCGTCCGCAAGGCGAACGCGCACGCCTGGAACTGGCTCATCCGCAACCTGCTCGACGTGCCGGTGCGCGACGTCGACTGCGCGTTCAAGCTCTTCCGGCGGGACGTCCTCGACGGCGTCGAGCCCGAGTCGGGCGGCGCGATGTTCTCGGCCGAGCTGCTCGCGCGGCTCGCCGCCCGCGGTGCGCGGATCGTGGAGGTTCCGGTGCGCCATCTGCCGCGGGAGCATGGCAAGTCCTCGGGCGGGAACCCGCGCGTCATCGCGCGCGCGTTCAAGGATCTGTTCAAGCTCTACGGGAAGCTCCGGAACTCCTGACCGGGTGCGCCCCGGGCGCGCTCAGCTCCCCTTCTGGAGCTCCGGCTCGATGATCGCCTTGAAGGACTCGAGCGGCATGGCACCGGCGAGGCGCCGGCCGTTCACGAAGAAGGTCGGCGTCGAGTTGACCCCGATCGACTCGGCCTCGGCCATCGACGCGGCGATCGCCGCCTTCATGTCGCCCTTGTCCAGGCACTCCTTCACCTTCGCCTGGTCGGCGCCCGCGTCCTTCGCGATCGCGAGCAGCTTGTCGGTCGCACCGTCGGCCTCGATGCCCTCGGCCTTCGCGAAGACCGCCGAGTGGTACTTCCAGTAGGCGTCGCTGCCGGAGATCTTGTTCACGCACAGGCCGATCAGCGAGGCGGCCTCCGCCCAGGGGTGGATCTGGATCAGCGGGAACTGCTTGTAGACGAAGCGGACCTTGTCGCCGTACTGCTTCAGGACCTCCTGCTCGATGATCGTGTTCGCCTTGGCGCAGAAGGGGCACTGGAAGTCCGAGTACTCGACGATCGTGACCTTCGAGTCCTTGGGGCCGCGCGAAGGGTCGGCGTCGGTGACCTTGATCTTGCCGATGACGGCCTCGACCGGGTCGACCGAGAGGTCGATCGGCTCGGCCTTCATGAACCAGCGCCCGTCGGCCGAGACCAGGAAGTCGATGTCCTGCGACTGCTCGCCGCGGGAGAGCTTCAGCGGGACGTCGTAGAGCCCGGGGACCTGGGAGGCCTTCAACTCGCCGACCTCGATGTTCACGTCGGCCGGGAGCTGGCCCTGGCCCTCGAAGTAGCGCTTCACCAGCGCCGCGAGTTTTGCCCGGTCGGGCGCACCCGAGGCGGGGGCCGCCGCGGCGGCGACCGCGGCCGGCGCGGCGTGGTCGCCGTGGTCGGCGGGTGCCTTCGCGACCCCGCCCGAGGCCCCCGACGGGACCTCCGAGGGGGCGGCGCAGGCGGCCAGCGTGACCGCCGCGAAGGCGGGAAGGGCGAAGCGACGCGAGAGGCGCGCGATGCGGTCGATCATCTCTGGTTCTCCTCGGGGA
>JAFMJW010000242.1 GCA_017853315.1 Alphaproteobacteria bacterium
CGCTGCCGCTCACGCCGATCCCGTCCGCGCCACGATCCCCCCGCCTCGGCCGCGTCGCTCGCCGCCGTTTCGTCGGCCGAGCGCCACTCCGGATCTCGATTTCGCGCAAGGTGTTCCGACAGTCAATCGGGCCCGGCAAGGGACCGACGACCCGAGTCGTGGCGGGCGGAGGTCGGCGGACCGTCGCGTCCGCTGATCGTCCGAAGACCCAGACGGATGCGCTCCCAGCACTCCCGCACCGGCTTGCGCGCCCGAGACCACCGTGTGCAGATTGCGCGCGAGACAGTCCGAAGGCAGGCACGAGGAGGCCGCGATGAAGCTCCGTCTCACGGCCGTGTTCGAGAAGGTCCCCGAGGGCTACATCGGCTTCGTCGAGGAGTTGCCTGGCGCGAACACACAGGGGGACACCCTCGAGGAGGCGCGTCGCAACCTCGAGGAGGCCGTGCTGATGGTCCTCGAAGCCAACCGGGCGCTCTCGGAGGCGAAGGCGCGAATCACTCCGTTTTCGTGAACAGGCTGACGAGGAAGACTTCCACCGTTCCTCGCCATCGGCGAGATCAACGAGAACCTCGCGCGGAAAATCTGCAAGGATCTCGAAGTCCCCCTGCCCGCCTGAAAGGCGTCCGACGGCCTCTCAGCCTCGGCGAGGTCGCCCCCGCACCCCCTCACGGCCGGTGCTTGCGCGTCTCCTGCTCGTAGTACTGCCGGTAGAGCACGTCGTACTCGCTGCTGCCGGGGACCACGCGGCGCTGCAGCGACGCGATCCTCCGCCGCACCGCCTCGTCGATCTTCGGATCCTGGTCGAGGTGGCGCGCAAGCGTCTTCTTGATCTCCGCGAGCGCGAGCCTGTCGTTGCGGACCTCCGCGCCCGACTTGCGGATCGCCTCGAGGGCGAGGTGCGCGAGGTGCGAGGAAAGGGACTCGGTGAGGCGCATGGCGTCCTGCCCCGGTCAGACCGGGATCCCCTTCTCCTTGGCGAGCTTCTCGCGGATCATCATGACGATCTTGTGCCGGTCGAGGCCCGCGCCCTGACGGCCCAACGACCGGAGTTGCTCGTCGGCCAGGCGCTCGGCGTCGGCGTCGAGCTGGTGCACGGCCTTGAAGTAGGCCTCGAAGCGCTGGACGACCGCCGTGATCGCCGCCGCGTGGCTGCCCGGGACGGTCGCGAAGTCGGCGCGGACGAGGTCGTCCACGATCGACTGGGCGAGGGTCTGGAGCTGCTGGGTGGAGGGGCGCATGACGCGTGCTCTCGTGTTCCCGGACGGCCGCGGGGGACGCCCGGGGCCCCTCGGCCGCTACCACGGGGGGCCGGGAAAGCCAACGAAAGACCGGGGGAACTTCGGTCGACGGCCATTTTGGTTCTTGCGCGCCGGCACCGGACCGTGGCATGGACCCGGCGGTCAGGACGACCAACCCCACTTCCTCGAGGAGGAGATCCCGTGACTCGAAAGAACCCCTCACGTCTCCGGTTCCGCTCGGTCCTGCCGACCGTGTTCGCCGCGGCGCTCGCCGCCGCGGTCTTGCTCGCTCCCGCGCGGCCGGCGCGAGCGGAATCCCTCGCCGAAGGCGACTACGGCACGACGTTGAAATCGCTCGTCGCGGGCCCGATCGGCATCGTGCGCGGCCAGACGATGCGCCTCAACGTGCGACTGCCCGCGAGCGCGCGGGTCGCCTCGGCGGAGGTCAGGCTCATCCTCGCCGATGGGATCACCGGCGAAGTCCTGGCGACGCGCACCGATTCGGTGCCGCGCGGGCAGGGCACGGCTCTCAACTTCGAAGAAATTAAAATCGGGCGCCACTGCATCATCGGCATCGTGACGGCCAGGGGCCTGACGCCCGTGGTGGGCACGCTCCAGTCCTTCGAGACGGCCTCGGGGCGCACGGTCACCGCGCTGCCGATGTCGGTGGTCGGCGGCAAGGGCTCGACCGACAACGTGATCGGCCTCGCGAGCGGGCAGACGATGCGCCTGAACGCGTGGGTCTCGCCCGCCGTCCGGAACACCGCCGTCAACCTGCGCCTGGTCCTGATCAACGGCAACGACGGACGGGTCCTGGGTTCCAAGGGAATGTCCCTCTCGCCGGGGACCGGCGGGTTTCTGGACGTCACGGCCGACCCGCCGCTGGAAGTCGGCGATCGCACTTGCGTCGTCGGCATCATCACGTCGGCCGACGGCAGCAGGGTCCCCACGGGTGTCTCGGGCGTGATGCAGGTCTACGACACGACGAGCGGCGTGACGCTCGAGGCGACACCGATCCATCCGGTCACGAGCTTCACGCCCCTCTGACGACGCCCCTCTGACGAGTCGCGAAGGACCCGCCCGGTTCGTCCCGGGCGGGTCCTTCGCGCCGCCCGGCGCGAGAGCCCGATCCGCCTCCCGCGGCCGGCTCCGCCCCCCCCCGGGGCGCGGGGCGGAGCCTCGTGGGCCTAGCCCCTAGCCCCTCGTCCCTCCCAAGGGGGGGGCCATCGAGGGAATCCCCCAGCCTTCTCTTGCCCCGGCGGGGCGGAAAATCGCCCCCTCGGGAACATCCGGCCTTGACTCCGGCGGGGGGGTGATTACCTCCGGGCTCGCCTCGGCGTGGCGGGTCCGCCCTCGGGCCGGACCCCGACGCGCCAAGCAATCCCAAAGCAGTTCAGGCCCCTTCCGGGGCCGAAAGGAGAGAGAAGGCCGATGAAGATTCGTCCACTGCAGGATCGGGTGATCGTGAAGCGCGTCCAGGAGGAAGAGAAGACCAAGGGCGGCATCATCATCCCGGACACCGCCAAGGAGAAGCCCCAGGAGGGCAAGGTGATCGCGGTCGGCAAGGGCAAGGTCGACGACACCGGGAAGCTGCGCCCCCTCGACGTGAAGGCGGGCGACCGCATCCTCTTCGGCAAGTACTCGGGCAGCGAGATCAAGATCGACGGCGAGGAGCACCTCATCCTGCGCGAGGATGACATCCTCGGCGTCCTCGAGTCCTGATCCCCCCGCGGATCTCTCAACTCTTCTTCGGAGGAAGGTAAGACCATGGCAGCCAAGATCGTCCGATTCGGTTCCGACGCCCGGGAGAAGGTTCTCCACGGCGTCAACATCCTCGCCGACGCGGTGACCGTCACCCTCGGCCCCAAGGGACGCAACGTCGTCCTCGAGAAGTCCTTCGGCGCTCCCAACATCACCAAGGACGGCGTCACCGTCGCCAAGGAAGTGGAGCTCGAGGACAAGTTCGAGAACATGGGTGCGCAGATGGTGAAGGAGGTCGCGTCGAAGACCTCCGACATCGCCGGCGACGGCACCACCACCGCCACCGTGCTCGCGCGCGCGATCTTCGTCGAGGGCGCGAAGATGGTCGCCGCGGGCCACGACCCGATGTCGATCAAGCGCGGCATCGACAAGGCCGTGCAGCACGTCATCGGCGAGCTGAAGGGCCTGTCCAAGCCCACCAAGGACCAGAAGGAAATCGCCCAGGTCGGCACGATCTCGGCGAACAACGACCCCACGATCGGCGGCATCATCGCCGAGGCGATGGACAAGGTCGGCAAGGACGGCGTCATCACGGTCGAGGAGGCCAAGGGCCTCGAGACGACCCTCGAGGTCGTCGAGGGCATGCAGTTCGACCGCGGCTACCTGTCGCCCTACTTCGTCACCGATCCCGACCGCATGGAGTGCGTGATCGAGGACGCCTACCTGCTGATCCACGAGAAGAAGATCAGCAACATGAAGGACCTGCTGCCGATCCTCGAGCAGATCGCGAAGACCGGCAAGCCCTTCATCCTGATCGCCGAGGACGTCGACGGCGAGGCGCTCGCGACGCTCGTGGTGAACAAGATCCGCGGCACGCTGCACTGCGCGGCGGTGAAGGCGCCCGGCTTCGGCGACCGCCGCAAGGCCATGCTCGAGGACATCGCGATCCTCTCGGGCGGCCGCGTGATCGCCGAGGAGCTCGGCATCAAGCTCGAGAACGTGACCCTGCAGGACCTGGGCCGTGCGAAGCGCGTCGTGGTCGACAAGGACAACACGACGATCATCGACGGCGCGGGCAAGAAGGCCGAGATCCAGGGCCGCGTGCAGCAGATCCGCACCCAGATCGACGAGACGACGTCGGACTACGATCGCGAGAAGCTCCAGGAGCGGCTCGCGAAGCTGATCGGCGGCGTCGCGGTCATCCGCGTCGGTGCGGCGACCGAGGTCGAGATGAAGGAGAAGAAGGCCCGCGTGGAGGACGCGCTGCACGCGACCCGCGCGGCCGTCGAGGAGGGCATCGTCCCCGGCGGCGGCGTGGCCCTGCTCCGCACCTCGTCGACCCTCGACAAGCTCACGGTGCCCGACGAGGAGCGCTTCGGCGTCCAGATCGTGCGCCGCGCGTGCGAGGACCCGCTTCGCTGGATCGCGTCGAACGCGGGCCAGGAGGCGTCGATCGTCCTCGACCGCGTCCGCAACGGCAAGGGCAGCTTCGGCTTCAACGCGGCGAGCGAGGAGTACGAGGACCTGCTGAAGGCCGGCATCATCGACCCGGCCAAGGTCGTCCGCACGGCGCTGCTCAACGCGTCGTCGGTCGCGGGGCTCCTGCTCACGACCGAGGCGATGATCGCGGAGAAGCCCGAGGAGAAGGGCGCCGCGCCGGCGATGCCGGGCGGCGGCATGGGCGGCATGGGCGGCATGATGTAAGGGCCGTTCGGGGAATCATCCCCCGCGTCCGGGAACGGGCGCGGGGCGGGTGAACGAAGGGCGCGGGGGCGGAAGCCTCCGCGCCCTTCTTTTTGACGGAATGGATGACTGGCTGAGACTAAAGCAGTCCATGCTCCCTTGACTTGAACGCAAGAGCGCTCACCAACTTCAGGGGGAGACTCGCTCAACGGATGACACCAAGTCACCAACATGAGTTCGTTGAAGACGTGGACACCAATTGGTTGCCCCGCGTGGCTGTATCTCCCGGGCGTGGCGAAGGTGGCGGCGGCGGCACTCGAGGAGGGTTTGAGGGCGCGACGGATCCGGCCCGAGGCAAACGGCCTCACGCTGCGCTCGGACAACGGCC
>JAFMJW010000243.1 GCA_017853315.1 Alphaproteobacteria bacterium
AGCATGTTGATCTGCTGCGTGCCCTCGAAGATGTCGTTGATCTTCGCGTCGCGCATCCACTTCTCCAGAAGAAGCTTGCGCGAGTAGCCGAGCGGCCCGAGGATCTCGACCGCCTTCTGCGTGACGCGGGTCACCGCGAGGCCGGCTTTCGCCTTCGCCATCGAGGCCTCGAGGTTGTTGCGCTGGCCGCGGTCCATCATCCAGGCGGCGCGCCAGGTGAGGAGCCGCGCGGCCTGGAGGTCGGCCTCCATGTCCATGAAGTCGCGCTCGATCACGGTCTGCTGGGCGGCGCTCACGCCGTAGCGGATCTTCACGCCCGCCTCTTCGAGAGCCTGGCGGGTGTAGTCGATCGCCGCGCGGCCGATGCCGAGCGCACTGGCCGCGACCAGCGGGCGGGTCGCGTCGAACGTCGCCATCGCGCCCTTGAAGCCCTCGGTGGTCTTGTGGACCTCCGCCGAGCCGAGGATGTTGTCGAGCGGGATGCGGCAGTTCTCGAACACGATGACGGCCGTGTCCGAGGCGCGGATGCCCATCTTGTTCTCGCACTTCACCACGGTCATGCCGGGCGTGTGCGCCTCGACGACGAACGACTTGATGCCGGCGCGCCCGGCCGACTTGTCGACCGTCGCCCACACGACCACGAAGCCGTCGGACTTCTCGGCGGCCATGAGCCCCGAGGTGCAGTAGATCTTGGTTCCGTTCAGCACCCAGTGGTCGCCGTCGCGCACGGCCGTCGTCTGCAGCGCGGCCGAGTCCGACCCGCAGTGCGGCTCGGTGATCGCCATCGCGCCCCACTTGGGCTCGCCCTCGCGGAAGCGGCCGAGAAAGCGCTTCTTCTGCTCGGGCGTTCCGGCCGCGAGCACGGCGGCGCCGCCGAGGCCCGCGTTCGGGATCGAGAGGTAGAGCCCGGCGTCGCCCCAGGACAGTTCTTCGATCGTGACGCAGGAGTTCAGGTTCGACTCGCGCGGGCCCGCGGGCGCCGTGCCCTTGTCGTCGCCGAAGTTGGTCGATCCCGAGACGCTCCAGAGCGACTTCAGGAAGTCCCAGGGCTTCTCGTGCTCGCGCTCGTCGTACTCGCGCGAGATCGGGCGCATCATCTGCTCGGCGACCATGTGCGTCATGTCGCGGGCGCCCTTGATCTTGTCGGAAAGCTCGAATTCGATCATCGGTCCACTCCTTCTCGGTTCCGAAGACGTCTCAGACGATGGCGAGGCCGTCGAAGTTCGTGAAGCCGCGCGCGTTGCGCAGCCAGAGCTCCACGGGATGATCCCGGACGTAGCCGTGACCGCCGAGGACCTGGACGGCGTTGTCGGTGACCTTGAGGGCGGCGTTCGAAGCGTAGCGCTTGGCCAGCACGCACTCGCGGGTCGCGTCGTCGCCCTTGTCGAGCTTCCACGCCGCCTCCCAGGTGAGCAGGCGGGCGGAGTCGATCTCGATCACCATCTCCGCCAGCATGAAGGCGATCGCCTGCTTCTGGGCGATCGCCACCCCGAAGGCCTGGCGGTCCTTCGCGTAGTCGCGGGCGTACTCGTAGGCGCCGCGCGCGACGCCGGTCGCGAGACCGGCGACCGCGATGCGGGAGAGATTCACCATCCGCGCCACGTCGGCCCCGTCCTCGCCGCCGAGGCGGGCGTCGGCAGGGACGGTCACGCCCTTCAGCTCGACCTCGTGGGTCGCGAGCGCCTTGAGCCCCATGTTCTTCTCGCGCTCGGAGATGGTGAGGCCGGGGGTGCCGCGCTCGACGAGGAAGGCCTGCGGGCCGGCGTCGGTCTGGGCGAAGACGAGCAGGACGTCGGCGTCGCCCGCGAGCGGCACGAAGCACTTCGAGCCGTCGAGGACCCAGTTCGAGCCCGAGCGCTTCGCCCTGGTCGCGAGCGTGAGCGTGTCGAAGTCGTAGCGCGGCTCGACGATCGCGGCGCCCGCGGGCTGGAAGCGCTTGGTGAAGGCGGGGAGCCAGCGCTTCTTCTGCTCGGGCGTGCCCGCGTCGAGGAGCGGGTAGGCGACGAGCCGCGGCGCCAGCAGGTGCAGCGCGATCGAGAGATCGCCCCAGCCGAGCTCCTCGGCGACGATCGCGCCGGTCACCGCCGAGCGCTGCTCGCCGAAGCCGCCCACGTCCTCGGGTAGCGCCGAGTGGATCAGCCCCAGCTCGAAGCCCTTCTCGGCGAGCGCCGGCGGCACGTGGCCGCTCTCGTCGCAGTCGCGCGAGATCGGCCGCACCTCGTCGCGTGCGAAACTCGCGACGGTCTCCCGCACGAGCTTCTGGTCCTCGGTCATCTCAAGATCGAACATGCTTCTTTCCTCCGCTCGCCCGTCGCCGCGCTTGCGGCAGGGACACCCAGGCGAGGAACTGGTCCACGTGGCTCTCGAGCAGGCGCGCGATGTCGATCGCGTCCGGCTCCTGGTAATGCTGGATCTCGGCTCCGAGGATGCCGCCGACGAAGGTCTCCGCGGCGACGGCCGGGTCGATGTCGGTGCGAAAGACGCCGCGCTCCTGGCCCGTCCGCAGCAAGTGGCGGTGGAAGCTGCGGAAGCGGCGGAGCATCTCGCGGAACTCCGCGGAGAGCGCGGCGTTCACGTCGAGCGCTTCGACCATGAGGGTCAGGACGAAGCGACGGTGGTTGTCGCGGAGTGCGTTCTGGGCGCAGAGGCGCGCGATCTCGCGGAGCGCCTCGGCGGGATCTTCGAGCCCCGCGACCCGTTCGACGACGAACCTCTCCCAGGCGCCGATGCGCTCCTTCACGGACTCGAAGAGGAGCTCTTCCTTGTCCCGGAAGTGGTAGTAGAGGGCGCCTTTCGTGACCCCGGCCGCCCGCGCGATCCGGTCGATCGACGTGCCGGCGTACCCGGAGCGGGCGAAGCAGTCGATCGCGGTGGCCATCAGGCCCTCGCGGCCGGGCTCGGCGCGGCGGGCCCGGCCGGTGGCCGAGGCGGGCATACTGAACGTTCAGTACGGGTGGGTGGGGAGTCGGTCAAGCGCGGCTCGGGCGGCCGGGACGGCGGAATCCGGGGGATGGCGGTCGGTCGGGGGCGGTGGCGGCGGCCTTCGCCCCGCGCCCCGGGGCGACGGCTCGGGCTCGCCGAGGCCGCGCCTCGCCGACGCCGGACGCCTCACATGAACACGCCGCCGTCCACGCGCAGGATCTTGCCCGTGATCCACGACGCGTCGTCGCTCGCGAGGAACACCGCCGCCGCCGCGACGTCCTCGGGCTGGCCGATGCGCCCGAGCGGGATCGTCGAGACGATGCCCTGGCCGAGTGCCGCGACGAGCTTGTTGCCCATGTCGGTCGCGATCATGCCCGGGGCGATGCAGTTGACCCGCTTCTTCGCGGCCGCGAGTTCCTTCGCGAGCACCTTCACGAGCGCGTTCGCCCCGGCCTTGGCCACGTAATACGGGGCGCCGAACGGCGCGCAGAGGTCGGCCCCGATCGAGGAAATCACGATCACGTTGCCGCGCTCGCGCAGATGCGGGACGCCCAGCTTGCAGGTGAGGAACACGCCGTTCAGGTCGACGTCGACGACGCGCTTCCAGTAGTCGTACTCGGTGTCGACGACGGTCGCGGTCCGCGAGGCGACGCCGGAGTTGGCGACGACCACGTCGAAGCCGCCGAGGGCCGAGGCGGCCGCCTCGAACATGGTGGCCATCGCCGCGGGGTCGGCGACGTCGGCCCGGTGGACCTCGGCCCGTCGACCGAGAGCCCGGATCTCCTCGGCGGTCGCCTGGGCGGCGGCCTCGTCCCGGCGGTAGTTGATGGCGACGTCGGCGCCTTCCCGGGCGAAGGCCAGCGCGATCCCGCGGCCGATGCCGCGAGAGGCGCCCGTGACGATGGCAGTCCTTCCGGAGAGCTTCATGGCGGGATCCATGGCATGCCGTCGGGCGGGGGAGAAGGCGGGCGGGTGGCGGGGGGCGTCAGCCCGGGGCCGTGGGGCCGGCTCAAGGGCCGGGGAGAATTGGTCGATGCTCCCGGTGGTGGAAGCGACGACTGGCAGGCAAGGGCGCCCGACCCGGCTCCGCAGGGGGCCGCGGGGCGGGAAGATGGGTCAGGCGAGAGCCGCGGAGAGGCTGTTCCCCGATCGCATGGGCGAGCGGGCGACCCGGTTCCGGACGGAGCTCGAGTCCCGGGTGGTCGGGCAGTCCGCGGCGGTCGATGCCGTGAGCGAGGCCTGGCAGATCTACCGCAGCGGGCTCGCGAGCCCCGACCGGCCGCTGGGCTCGTTCCTCTTCCTCGGGCCGACGGGCACCGGCAAGACGAATCTCGTCGAGGCGCTCGCGGAGGTCTGCTTCGGCGACCGCAAGTCGATCCTCAAGGTCGACTGCGCCGAGTTCAGCCACAGCCACGAGATCGCGCGGCTCATCGGCTCGCCGCCGGGCTACCTGGGGCACCAGGAGACGCAGCCCTTCCTCTCGCAGGCCAACCTCGATCGCTTCCGCACGAGCGCCGCGCCCTTCACGCTCCTGCTCTTCGACGAAATCGAGAAGGCGAACGACAGCCTCTGGCAGCTCCTGCTCGGCGTCCTCGACAAGGCGCGGCTCACGCTCGGCAACAACAAGGAGGTCGACCTCTCGTCGTGCTTCGTCTTCATGACGAGCAACGTCGGAAGCCGTTCGGTGAGCGACATCCTCTCGCCCGGCGTGGGCTTCGCGGGCGCACCGGACGAGCCGGCCGACACGCTTCACCGCCGGATCGAGAAGGCGGTGCTCTGGACGGCGCGGCGCACGTTTCCGCCGGAGTTCCTGAACCGCATCGATCACCGCATCGTGTTCCAGCGCCTCGACGCGTCGCAGCTCGAAGGCATCCTCGCGCTCGAGATCGAGCGCATCGCCGAGCGCCTCTCCGCGCGCGGCGTCCGCCTGCACGTCGAGTACACGGAGCGGCTTCGCCGTCGGCTGCTCGCCGAGGGAACCGACCCGGAGAACGGGGCGCGCCCGCTGCGCCGCGTGCTCGAGCGCCGACTCGTGTCGCCGTTCGCGCGGCTGATCGCCTCGGG
>JAFMJW010000244.1 GCA_017853315.1 Alphaproteobacteria bacterium
TCGTCGCGCTCGCCAACGTGCCGACCTACGACCCGAACGCGCCCGGCGCGGCGGGCCCCGGCGCGCGCCGCAACCGCGCCGTCACCGACGCGTTCGAGCCGGGCTCGACGCTGAAGGCGATCCTCATGGCGACGGCGCTCGAGGAGCGCACGATGCGGCCGTCCGACTCGGTCTTCTGCGAGCGCGGCCGCTACAACATCGGCAAGTGGACGATTCACGACCACCACCCCTACGGCATGCTGTCGATGCCCGAGGTGATCCAGTATTCGAGCAACATCGGCGTGAGCAAGATCGCGGCCGGGCTCGGCAAGGAGCGCTACGGGCGGTCGCTCGAGCGCTTCGGCTTCGGCCGGCGCACCGCGATCGATCTCCCCGGCGAGATCGCGGGCATCGTCCGCCCCTGGTCGAACTGGGCGGCGATCGACCTCGCGACCGGCAGTTTCGGCCAGGGGCTCTCGGTCACGCCGATCCAGCTCGCGGCGGCCTACGGTGCGCTCGCCAACGGCGGCGTCCTGCACCAGCCGCACCTCCTGCGCCGCGCGGTCGACCGCAGCGGCCGCGTGCTGCTCGACCGCGACGAGGCCGAGGCCGACGCCGGCGCGCGCCAGGTCGTCTCGGCCGAGACGGCGCGCGCGGTCACGTCGATGCTCGAGCGCGTCGTCGAGTTCGAGGGCGGCACCGGGGGCAAGGCGCGCATGGAAGGAGTCCGGGTCGCCGGGAAGACCGGCACCGCGCAGAAGGTCGACCCGCGCACCGGCCGCTACTCGCGCGACCGCCTCGCCTCCTTCGTCGGCTTCGCTCCCGCCGACGACCCGGCCTACGTGCTCCTCGTCATGATCGATACGCCCCGCACACAGACCTACGGCGGGCTCGTGGCGGCGCCGGTCTTCCGCGAGATCATGTCGCGGGCCCTCGACCGCCTCGGCGAGCGTCCCGCGACGGCGGCCGACGCGAAGCCCGGCAAAGGCGATCGCGGTGCCTCGCGCGCCGCGAAGGCGCCGAAACCCGCGCCGCGCGACCTGCGGCCTCGCACCGAGCCGCTTCCGGACGCGGCGGCGCTGCTGCGACAGGCCTCCATGGGAGGCGGCCAGACCGGCGTCGACGGCGAGACCCGCGGCACGGTCCCGTCGTTCGTCGGCATGAGCCTGCGGCGCGCGCTGGAGACCGCCTCGAACGAGGGACTCGCGATCGAGGAGGCGCGCGGCAGCGGGTTCGTGAAGGCGCAGGATCCGCCGGCCGGGACGCCGCGCTACCCGGGGGACGGCGTCGTCCTCCTGCTGGAGCCGAGCCTGTGAGCGACCCGACCGCGATGCCCCCGGGGGCGAGGGAACTCGGCGCGCTGCTCGCCGACTGCCCGTCGGGTGCGCGCGTCGTCGCCGGCGATCGCGGCACGCGGATCGCGCGCGTCGTGCTCGACTCGCGTCGCGTCCTGCCCGGCGACCTGTTCGTCGGGCTGCCGGGAGAGAAGGCGGACGGCGCGAGCCACGCGGCGGCCGCGTTCGCGCGCGGCGCCGCCGCGGTCGCGGTCGCGGACGACCGGGCCCACGCGGTGGAGTCGCCCGCGGGTCGCGTGGTCGTCGCCTGCCGCGCCCCGCGCGCCTTCGTCGCCGAGGCGGCCGCCTCGATGGCCGGCCATCCGAGCCGCTCGATGACCGTCGTCGCGGTGACCGGCACGAGCGGCAAGACCACCACGACCTGGCTGCTCGAGTCGATGTTCGTCGCGGCCGGGCATCCGACCGGCGTGATCGGAACGATCGAGTACCGCTGGGGTGGACGCCACGCGGCCGCGTCCCTGACCACGCCCGACGCGGTCGAGCTCCAGGGGCTGCTCGCGCGCATGCGCGGCGACGGCGTGACGCACGTGGCGCTCGAGGCCTCGTCGCACGCGCTGGCGCTCGACCGTCTGTGTGCGACCTCCTTCGACGCCGGCGTGTTCACGAATCTCTCCCGCGACCACCTCGACTTCCACGCGAACATCGACGACTACCGCGAGGCCAAGGCGCGGCTCTTCCTGGAGCTGCTGCCGTCCTCGGGCAAGCCGAGCTTCGCCGTCACGAACGCGTCCGACCCGGAGGTCGAGAAGGTCGTCGCGCGCACGAAGGTTCCCTGCGTCCGCTTCGGCGAGGGCGGGGACGTGCGCTGCACCGGCATCGTCGCCGACCTCGACGGCATGCGGGGCGAGATCCGTCTCGGCGAGCGCAGCGTGCCGTTCACCACGCGCCTGGTGGGCGCGCCGCACGCCTCGAACATCGAGGCGGCGGCGGCGACGGCCTGGCGGCTGGGCCTCCCGGTCGAGGCGATCGTCCGCGGCATCGCGGACCTCCCGGCGGTGCCGGGAAGGCTCGAGTCGATCCGCGCGGGCCAGCCCTTCCGGGTGGTCGTGGACTACGCGCACAAGCCGGACGCGCTCGAGCGCGTGCTGGCGAGCCTCCGGGAGCTCTGTTCCGGCCGGCTGATCACGGTCTTCGGCTGCGGCGGCGATCGCGACGCGGGCAAGCGCCCGCTCATGGGCGCGATCGCAGCCCGGCTTTCCGACATCGTCATTCTGACCTCGGACAACCCGAGGACGGAGAATCCGATGGCGATCCTTGCCGCCATCGAGGAGGGCGTGCGCGGCGAAGGCCGCACGCCCGTTGCCGAGGCGGCGCTCGGGCAAGGTGTGGTGGAGGCGGTTGCAGTGGTGCCCGAGCGCCGCACGGCGATCCTTCGCGCGATCGAGATCGCGGGGGATTCTGACCTGGTTTTGATCGCGGGAAAGGGTCACGAGGACTACCAGATCGTCGGGACGACGAAGCATCATCTCGACGATCGGGAAGAGGCGCGCGCCGCGCTCGCGGCGCGTGGCTGGAAGGGGGAGCCAGCGGCTCGCGTGCACTGAGCCGATGCGGTCTCGTCCGCCGCCGTCGAAGGGTGGCGAGGTGGAGGAAGTCGGTGGTGGAGGCCGGACCCGGTTGCGGGTTCCGGCGCCCTTCGCGAGCGGTGCGGGAGTGGTCTCGTCACTCCGGCATGCACCGCGCGAAGGCGGAGGCGGACAGGTCCGGACGCGGTCGGCGGCGGTGGTGGGGTTGCGGAGGACGCGTTCGGAATGGTGGGAAGGGCCAGGTCCGGGTCGCCGTGTCCGAGCGGGCGCGCGAATCGGACCTGGCCCGACCCCGGGCACCGAGGGGACCGAAGGCGAAGGCGGAAGACGCGCGAGATGCTCTACCAGATCCTCTATCCCCTCCACCGGACCTACTCGGCCCTGAACGTCTTCCGTTACATCTCGTTCCGGACGCTGCTCGCGGGGCTGACGGCACTCGTCATCTCGCTCTGGCTCGGCAAGCCGCTCATCCGCAAGCTCTCCGAGATGCGCGTCGGGCAGCACATCCGCGACGACGGCCCCGAGCGGCACAAGGCGAAGGCCGGCACGCCGACGATGGGCGGCACGCTCATCCTCTTCTCGAGCGCGCTCGCGACGCTGCTGCTCGCCGACCTCTCGAACGCCTACGTCTGGCTCGTGCTGTTCGTGCTGCTCGGGTTCGGCGCGATCGGCTTCGTCGACGACTACCGAAAGCTGCGCGGTCGCAGCTCGGCGGGTCTCTCGGCCCGGGGCAAGCTCTGGCTGCAGTTCGGCATCGCGGTCCCGGCCGCGATCTTCCTCGCGATCCAGCCCGAGGTCGGCACCGAACTCCCGGTGCCGCTGTTCAAGGACCTCCACCCCGAGCTCGGCTGGTGGTACGTGCCGTTCGCGGCGCTGCTCGTCGTCGGGACCTCGAACGCGGTCAACCTGACCGACGGACTCGACGGGCTCGCGATCGTCCCGGTCGCGATCGCCGCGGGAACCTGCACGGTGTTCGCCTACGTCGCGGGGCACGCCGAGATCGCGCGCTACCTCCAGATCCACCACGTACCCGGCGCGGGCGAGCTCGCCGTCTTCGGCGGGGCGCTGGTCGCGGCCGGTCTCGGCTTCCTGTGGTTCAACGCCTACCCGGCGAAGGTCTTCATGGGGGACGTGGGCTCGCTGCCGCTCGGTGCGGCGATCGCGGTCATGATGCTCGTGAGCAAGCAGGCGCTGCTCCTGCCGCTGCTCGGCGGCGTGTTCTTCGCCGAGATGTTTTCGGTGATCTTCCAGGTCGCGTCCTACAAGACGCGCCGCAAGCGCATCTTCCGGATGGCCCCGGTCCACCACCACTTCGAGCTGCTGGGCTGGCCCGAGCCGCTCATCATCGTGCGCTTCTGGATCATCGCGGTGATCTGCGCGCTCCTCTCCCTCTCGACGCTGAAGCTGCGGTGAGCGCGCTCGCGGAACGCACGGCCCGCGACGGCCTCGAGGTCCGCGGGCGACGCGTCCTCGTCGTCGGCCTCGGCCGCACCGGCCTCGCCACCGCGCGCTGGCTCTCCGGGCTCGGTGCACGCGTGCGGGCCTGCGACCGGCGTCCCGCCCTCGATCGGCCCGCGGACCTGCGGGACGTCGAGTGGATCGCGGGCGACGACGGCCCGGGCGTGCTCGACGGCGTCGACCTCGTCGTGCCGAGCCCCGGCGTGCCGGCGGACGCGCCCGTGCTCGCGGGCGCGGTGTCCCGCGGTCTCCCCGTGCTGTCGGAGATCGAGGTCGCCGCGCGGCGGATCCTCGCACCGATCGTCGCGATCACCGGGACCAACGGGAAGAGCACGACCACCTCGCTGGTCGGCGCGATGCTCGAGGCGGACGGCCGCCGCACCTTCACCGGGGGAAACCTCGGCACGCCGCTCGTCGACGCCGCCCGGGGCGAGTGGGACGCGGTCGTGGCCGAGATCTCGAGCTTCCAGCTCGAGTGGGTCGAGAGCTTCCGTCCTCGGGTCGCCCTGCTGCTGAACGTGACCGACGACCATCTCGACCGCTACCGCGACTTCGACCACTACGCGCGAACCAAGGCCCGGATCTTCGCCCGGCAGGGGCCGGGCGACGTCGCGATCCTCAATCGCGACGACGAACGCGTCCTGCGCTTCGCCG
>JAFMJW010000245.1 GCA_017853315.1 Alphaproteobacteria bacterium
CTGCTCGTCGAGCCCAAGCCGATGGAGCCGACCAAGCACCAGTACGACCGCGACGCGGCGACCGTCCACGCCTTCCTGCGCCGCTTCGGTCTCGAGAGCGAGATCCGTCTCAACGTCGAGGTGAACCACGCGACGCTCGCCGGCCACGACTTCGAGCACGAGGTCGCCTACGCGATCGCGAACGACCTGTTCGGCTCGCTCGACGTGAATCGCGGCGATCCGCGCAACGGCTGGGACACCGACCAGTTCCCGTGCTCGACCGACGAGCTCTCGCTCGTGCTCTGGCGGATCCTGCGCGCCGGCGGGTTCACGACCGGCGGCTGCAACTTCGACGCGAAGCTCCGCCGCCAGAGCATCGACGCCGCCGACCTGTTCCACGCCCACGTGGGTGGCATCGACACGCTCGCGCGTTCGTTGCGCCGGGCCGTGCGGCTCGTCGAGGACGGCCGTCTCGGCGTGGAGGTCGAGCGGCGTTACGCCGGGTGGGACTCGCCGCTCGGGCGCTCGATCCTCGAGGGCCGCCACGGGCTCGAGAGCCTCGCGAAGCTCGCGGAGGAGCGCTCCCTCGACCCGAAGCCGCGCTCGGGCGGCCAGGAGCGGCTCGAGAACCTGGTGAACCGGATCGGGTGAAGGGACACGCCGGCGGGCCGGCCCGCGTTCCGCCGAGGCGCGCTGGAGTCAGTCGATCCAGAGACGGGCGAGGGGGATCTCGATCGCCGCGAACGGATCGGCGCGCACGACGTCGTCGCCGCCGTGGTTCCCGGCGACGACCCAGTGCCCGCCGACGAGGGCCAGGATCTCGACCGTGTGCGCGGTCGGGTCGACGAGCCAGGCATGGCGAACTCCCTCGCGGGCGTCGATCGCGAGCTTGCGCGTGCGGTCGATGCGCGCGGTCGATGGCGAGAGCGTCTCGCAGACCCAGTCGGGTGCGACTCCGTGCCACGGGACGTTCGGGATGCGAGGCATGCGGTCGCGCCGCCAGCCGGCAAGGTCCGGCACGACGACGTCGTCGGCCCGGTCAGCGATCGACCGCGACGATGGCGGCTCCCGGATCGCCGGCGTGGCGGCCGACCCGGAGTTCCCAGCGGCCCGGCTCTCGCACCCAGCGCGCGCCGTCGCGCACGTCGACCGCCGACCACTCGACCGGCACCGCGACCTCGCGCGTCGCGCCGGGGGGGATCTCGACCCGAGCGAAGCCGACCAGGCGCGAGGCGGGGCGCTCCCACGCGGAGCCGGGCCGGCCCGCGTAGACCTGCACGACCTCGGATCCCGCCCGGTCGCTCCGGTTGCGGATGCTGCACCGGACGACGTGCCCGTCGTCGCGGTGCTCCACCCGGACGTCCTCGATCGACGTGCGCGCGTAACCGAGGCCGAAGCCGAAGGGGAAGGCCGCGGGGTGTCCGTCGCGGTCGAGCTTCCATTGCCCGTGCCAGAGGTCGTAGACGACGGCCTCCGCGTCGGGGTCGAAGTCGGGCAGGTGCTCGGCCCGCGTCGGGATCGCGAACGGAAGGCGCCCGCCGGGCTCCTCGGCGCCGAGCACCACGTCCGCCAGCGCGTGCCCGCCCTCCATGCCCGGGTACCAGGCGAGCAGGATCGCGGGCACCCGCTCGCGCCAGCTCTCCACCAGGATCGCGCTGCCGCCCATGACCACCGCCACCGTGCGCGGGTTCGCCGCCGCGACCGCCAGCAGCAGCGCCTCGTCGGCCTCCGACAACTCGAGCCGCCGGCGGTCGCCGCCGGGCGACATGCCGCGCCCCTCGGCCGACTTCTGCAGGGCCGCCGCGAGGCGCTCTCCCGTCGAGGGATCGGTCATCGGCGGGTAGAGCGGCAGCAGGTGCGCCATCCCGCGCGAGTCGATGTACTCGCCTTCGTCGTGGTGCGTGTAGCCGACCACCACGACCGCGACGTCCGCGTGGCGCGCGACCTGCGCCGCGCGCGCGGGATCGGAGCCGTCGTCCACGTCGATCGCCGCGCCGGGCAGCGCTGCGCGCAGGCCGGCGAGAGGCGTGACGACCTCGGGCGGGTGGACGTTGCTCGAGCCGCCGTCGCCCAGGTTGGGCACGTCGGCGAGGCGGCCGACGACGGCGACGCGGCGCAGGCGCGAGCGGTCGAGCGGCAGGATCGGACCCTCGTTGCGCAGGAGCACCATCGAGCGGACGGCGGCCTCGCGTGCGAGTGCGCGGTGGGCGGTGCAGGCGACCACCGACGGATCGGCCGGGGCGGCGAGCGTGCGCGCGAAACGCAACTGGACGGCGAGCACCCGCTCGACGATCCGGTCGACCGCATCGATCGACAGTTCGCCGCGCTCGAGCGCACCCGGCAGGTGGCGCGCCCGGATCATGACGAAGGGCATCTCGACGTCGAGCCCGGCTTCCACCGAGAGCACGGCGTCGCGAAGCCCGTGCTGGAAGTCCGACACGACGATCCCGTCGAAGCCCCACTCGTCGCGCAGGATGCCGGTCAGAAGCGCGCGATTCTGCCCGCACCACTCGCCGTTCAGCGAGTTGTAGGCGCTCATCACGCTCGCGACGCCTTCCGCGACGATTCGCCGGAAGTGGGGCAGGTAGACTTCGTGGAGGGCGCGCTCGTCGGCCGTCACGTCGATCTTGAAGCGGGCGTTCTCGATCGAGTTGCAGGCGAAGTGCTTCACGCAGGCGAGGACGTGGCGCTGCGCGCCGCGTGCGAGCGCGGCCCCCATCTCGCCGACGTGGAATGGATCCTCGCCGTAGGTCTCCTGTGCTCGTCCCCAGCCGGGGTGTCGCAGCAGGTTCACGCACACGCCGCCGTAGAAGTTCGCGCCGACGGCGCGCAGTTCGCGGCCGATCGCGTCGCCGATCCGTTCCTCGAGCGCGGGGTCGAAGGTGGCGCCGCGCGCCATGCTGACCGGGAAGGCGGTCGCGTGCCCGACGACGACCCCCCGCGGCCCGTCGCTGAAGGCGATGCCGGGCACGCCGAGCCGAGGCACGGCCGCGGCGGGGTAGGTGTGCTCGTAGTAGCCGCCGGCGATCATGTCGACGAGCCCGTCCCAGAAGGGCGTGTCGCCGTCGAGGCAGGAGAGCTTCTCGGGAAGCGTCATGCGCGCGAGCAGCGAGTTCGCCTCGGCCCTCGGATCGCTGCCGGCAGCCACGCGCGACGACGACCGCGCGAACTCGTCAGTGCCCTTCCTTCCTCGCTCGTTCGTTTCCGACATCGTTGCCTCGTACTTCGAGCAAATCGATCCGTTCATGCAAGCGTTCAGAGCCCGCGACGGAGGATGTCCGAGCCCCGGGAGCGGTGCCGGTCGCCCGAGCTCACCCGCGCCGGGACGCGGTCGACAAGCCTCGAACCCGCGTGTCATGTTGCTTGCATGGACGCCATGGGTTGGGGGGATCGGGGCGAGGGCGGCCCCGCGGACCGCCCCGCCGACGGCCACCGCCGGTGCGCTGCCAGCCGTTGGGAGCCGAGTGGAGGGCAGGCCGTCGCGGTCGTCGCTGCATGGATCGCGATCGTCGTGGTCCTCACTTGGCCGCTTTCGGCGCACATGCGGACGCGGCTCCCCTACACGCAGTCCGCTTGCGCGTTCGACGCGCTGCTCGCCGCGTGGGCCGGCGCGTGGGAGTCCGAGGCTCTGCTGCATGCGCCGAGCCGGCTGGTCGATGCGGGCATCTACCACCCGGCAAAGGGTGCCTTGCTCTACGTCGAGTCCGGTCTCGGAGCGCTTCCCGTCTTCGCCCCAGCCTACCTCGCTACGGGGAATCCGGCCCTGGCGCTCAACGTGACGTTCCTCTTGGGAGCTGCCCTGACTGCGGCCGCGCTCCATCTCGTTGCGGGCTCGTGGACCGGCTCGTTCCTCGCGGGGGTGGTCGCCGGGTGGAGCTTCTTGACCACGAAGTGGGCGCTTTGGGTATTCGGGCCGACCGCGCCGAATTACGTGGTCCTCTTCTGGTTCCCGGCCATCATGCTTCTGGCCGCTCGCCTGCCGAGGAGCCGTCGCGGCTACTTCCTGCTCGGAACGGCAATCGTCTTGCAGAGCCTGGTGTCCGCCGTCTACGTGGCGGCGGCGGTCTTCGCTCCCCTGGTGGTCCTCGCGATCATCAGGCTGGCCCGGAGTTCGACGCGGGCTTCGGGAGCGAGGCTCTCGATCATCCTCGCGGTCGCCCTCCTGGTACTCGCACCGCTCTACGCGGGCCTCCTCGGAGTTCGCCGGGACAACCCCGCGCTCGACCGACAGACGATTTGGACGATCTCGCAGCCGACGCACCTTCCATGGGGGCCGTTCAAGGAGGACCTCTCCCCGATGGCCGCACCGTGGCTCGTCTACGTCCTCGTCGGAATCGGGCTGCTCACCCATCTCCTCCGTCGTCGCCCAGGTGAACTGCGCGCGGCCTGGCGTCACGGCGGGCTCTGGTTCTTCGTCGGGTTCGTCGGGTCGCTCGCCCGGGAAATCGACTGGAACGGTTCTCGATTTCCGGGTCCTCTCGGGTGGGTTGGCCAACTCCTGCCCCAGGTCATGGTGCTGCGCGTGCCGTCGAGGATCGGAATCGCGTCGGGCATGGGCCTCTCGCTCCTCGCGGCCGCGGCGTTCTCTGAGGTCGAGGGCTTGTTGCGGCGCCGGCTCGGACGAGGCTTCCGCAGCTCGGCGATCGTGGGCGGATTCGCGGCGGCCATGGTCGCGGGGATGTTCGCGATCTGCGAGCACGGACTTCTGTCCACCGTGGGGTGGCGAGGCGAGTACCCCACGATCCCGGCGATCGACGGCACATCGAGGATCATCGGTGCGCTGGCCGCTTCGGGTCGTCCCGTGATCGAGCTCGGGAGCTCCGACGGGCCGCTCAGCGGCACCTTTGCGGAGAGTGTCGAGTTTGAGGCTCGCGCGATGTACCGATCGGCCTTTCACCATGCGCCGATCCTGAACGGCTACGGCAGCTTCTGGCCGGCGGGCTGGCTCGAGCGCATGACGCTCGCTCG
>JAFMJW010000040.1 GCA_017853315.1 Alphaproteobacteria bacterium
CCTCCCCGACGCCCATCTCCAGGTGGCGGTCCCGGAGCCAGAACAGGAAACGCTCGACGCCGTCGATGGCGAGCACGCAGCGCAGCGACCGGAAGATCTCGAAGGCGTGCTGTGCGCCCGGGATCTCGGCGTAGGCGACCGGGGCACGGGAGCCCGCGCGCAGGGCTCGCACGAAGGCGCGGGCCTGCGCGACCGGCACGAGCGTGTCGCGGTCGCCGTGGATCACGAAGAAGGGCGGCGCCTGCGCCCCGGCGCGATAGGACGGCGACGCGGCCTCGAAGCGCCCCCGCTCCTCGTCGAGCCGTGCCTTCATGACCCAGCGCTCGAGCAGTCGCCGCAGCCCCCGGCTGTGGCGTGTCGGCTCCGGGTCGGTGAAGTCGTAGACCCCGTAGAACGAGACGCAGCCCTGCAGCTCGGTGTCGGCGCCCTCGAAGCCCGGCTGGTACTCCGCGACGTTCGGCGTGAGGGCCGCGAGCGATGCGAGGTGTCCGCCGGCCGAACCGCCGGTGACGACGACGAAGTCCGGGTCGCCGCCCCATTCGTGCGCATGCTCGCGCACCCAGGCGATCGCCCGCTTCACGTCGACCAGGTGGTCCGGGAAGGTGGCGACCGGGCTCAGGCGGTAGTCGATGCTCGCGCACAGCCAGCCATGGCCGGCCATGCGGTACATGAGGGGCAGCCCCTGCTCGTTCTTGCTGCCCACGACCCAGCCGCCGCCGTGGACCTGCAGGAGGATCGGTGCACCACCCCCGGGAGACTTGCCGTGGCCGTGCCCCCGGTCGCGGTGCCGGAACACGTCGAGGTGAAGCCGCTGTCCCCCGTGGGTTCCGTAGACGAGGTTCCGGGTCCGCTCGACGGACGGATCCGAGAGCGGGAACGGCAGGAGGATCTCCCGCCAGCGGAGCCCGCGCGGCAGGAGATCGGTGGTGGAAGGACGAAGCTGTCCGCGGTAGTCGCGCCCGAGCCCCTGCTCGAGGGACTCCTCGACGATCCGCTCCGCGTCGCGTGCGCGCAGGTAGAACGCAACGAGGCCACCCCAGGCGAACAGGCAGACGAGCAGGCCCACTCGTCCCGCGAGGCCCCGGAGCCCGCCCAGGGCGACCAGGACGGCGACCGTCGCGACCTGCCATGCCACGTGGTGGAGCGCGAGTTCGCCCGTCAGCCACCCGGCGAGGAAACTGACGGCTCCACGCCGGCTCCCGCCCTCGAGGGGACGGTAGACGTTCATCGTGAACGCTGCGGCCGCCAGGCCGAAGAGCAGGAGGACGATCGGCATCACTCGGGTCTCCCGGGCCGCGGCCGTCGCGGCCGCTCGCGTCTCGAACGCTAGTCGAGCCCCGGGATCGCGACAAGCGAGCCTCGTTGACCCCACCGGGCCGCGGCACTAGCGTCCGGCCATGGCGATGCCCCCCGGCGGTCACTCCCCCGGTTTCGAGAGATTGTGCGAGGAGGCACGGACCCGCATCCGCGAGGTCGATGCCGCGGAGGCCTCGCGACTGGCGCTCGAGCCCGGCACGTTCCTCGTCGACGTGCGCGAGGAGAGCGAGTGGGCGGCGAGCCACGCGAGGGGCGCGATCCACCTCTCGAAGGGCGTGATCGAGCGGGACGTCGAGGCGCGGATTCCGGATTTCGACGCGCGGATCCTCTGCTACTGCGGCGGCGGCTATCGATCCGCCCTGGCCGTCGAGTCGCTCCAGCGCATGGGCTACCGCAACGCCTGGTCGGTCGCGGGCGGCTGGCGGGCGTGGACCGCCGCCGGGCTCCCCGTGGTCCAGGGGTGAACGGCGTCGGCGCGCGCGCTCCCCTCGGGGCCACGGTCCGGGAGGCTCGCGCGCGCTACTTCGATCACAACGGGTTCGGCGAGGGCGGGTACGAGTCCCGCTGGGTCGACCTCCAGGCGGGGCCGTTCAGGCTTCGATTCCCGAACTCCCAGGCGCGCGTCGCGGCGGTGAAGCTCCATGACCTCCACCACGTGGCGACGGGATACAAGACGACCTGGGTCGGTGAAGGCGAGATGAGCGCCTGGGAGATCGCCGGAGGCTGCGGCTCTCACCTCGCCGCCTGGGTACTGAACCTCCAGGCGATGGCGATCGGCACCTTGCTCGCCCCCTCTCGCATGTGGCGGGCCTTCCGCCGCGGACGTGCCGGCCGCACGCTCTACCACGGCGACCGCATGGAGGACTGGCTCGACCGGCCGCTCGACGATCTTCGGGAGAGCCTCGACCGCGCACCCTCGAGCGCCGGGCGCGTTCTCGCGACCTTCCCGTCGTACCTCCTCTTTACGGCGATCGCGCTCGTCTCCCTCGCCTCCACGCTCGCGATCGCCTTGCTGCCGCTGGTCGGCGTCGCCGCCCTCCTCCGATGGCTCGTGGCGAGTTGACGCAGGTCGGCGAGGCCGCGCTGCTGCTGCGCCCCGCCGACCCCGACGACGTCCCTCGACTGCTGCGCCTGGTCGATGCCGGCGCCGACGCCCGCGTCATCGACGTCGTGCCGGGGGCCGACTCCCTTCTCGTCGTGTTCGTCGAGCCGACGACGTCGGGCGACCGGGCGTGGCTCGGGCGGGTTCTCGCGGATCTCGACGATCAGGGCGACGTCGGCGCTGCGAACCTGCGGCAGCCACGGCCCGTCCACGTCGTTCCCGTCGTCTACGACGGACCGGACCTTGCCGCCGTCGCTCGACACGCCGCGCTTCGCCCGGAGGACGTCGTCGAGCTGCACTCGTCGGTCGAGTACCGCGTCGCGTTCGTTGGATTCCAGCCCGGATTCGCCTACCTCTCGGGCCTTCCCGAGCGTCTCCGGGTCCCCCGACTCGCGACTCCGAGGCCTCGAGTGCCAGCCGGCAGTCTCGGCATCGGCGGCGAATGGACCGGGATCTACCCGTCGGCGAGCCCGGGCGGCTGGAACCTCCTCGGCCGCACCGGGCTCCTCCTCTTCGACCCGGCCTCGGAACGGCCGGCCATGCTCGCCCCCGGGGACCGGGTGCGGATCGTCCCGTCATGAGACGGCTGCGCGTGGAAAGCGCCGGCCCGCGGACGACGGTCGAGGATCTCGGACGTCGCGGCGTCGCCCGGCACGGTGTCCCGCCCGGCGGTGCCTTCGACCCTCGTGCGCTCGTCGAAGCGAATCGTGCCGTCGGCAACCCGGACTCCCACGCCGGGCTCGAAGTCACGTTCGAGGGGCCGAGCTTGCGCAACGACGGCGACGAGCCGCTCCTCGTCGCCGTGGCGGGCGGGCGCCTCGAATTCGGCGCGCGCGAGGCAGGCACGCGCGGACTCCTGGAACCGGGCGAGATCGCGAGGGTCGCGAAGCCCCTGCCGGGTGCGCGCGCGTGGATCGCCGTCGAAGGCGGCATCGACGTGCCGGTCGTCCTCGGGGGCCGCTCGACGTGCCCCTCGGGCGGTTTCGGGGGAGTCGGCGGCCGCCCGGTCGTCGCGGGCGACGTGCTCCCGGTCGGACCGTCGCCCGGGGCGTCGGCGAGGGCGACGCACCCGCCGCCAGCGTCCCCCGCCGGCCCGCTCGGCCGGACGCTCGCGCTGCTGCGGATCCTGCCCGGCCCGCACTTCGGTCTGTTCCCCTCGGACCCGGTCCGGCTCCTCGAGTCGACCCTCTGGGTCGTCGGGCCGGACTCGGACCGGACCGGAGTACGGCTGCGCCCGATCGACCCGCTGGTGACCGCCCGGATCGAGCGACCTGCGGGCGTCGCGCCGCAGGGCACCGTGGCGGGCGCCCTGCAACTTCCTCCCGACGGCAGCGCGATCCTGCTCGGGCCCGATCGCCCGGTGACCGGGGGCTACGCGATGCCGGCCGTGCTCGCCCGCGCCGACATCGGCGTGCTCGCGCGACTGCGGCCCGGAGACCGGGTGCGCCTCGCGCGCATCGACCTCGGGACGGCGCTCGCCTGTTTCCACGGGGCCCCGCGCGCACCTGCGTTCGGGAAGGCGTCCGCGACCGCGCCGCTCGACGGGGTGCCGGCACGCGCGCGAATCGACCTGAACGCCGACGTCGGCGAGGGATTCCCCGAGGACGATCTCCTGCCGTGGCTCTCCTCGGCGAGCGTCGCGTGTGGCGCGCACGCAGGGGACCCCGAGACCATGCGCCGCACGATCGAGCTCGCGCTCGCGCGAGGAATCGCGGTCGGTGCACACCCCGGGTATCCGGACCGCGAGGGGTTCGGCCGGCGCATGACGACTCGCGACCCGGACGAGGTGCGTGCCCTGGTCGAGACGCAGGTACGCGTCCTCGACGACGCCTGCAGGGCGGCCGGGAGCGAGACCGCCTACGTGAAACCGCACGGCGCGCTCTACAACCTGGCATCGGCCGATCCCGCCCTTGCGCGCGCCATCGCCGAAGCGGTCGGACGGTCCCTGCCCGGTCGCGCGGTCGTCCTCGCCGCCGGTTCGCCCGGGCTCGCCTCGCTCGTCGAAGCAGGGCTTCCCGCGGTCGGCGAAGCGTTCGTCGACCGGGGATACCGCGACGACGGCTCGCTGGTTCCCCGGTCCGAGCCCGGCGCACGCATCGAGGATCCCGACGAGGCGGCTCGACGCGCGGTCGCCCTCGCCCGCGAGGGCACGGTCCGAAGTGCGGGGGGACGCATCCTCCGCCTGGCGCCCGACACGCTGTGCGTCCACGGCGACACGCCCGGCGCCGCGGCCATCGCCCGCACGGTGCGAACCGCCCTCGAGTGCGCCGGCGTGACGATCGAGTCCTTCGCGGCGGGCCTGCCCTCGCGGGCCCGAATCTGGTAAGGGTCGCGCGCCATGGGCAGACGAGTTCCCCGCGCCGCCGGCGGTCCGGCCGCCGTCCGATACACGATCGCCAAGGGGGTCGAGGCCGGTGGCGTGACGGAGATGACGCGGCGGCTCGCTCGCAACAATGCGTGCAAGACCTGCGCCGTGGGCATGGGTGGCCAGCGAGGCGGGATGCGCAACGAGGCCGGCCACTTCCCCGAGGTCTGCAAGAAGTCGGTCCAGGCGCAGGCCGCCGACATGCAGCCGCCGATCCCCGAGGAGTTCTTCGCGACCCGGTCGATCGCGGATCTCGAGCGGATGTCCGGTCGCGAGCTCGAGGCGGCCGGCCGCCTGGGCTTCCCGCTGCTGTGGCGAGACGGCGACCGGCACATGCGGCGCGTCTCCTGGGCGGACGCCCTCGATCTCGCCGCGGGTGCGATGCGTGCCTGCCCGCCTTCGCGGGCGTTCTTCTACGCGTCGGGCCGAAGCAGCAACGAGGCGGGCTTCCTCCTCCAGTGCTTCGCGCGGGCCTGGGGCACGAACAACGTCAACAACTGCTCCTTCTACTGCCACCAGGCATCCAGCGTCGCCCTGCAGGCCGCGCTCGGCACCGGGACCGCGACGGTGCGACTGGAGGACCTCGGCGTCGCCGACCTCGCCGTCGTGATCGGTGCGAACCCGGCCTCGAATCACCCGCGACTCATCACGCAGCTGGTCGAGCTCCGTCGCCGCGGCGGTCGCGTGATCGTCGTGAACCCGCTTCGCGAACTCGGTCTGGTCCGCTTCCGCGTTCCGTCGCGCGTGCGCAGCATGCTGTTCGGCTCGCAGGTGAGCGATCTCTACCTGCAGCCCCACGTCGGCGGGGACGTGGCACTCTTGAAGCTCCTGCTGCAGGAGGTCGTCGAGCGGGGGGCGCTCGACCACGGGTTCCTCGAGGCCCACGTGGACGGCTGGGCGGCGGTCGAGGCGGACCTCGCCGCCGAGCGGCGGGACGACCTGCTGGCCGCGTGCGGCGTCCCCGCAGCGGAGGTTCACGCCGCGGCCGACGCGATCGTCGCGTCCCGCGCGACGATCTGGGCCTGGGCGATGGGGATCACCCAGCACGCTCACGGGGTCGACAACGTGCAGGCCATCACGAACCTGGCGCTCGCACGGGGCATGGTCGGCCGACCCGGCGCCGGCCTGCTGCCGATCCGCGGACACAGCAACGTCCAGGGAATCGGTTCGGTCGGGGTGGCACCGACGGTCAAGGCCGAATTCGCGCGGCGCTTGGGCGAGCTCTGGGGAATCTCCGTGCCGGAGAAAGCCGGGATGCACACGCTCGCGTCGATCGAGGCGGCCTCCCGCGGCGAGATCGACGTCGCCCTGCTGCTCGGTGGAAATCTCTTCGCCGCCTCGCCCGACCGCGCGTGGACCGGCCGGGCGCTGCGCTCCATCGGAACCGCGATCCACGTCACGACCAAGCTGAACGAGGGGCACGTCCACGGGCGCGGCCGCACGAATCTCGTGCTTCCCGCGGTCGCCCGCGACGAGGAGACGCAGGCGACCACCCAGGAGAGCATGTTCAGCTACGTGAGGCTCTCCGACGGCGGCTCGATCGCCGCCTCGGCCGAGATGCGGCCGGAGACCGCGATCATCGGCGGGCTGGCCGCGGCGGTGCTGCCGCCGGGTCCCGTCGACTTCGCCTCCCTCGCGGATCACAGGGAGCTTCGCCGCGCGATCGCCGCCGTGGTGCCCGGCTACCGGGAGATCGGCGAGATCGACCGAACCCGCTCGGAGTTCGAGGTGCAGGGCCGCATCCTCCACGATCGGCACTTCGCGACCCCGACCGGTCGGGCCGTCGCGGCACCGACGCCGGTGCCGGCGTTCGACCTTCGCCCGGGCGAGTTCCGGCTCATGACGCTTCGCTCGGAGGGCCAGTTCAACACGGTCGTCTACGAGGACGAGGATCTCTACCGCGGCAACGAGCGACGGGACGTGATCCTGCTGAACGAGGGCGACGCCCTCGCGCGCGGCTTCGCGCGCGACCAGCGCGTCGTCGCCCACAACGGCACCGGCGAGATCGAAGTGTCGGTCCGCTTCGCGGAGCTGCCCGCCGGGAACGCCGCGATGTACTACCCCGAGGCCAACGTGCTCGTTCCTCGCACCCTCGACGAGCGCTCGGCGACGCCTGCGTTCAAGTCGGCGACCGTCTCGCTGCGGCCGGCCGGCGCGACCGCCTCCTGAGCATGGATCTCGCCGAGCTGCGGGCGCGCGAGGAGATCCGGGATCTCGTCGCTTCCTACGCGCACCTGGCCGACGGCGGCCGATTCGAGGAGCTGCTCGATCTCTTCGCGCCCGACGGCGTGCTCCGCGGCGGCGACGCTCCCGAGGCGCGCGGACGAGACGCGATCCGCGAGTTCCTCTCCGGCACCGGGCGCGACCTGGCGAGCGTGACGCGGACGGCTTTCATCCGGCACCACGTCTCGAATCTCCGGATCGAGCTGGCGGGTCCGGACGAGGCCAGCGGCGTTGCTTACTTTCTCGTCGTCACCGACCGCGGCGTCGACCACTGGGGCCGCTACCGCGACGCCTACGTGCGGGTCGACGGACGCTGGCGTTTCAAGCATCGCCGTGCCCGACTCGACGGCTACGCCCCGGGCTCGTGGTCGGCCGAGCGCCGCGCGAGGCCCGCCTCCTGACGCCTCCCACGGGCCGGAGGAAGCGCGCCACGGCCACGTCCGGCCGGTTTGCCGGACCGAGGCCTCGAAACTAGGGTCGTCCTCGTGGCGAGCGATGCAGGAGTCCATGCCGGGGGCCCGTCCGAGGGGATCCCGCGCTGGCGCGAAGCCCTGTCGCGGGAGGAGATCCGGGAACTCGTGACCCACCGCGACCTGCGCTCCGTCCTCGCGCTGGCCGTCGACTGGGGTCTCGTCTTCGCCTCCTTCGCGCTGGTCGCCCGGTGGCCGAATCCGGCGACGATCGTGCTCGCGCTGTTCGTGATCGGCACCCGCCAGCTCGGCCTCGCGATCCTCATGCACGACGCCGCCCACCACGCGCTGTTCCGCGATCGCCGGGTCAACGACCTGGTCGGCAACTGGCTCTGCGCCTACCCGGTGTGGGCGGACGTCGGGCCCTACCGCGCCTACCACCTCCAGCACCACGCGAAGAACTGGACGGCCGAGGATCCCGATCTCGGGCTCGTGCTCCCTTTCCCGATCACCGCGGCGAGCCTGCGTCGCAAGATCCGGCGCGACCTCACCGGGCGAACCGGTTGGAAGCGGGCGAAGGCGACGCTCCGCCGCGATCTCGGCCTCTCGAAGGGACGGCAGTCGCGCACCTTCGGCGGAGTCCGCAACCTGCGCGGCGTCGCGCTGACGAATCTCGCGCTCTTCCTCGCGCTCGCAGCCGGCGGACACCCCGCCCTCTACCTCCTGTGGGTGGTCGCCTGGTTCACCACGTTCCAGCTCGTCACCCGCATCCGCGCGATCGCCGAACACGCGATGGCGCCCGACCCTTCCGACCCGATGCGGAACACCCGCACCACGCTGGCAAGTCCCCTCGAGCGGCTCT
Organism: Alphaproteobacteria bacterium; assembly: GCA_017853315.1. Taxonomy (GTDB): domain Bacteria; phylum Desulfobacterota; class Binatia; order UBA12015; family UBA12015; genus REEB422. Next base: position 8,280 of record JAFMJW010000040.1, read on the forward strand.
TCGTCGCGCCGAACCGGGTGAACTACCACCTCGAGCACCACCTCCTCATGACGGTGCCGCACTACAACCTGCCGCGGCTGCACGAGATGCTGCGAGACCGCGGGGCGCTCGATGGAGCCTGGATCGCGCGAGGCTATCTCGGCGTGCTGCGCGAGGCCGCTTCCCGGCCGGCGTAGCGGGCCCGGGAGCCCAACTCCTCCTCGATGCGGAGGAGCTGGTTGTATTTCGCCACCCGCTCCGAGCGCGCAGGCGCGCCGGTCTTGATCCGGCCCGCCCCGGTCGCGACGGCGAGGTCGGAAATGAAGACGTCCTCGCTCTCGCCGGAGCGGTGGGAGACCATCTGCCCGTACCCGGCCTTGCGGGCGGTCTCCATGGTGTCGAGGGTCTCGGTGACCGAACCGACCTGGTTCAGCTTCACCAGGATCGCGTTTCCGACCTTCGCCTCGATGCCGCGCTCGAGCCGGGACTTCTGGGTGACGAACAGGTCGTCGCCGACGAGCAGCGTGCGGTCGCCGAGCGCGCCGGTGAGCTTCGCCCATCCGGCCCAGTCGTCCTCCGCGAGGCCGTCCTCGATCGAGACGATCGGGAACCTGCGACACCAGTCCTGCCAGAGGGCGACCATCTCGTCACTGGTCTTCTTCTCGCCGGTCGTGCGGGCGAGCGAATACACCCCGCCCTCGAAGAGCTCGGTCGTCGCCGGGTCGAGCGCCAGGACGACCTGGTCGCCCGGCTTGTAGCCGGCCTTTTCCACCGCGCGCAGCAGCAATTCCGGCGCATCCTCGTTGCGGGCCAATGCCGGGGCGAAGCCGCCCTCGTCGCCGACTCCGACCGAGAGTCCCTTCTCGTGGAGGATCTTCTTCAGCGCGTGGTAGCACTCGCTCCCGGCGCGGAGCGCGTCCGAGAACGTCGGGAATCCGATCGGCGCGAGCATGAACTCCTGGAAATCGACGCCACCCACGGCGTGCTGGCCGCCGTTCAGCACGTTCATGAAGGGCACCGGCAGCAGGGTCGCGTCGTCGCCGCCGAGCCAGCGATAGAGTGGGACTCCGGCCGCGTTCGCCGCCGCCCGGGCCGTCGCCATCGAGACCGCGAGCACGGCGTTCGCGCCGAGCGTCTTCTTCAGCGGTGATCCGTCGGCGGCGAGCATCGCCTCGTCGACCTTGCGCTGCTCGCGAGCGTCGAGCCCGGCGACGGCCTTCGCCAGCGGGCCGCGCACGTTCGCGACCGCCTGGCGTACGCCGGCGCCGGCGTAGCGGTCGCCATCCCCGTCGCGAAGCTCGAGCGCCTCGTGGGCCCCGGTCGACGCGCCGCTCGGGACGATGGCCGAACCGGATGCTCCGCCAGCCAGGTGGACCTCCGCCTCCACGGTGGGCTTGCCGCGCGAGTCGAGGACTTCGCGGGCGTGGACACGGGTGATCGCGGTGGGCGCACTCATGCTCGAGAACCTCCGGCGTTTCCCCTGCGATAACCCAAGCGAGCCGACGGGTCGAGCGCCGCCCGGCCCCGGCGGTCCGGGCGGCTCCGGTGCGTCCCGGGACGGCTCGCTCACCCGGGACCCGCGCGCGCTCGATCTCCGGCACCGAAGGCCTGCGACGCCCCTCGCCTCCGCATCGGTGCAGTGCAGCGCGACACGCATGCACGGCGAACATGTTCGTCTCGCGATGACGTTTTGGCAGTGTCGGACGGAAACGACCGCGTGATAGCGCCGCGTTCGGGCAAGGCGATCGACATGCCGGCCACGAAGGGAGGACGCAGTGGACTCGACGCACATCACGACAGGCGCAGGGACCCCGTCACGACGAGGCCCCTCTCGGCAGAGCTCGTCGGTACTTCGGATCTCCGCCGCCCGAATCGGGCCGGCCGCTTGCGGCGTCCTCGCGACGCTCCTCGCATCGGCGACCGCGACCGAGGCCGTGGTCACCTCGGATCTCTGTAGCGGAGACCCCTGCACGATCTCGGGGTCGTGGACGCTCCCGCCGGGGACACGCCTCGACTTCGGGCCGACGACGGCGCTCCGCCTGAAGGCAGGCACGACCGTGAGCGTCGGGCCCGGTAGCGGCTCGCGGGTCCTCGGATTGCTCGCGGGCTCGATCGTCCTCGAACCCGGTGCGCGGATCCTGGGCGGCGGCGACGATGCCGTCGTCCTCCTGGAGGCCCGTCGAGGCGACGTGGAGCTCCAGGCGGCCGGCACGACGGGCTCCCGGATCCTGGTCGACGCAACCGCAGGATCGACCCGGTCCGGATCGGCAGGCTCGATCGGGATCGAGGCCGCCGGATCGATCACCATCGCCGGGACCCTGGACGCGAGCGCTTCGGGTGAAGACTCCGCGGGTGGTTCGATCGATCTCGTGGCCGGCGGATCGGTAGCGCTTTCCCGCGACGTGGCCTTCGGCGCTTCGGGGCCCGGCTCGTGGGGCGGAACGTTCTCGGTCGAGGCCGGCGGACCGGTCTCGATCGGGGGCGCCCTGCTCGGGGCGGGAACGGGTCAAGGGGGCGAGGTCGCGATCGCGAGCCTCTCCGCGATCAGCGTCACGCGTCGGGTCGATCTCGCGGGGGGCGCGCCCGACGGTGCCGGTGGCGCCCTCTCGCTCGTGGCGGACGGCGACGTCGCGCTCTCGCAGGTGACGGCCGGCGGCGGCAGCGGCTCGGACGGCAACTGCGGCGACGGTGGAAGCGTCACCATCGACGCGGGTGGCGCGATCGCACTCGGCGGACCGCTCACGCTCTCCGGCGGCGTCGACTGCAGTGGCGGGAGCCTCGATGCGACCGCAGGAACGACCTTCGGCCAGGCCTCCGCGGCTTCGCTCACCGCCACCGGAGGATGGAGCGGCGGGGACGTCGCGATTCGGGCGGCAGGAGCCACGACGCTGCGAGGCTTCGACGTCTCGGGCCGGGACGGTGGGGGCTCCATGGACGTGCTGTCGACCGCGGGGACGATCGACCTGCTCGGGGTGATCGATGCGAGCGGGACCGGGACCGACGGCACCCCCGGCTCGATCGTCGTCCAGGGCTGCCAGGTGTCCATCGCCGCGACGGCGCGCCTGCTCGCGACCGGCGACTTCCACCTCGAGCCCTACGGGCGGATCCGCCTGGTCGCGGGGGGGCCGCTCTCGGTCGCCGGCGTCCTGCGCGCGGAGTGGGTCAACGAGCTCGTCGTGCGCGCGGGCACACCGAGTCTCGTCGCAGGCTCCCAGCTCGCCCCCTCCCCGTCCGTGCGCATCGACCCGGGACTCCCGACCTGCGTGCAGCTCGCCGTCTGCGGAGACGGGGTGCTCGATCCCGGCGAGGCCTGCGACGACGGGGGCAATGCTCCCTGCGACGGCTGCTCGTCGGACTGCATGCGGGTCGACGGCGTGTGCGGCGACGGCACGACCGAGTGCGGAGAAGCCTGCGACGACGGAAACCTCCTCGACGGCGACGCCTGCGCGCGCGATTGCAGGCTGCCCGGGGCCGCGGCGAACCGCTGGGTCGGCTCGACGGTGAACCACGGCTGCTTCGCGCAGTGGATCCTCTCGGCCGACGACGTGCGTTCGAACGACAAGACGGGGTTCCCGGCGCTCGACCAGTTCTGCGTCGACGGAGACGAGGGTTGCGACCACGACGGGCGCAACGACATGGCCTGCTCCTTCGAGGCCCGGATCTGCGTCCGTGGCGACGACCCGAGACTCCCGGAGTGCAGTGCGAACGTCGCCCCGATCGCCGACGTCGTCGTCCGGTCCCCGTCCGCACTCGCGGCGGGCTCGGCGGTGGATCGGGCGAACACCGCGGCGATCGCCTCGGCGCTGCGCGCGCTGGGCGGCACCGTGCGGGTCGGCTCGACCACGGTCCAGTCCGGACCGGCCGTCGAAGCCTTCGAGAGCTGCACGGCTCCGTTCCGGCTCTCCGTGCCCCGCACCGCCACGGCCCAGCGATACGAACTCTTCACCCTCGGGGCCCACGATGTCGGGGGAGCCACCATGGACTCGGTCCGGATGCGCCTCCACTGCCTGCCGAACGACTCGATTTGCGGAAACGGCATGCTCGAGGTGACGGAGACCTGCGACGACGGGAATCGGTCCGACTGCGACGGCTGTTCCTCCCGGTGCCGCGTCGAGCGCTGTGGCGACGGAATCCGGCAGTGCGGCGAGGAGTGCGACGCGGGGGCCGCGAACGGACCCGGGGGGCCCTGCACGAGCGAGTGCACGGACCCCGCCCCGACCCTCCGCATCCCCGGCGGGGGAACCCGCAGCCTCGACTGCGGCCACGAGTTCGCCGTACGACTCGATCCCGGGCGCATTCGCAACGACCCGACTGGCGTCGCTCGCCCCGACCAGGAGTGCGTCGACAACAACCCTCTCTGCGACCTCGATCCGAGCCCCGGAACGTGCACCTTCCGGCTGTGGTCGTGCGTCGGCGGTGCCGACGAACGTCTCGCCTGCCCTGCCGCTCCGATCGAGTCCTGGCAGGTCGTCGAGCCGAAGAGTCGATCCACGGGACGACAACTGGACGCTCGCAATGCCCTGCTCCGGGCGCTCGAGTCGCTGCCTCGTCCGGCGGGGCCCGGGGAGCTGTGCACGCCTCCCTACGAGGTCGCGGTCCCCGTGGCCGGAAAGGGGATCCGTTTGAAACCGAAGGTCCGCTACCAGGGCCTTCCCAACTCCGACGCGGACACGATCAGGCTCCGCTGCCTTCCCTTCGCTGCTCCCTGAAGCCGTGCGGCGGGGCCGCCGGGCCCGGGGAGCACCCCGGCCCGGCGGTCTCGTCCGCGTCGGCCGGGGGAGGTTCGCGGAGAGGCCCGGGGGGCCGCTCAGAGCCCGATCATCTTCGCCATGTAGTGGATCATCGTCTCGTCGGCCCCGCCCCCGATCGAGATCAGGCGGGAGTCGACGAAGGCGCGCCCTGCGGCGCTCTCGGTCATGTATCCCATTCCGCCGTGGAGCTGGATGCACTCGTCGGCCACGTAGCGCGAGGTCCGTCCCACCACGAGCTTCGCCATCGAGATCTCGAGCGTCGCGTCCTCGCCGCGGATCCGCTTGCGAATGCAGGAGTGGACGAGCTCCCGGTCCGCCGTGATGCGGGTCAGCATCTCGACCAGCTTGAACTGCGTCACCTGCATCTTGCTGAGCGGTTTTCCGAAGAGCACCCGCTGCTCGCAGTGCTTCCTCGTGATCTCCCAGATCGCGCGAGACGACGCGTTCGAGCTGACGCACGCGACCAGGCGCTCGTCCTGGAACTGCATCATCTGCTGCTGGAAGCCTCGCCCGACCTGCCCGATCGTGTTCGACACGGGGACCCGCACGTCCTCGAAGAAGAGGAGCCCCGTGTCCGAGCCGCGGTTCCCGATCTTGTCGAGCAGGCGGTAGGTGAATCCCGGCGAGTCGGTCGGCACGACGATCTGCGAGAAGCCCTGGTAGCCGGCCGAGGGGTCGGTCACCGCGAGCAGGCACAGGAAGTCCGCCGTCGCGGTGTTGGTGATGTACATCTTCGAGCCGTTGATCACCCAGTGATCGCCGTCCCGGACGGCGCGCGTCTTGATGCCGGCGACGTCGGACCCGGCGTCGGGCTCCGTCACCGCGATGGCGCCGACCATCTCTCCCTTGATCGCCGGAACGAGGTAGCGCTGGCGGAGGTCGTCGGAGCCGAACTGGTGGAGCGATGGCGTCGCCATGTCGGTGTGGGCGCTGATGCCCATCGTCACGCCGGCGTTGTCCGAGCGGGCGAGCTCCTCGAACAGCACCGCCGAGTAGGACCAGTCGAGTCCGGATCCGCCCCAGCGGGGCTCGTAGCGGATGCCGAGCATCCCGAGATCGCCCATCCGCCGGTACAGGGACTTGTCGACCCGGCCCGCCTCGTCGAACTCGCGGGCGCGCGGGGCCAGCTCTTCCTGCACGAACTTGCGCACCGTGCCCCGAAAGGCCTCGTGCTCGGGCGTGGCGTAGATCTCTCCGCTCATGGTTCCATCCTCCCGGGGAAACACCCCGAACCTAGCCCGCGACCTCGGGGTCGCGCCAGAGCCGCCGGCCCACGGCGGCCGCGACCCGCGCGACGAGACCCGGGGCCACCCCCGCGACGACGGCCAGGAGCTTCGCCGCCGGCGTGAGCACGATGCGGGGTCTCCCGCGCTCGCTGGCCTCGAGCACGAGCTCGGCCGCGCGCCTCACGTCCATCGACACGAACGGCGAGCGAAGCCAGCCGGCGACCCCCGGCGGCAGGCCCGGCACGCCCGCGACGCCGTGCGTAGCCTTCACCTCGGCTGCCGGGCGAAGGAAGCCGGGACAGGCGAGCGTGATCCCGACGCCGCGCGGCTCCCACTCCGCGCGGGCGCTCTCGGTCAGGCCGACCAGGGCGAACTTGCCGGTCGCGCAGGCCGAGAGGAGCGGCCCGCCGACCAGCCCCTCGATCGCCGACACGTTGACCACCCGGCCCCCGCCCCGCGCGGCGAAGACGGGCCACGCAGCCTGCATCGCCTCGGCAGGTGCCAGGACGTGAAGGGCCAGCGACGACCGAATCGCGTCCGGGTGGAGCCCGACGAAAGGGGCTGCCGAGATCGCGCCGGCATTGTTCACGAGCAGGTCGAGCCCTCCGAATTCCGAGACGGCTCGCTCGACGGCGCGGCGAGCGGAGCCCTCGATCTCCAGGTCGCCGGCCCATGCCAGGAGCCGCGCGCGGGGGAACTCGCCGGCGAGCGCCTCCCTCGCGGCCTCGATGCGCACCGGGTCCCGAGCGACGAGCGCCACCGCCCATCCCCGCGCCGCGAGAAGGCGCGCCATCTCGAACCCGAGCCCACGCGAGGCGCCGGTGACGAGAGCGGTCTTCTGGATCTCCCCGGGATGCTCTGCCATCGTCTCGCGGTAGGTGGTTGCCACGCACTCTCCGGCCGTCGAGGCGGCACGTGCCCCCGCGAGCGATCCGCGGTCGCGCCGCACCGGCACGGGATCACCGCTGCGACGGGTGACGCCCGACATCGGTCTCGACCACTTCCGGATGGCGGTCAATCGGTCCGGACCCGGCGGTTCGGCGTCGCCGGTCCGCCGGTCCCGCCGACGGGAGGTCCCCGCGTGACCGGCAAGACCTGCATCGTGACCGGGGCGACCTCGGGAATCGGCCGGGCGACGGCCGTCGCGCTCGCCGCCCGGGGATCTCGCCTCGGAATCGTCGCCCGCGACCCCGGGCGGGCTCGCGAGACCGTCGCGGCGATCCGGGCGGCCGGCGGCGACGAGCCGCTGGTCTTCCTCGGAGATCTCGCCTCGCAGCGCGAGATCCGTCGCGTCGCGAGCGAGATCCTCGACCGCTGCCCACGCATCGACGTGCTCGTGAACAACGCGGGGATCGTCAACCTTCACCGGACGACGACCGTCGACGGCCACGAGTCCGTCTTCGCCGTGAACCACCTCGCCTACTGGTCGCTCACGCTGCTCCTGCTCGACCGCCTTCGGGAGAGCGCGCCGTCGCGGATCGTGAACGTCTCCTCGGACGCTCACAAGCTCGTGGACGGGATCGCCTTCGACGATCCCGGGTTCGCCCGGGGATGGTCCACCATGAAGGTCTACGGGCACTCGAAGCTCGCGAACATCCTGTTCACGCGCGAACTCGCTCGCCGGCTCGAAGGCACGGACGTCACCGCCACGTGCCTCCACCCGGGCGCGGTCGCGACCGGGCTCGGCAAGAACAACGGGCGCGTGGCCCGCTTCCTGATTGCGATGCTCCGCCCGTTCTTCCGGACACCGGAGTCGGGGGCCGAGACGTCGATCCACCTCGCTTCGTCCCCCGCGGTCGAAGGGCGGAGCGGTGGCTACTTCGCGAGTTGCCGGGAGCGCTCTCCCTCGGCCGCGGCGCGGGACGACGTCGCCGCGCGGCGCCTCTGGGAGCTCAGCACTCGTCTCACCGGGATCGGTCTCGACGAGGCCGGGAGGGTCTTCTCGTGAACGAGACGCTCATGGTCGTCCTCCAGGTCGCCGCACTCGTGTTCGCCGTGTGCGTCCACGAGTCTGCCCACGGACTCGCAGCGCTCTGGTGCGGCGATCCGACCGCGCGGGACCTCGGACGCATCTCGCTGAACCCGCTGCGGCACGTCGATCCCTTCGGATCGATCCTGCTCCCCGCCATGCTCGCGTTCTCCGGCGCGCCGGTGTTCGGCTGGGCGCGGCCCGTCCCGGTCGCTCTCGCCCGCACTCGCGATCCCAAGTTCGCGAACCTGGTGGTGTCGGCGGCGGGTCCGCTCTCGAACGTGGTCCTCGCGATCGCCTTCGCGTTGCTGGCGACGCGGATCCGCGGCCTCGAGGCGGCCGGTCCGCTCGCGGTGAAGTTGTTCTGGTTCGCAGCCTTCTCCGTGATCGTGAACGTCGCGCTCGCGATCTTCAACCTGATTCCCGTTCCCCCGCTCGACGGTTTCGGCGTGCTCGAGGGGCTCCTTCCGCACTCGTTCGACGGACTGACGTCCGCGCTCCGTCGACTCGGCATGCCGATCCTGCTCGCGCTCATCTTCACGGGAGCCCTGAACGGCATCCTCCGCCCGGCGCAGCGCGCAGCCATCGGGTGGCTGCTCGGTCGTCCCTGAGGGCATCGCGACCGCCCGCCGCAGCGCGGACGGCCGACGCCTTCGGCGCGTGACCGTGGCGCGGGCGGACCGCGCGACTCGTCTTCAGTCTCCCGCGGCGAGCATCTCCGCGTAGCCTTCCCGGAAGGAGGGAAAGCGGAACCGGAAACCGGAGGCACGGAGACGCCGGTTGCTGCAACGCTTGTTCGACGCGTTTGCGCCGCGTCGGGCCTCGGACGCCTCGGGGACGCGTGGAGGGCGCGGCAAGCCCATCCTGTCGGCGAGCCAGTCGTACACGGCGCACTGCTCGGCCGGCTCGTCGTCGACACCGACCCAGGCTCCGCCCGCCTCGTCGATCCGAAGGAGGTGGCGGACCGCTTCCGCCGCATCCTCGACGTGAATCCGGTTGGTCCAGCGTGGGCCTCCCTCCACGCAGGTCGCCCGGCCGCTTCGGACGAGATCGAGAAGCCTCGTGCGCCCCGGTCCGTAGATTCCGCCGAGGCGAAGGCTCGATGCAGCGACACCGAGGCGGGAGGCGTGTTCCGCGAGCACGGCCTCGGCCTCCAGCATCACCCGGCCACTGAAGCCGGGCGGCTCGGTCGCGGAGGTCTCGTCGACCCACTCGCCGCCGGTCTGGCCGTAGACGCCCGTGCTCGAGGTGAAGACCATCCTCGCGGGCACGCTGCCCGAGGCCGCGAGGCCGTTCAGGAGGTTGCGAAGACCGTTCACGTAGACCGCCCGGTAGGCGTCCTCGGCGCTGGAGTCGGCGGCCGCGGCGAAGACCAGGCAGGTCACACCGGCGGGGAGTCGCGTCATCTCCTCGGGTCGTCGAAGGTCGATCGCGACCGGCTCCACGCCGGGAGGCAGGTGGTCCGGACGCCGTCGCAGTCCGAACACGGAGGCCCCGTCGGCGACCAGGACTCGCGCGAGCGCCGAACCGACGTCGCCGCATCCCGCGACGAGGATTCTCTCTCCCTTCATGCCGACCTCCTTGCACCCGGCCTGCGGGAGCCGCGACGACCGCCACCCGCGGGAGAGCAGCCTGCGGGCCCCCAGGAGGCCGCCGCATCTCCGCCTGCCTCGAGGGCGTCGGGGGCTGGCGGGTGTGAACGATCGTGGTACCGTTTACGCATGTCGGACTCCAAGGAAGCGGTCATCCTCGTCGGTCACGGCGGCATTCCCTCGGATTGCCCCGGGGACCTCGTCTCGGAGCTCAAGCGCCTCGAGGGCATGCGGCGAGCGCGCGGCCAGGTGGAGATGAGCCCTCGCGAGGCCGAACTCGACAAGCAGGTCCGCGAATGGCCGCGAACCCCGAAGACGGATCCCTACGGAGCCGGCCTGGAGCAGATCGCGGTCCGCCTTCGCGAGCGCGTCGCCCCGCGAAAGCTCGTCGTGGCCTACAACGAGTTCTGCGCGCCGAGCCTCGAGGACGCCATCGCGGACCTGGTGGCCGAGGGCACGAGGACCATCCTCCTGACCACCACGATGTTCACCCCGGGCGGATCCCACTCCGAGCAGGAGATTCCGGAGATCGTCGAGCACGCGCGGAAGCTCCACCCCGGAGTCGACATCCGGTATGCCTGGCCGTTCGATCTCGAGCGGGCGGCCGACTTCCTCGCCGACCAGCTCGGGCGCGCCTGAGACTCCTTCCCCCTGCCGGGTCGCAGCCTCGCAGGACTTTCGGGGGCCGCGCTACTCGGCCGGCGTCGCGAAGGCGCCCGCGAGCTGTCTCAGGACGTCGCTGGTCGTGACCGGCCGGGTCGGGTCGAGCGTCGGGGCGAGTCCGCCCCGCACGCTCTTCACCGACAGGTCCACGTCGGGCGACTTCGCTCGAAGTGCTGCGGCCGTGCAGAGTTCTCTCGGCCGATGCGAGAAGGCATCGAGCCGGAAGATCCGCAGGGCGTTCTCGTGGGTGATCCGGTTCACGTCCTCGTCGGAGACGCCCCCGAGGCTGCGAGACAGGATCTCCGGCGAGTTCGGCCACGTCGTGTCCGAGTGCGGGTAGTCGCACTCCCAGGTGATCGTGTCGAGGCCGACCCGGTCGCGCAGCACGATCCCGGTCGCGTCGTCGATGAAGCAGGTCACCATGTGTTCGCGCCAGACCTCGCTCGGACGCTTGCCGCCGAAGTCCTGGTGGGTCCATGCATGGTGATGCTCGTGAACGTAGTCGGCCCGCTCGAGGAAGTACGGGATCCAGCCGATTCCTCCCTCGGAGAGTGCGATGCGGAGCTTCGGGTACCGCTTCAGGACGCTCGACCAGAGGATGTCGGCCGCGAAGTCGACGATCTTCATCGGCGTCGTGGTGATCATGACGTCGACCGGCGCCTCCATGGAATTGAAACTCATGCCGGCGCCCGAGCCGATGTGCACGGCGACGACCGTGCCCTCGTCGGAGCAGGCGCGCCAGATCGGGTCCCAGTGCTCGCTGTGAAAGCTGGGGAAGCCGAGCTTCTCGGGGCTCTCCGTGAAGCTCAAGGCGTGGCACCCCTTGCGCGACAAGCGGCGCACCTCTTCCGCGGTCGCGGCCGGATCCCACATCATCGGAAGCCCGAGCGGGATGAAGCGCCCCGGGTAGGCCCCGCACCAGTCCTCGACGTGCCAGTCGTTGTAGGCCTGCACGAGGACCGCGGAGAGCGCCTTGTCGGCGTGCTCCGCGAACTTCATGCCGGTGAAGGTCGGAAACGAGGGGAAGCACATCGAGGCGAGCACCCCGTTGGCGTTCATGTCGCGGATCCGCTCGTGGACGTTCCAGCATCCGGGGCGGATCTGCTCGTAGGAGGTCGGCTCCATCCCGTACTCCTCGGGCGGGCGTCCGACGACCGCGTTCAGAGCCAGGTTGGGGATCTGTTTGCCGTCGAAGATCCAGACGTCGGAGCCGTCCTTCTTGCGGACGACCCGGGGGGCCGCGTCCCGGTACTGGACGGGCAAGGCCCGCTGGAACATGTCGGGGGGCTCGACGACGTGGTCGTCGACGCTGACGAGGATCATGTCTTCGGGGCGCATTCGCTTCACCTCGAGGCAGGACCCGCGTGCTCGATGCACCCGGGTCCCGTGGCTGCTCTCCGAATATCGGGCACGGGGGGAAAGGTCGAGCCCGGGAGTCCATCGCTCGGAAACCGCCTCGGGCGTGAGCACGAGAGGGAGGCCCGGTTAGGCCGGGCCGGACCCGGACGAGACCCTGAACGCAAGAAGGCCCGCCGCTTTCGCGACGGGCCTTCCGCAAGGATCCGGCGGCGTCCTACTCTCCCACGCCGAAAACGACGCAGTACCATCGGCGCTGAAGGGTTTCACTTCCGTGTTCGGGATGGGAACGGGTGGGTCACCTTCGCCATGGCCACCGGAAATCGTCGCGCCCCGGGGGAGGCGCGTTGCACACCGGGCAATTTCGTTCGAGGAACAGAGCCCTCAAGTCGTGGTAGCTCGTCAATAGTGGTCAAGCCTCACGGCCAATTAGTACAGGTCAGCTCCACGCATTGCTGCGCTTCCACACCCTGCCTATCAACGTCGTCATCTTCGACGGGCCTTCAGGGGCTTTCGCCCAGGGAAATCTCATCTTGGGGTGGGCTTCCCGCTTATATGCTTTCAGCGGTTATCCCTTCCGCACATAGCTACCCGGCGGTGCCGCTGGCGCGACAACCGGTACACTAGAGGTGCGTCCCTCCCGGTCCTCTCGTACTAAGGAGAGCTCCCCTCAAATTTCCTCCGCCCGCGGCGGATAGGGACCGAACTGTCTCACGACGTTCTGAACCCAGCTCGCGTGCCACTTTAA
>JAFMJW010000041.1 GCA_017853315.1 Alphaproteobacteria bacterium
GGCGCGGCGCTTCATACCTTCTCGAGCGGGTCGAAGAGCTTCGAGTACTCGTCGAGGGCGAAGCGGTCCGTCATCCCGGCGACGTAGTCGGCGATGACCCTCGCGACCGGCTGGCCCTGCTCCACCTGCGCGTGCACGTGCGGCGGCATCTGTCGCGGCTCGTCCATGTAGGTCCGGAAGATCCCGGTGATGACCGTCCGCGCCTTCATCCCCATGCGGGTGACGCGCACGTGGGTGTAGAGGTTGTCCATCAGGAACTTCTTGAGCTCGCGGATCTTGCGGTGCATCTCGGGTCCGTACCCCGCGAGGCGCGGCTTGACGGCCTGGACGTCGGCGACCGAGGAGATGCGACGCTCGCGAATCTCCTCCTCGGTGTGACGCACGAGGTCGGACACCATCGCGTCGAGGATGCGCCGCACCGTCTGGTAGCGGAGGATCGAGAACGGCGCGCCCGGCGAACCCTCCTTCGCCGCCGCGAAGTGCTCGCGCCAGAGTTCGACTTCGTCCATCGACTCCGCCCGCAGCATCGCGGACTGCAGTCCGTCGTCGATGTCGTGGCAGTTGTACGCGATCTCGTCGGCGAAGTCGGCGATCTGGGCTTCGAGACACGGAGCGAGCGCCGGGTCGAAGCGACGGATGGAGGGGCGGTCGTAGTCGCCCGAGTGCTTCGCGATGCCCTCGCGCACTTCCCAGGTCAGGTTCAGGCCGGGAAACGCCGCGTAGCGCTCCTCGAGGCGCTCCACGATGCGCAGGCTCTGGAGGTTGTGCTCGAAGCCGCCGTGGGGCTCCATCAGCCCGTCGAGCACCTTCTCGCCGGCATGCCCGAAGGGCGTGTGGCCGAGGTCGTGCGCGAGGACGACCGCCTCGGCGAGGTCCTCGTTCAGCCTGAGCGCCCGGGCGATGGTCCGTGTCACCTGGGCGCCTTCCACCGTGTGCGTGAGGCGCGTCCGGTAGTAGTCGCCCTCGTGGTTGACGAAGACCTGCGTCTTGTACTCGAGTCGCCGGAACGCGGTCGAGTGGATGATCCGGTCGCGGTCGCGCTGGAAGGCCGTGCGGATCGGGTGTTCCGCCTCGGGATGCTCGCGCCCGCGCGAGTCCGCGCTGCGCATCGCCCAGGGGGCGAGCGACTCCCGCTCGCGAGCCTCGTATTCCTCCCGGCGCACGCCCGAATCTCCCTCCCGGTCCGAACGGCGGGAAGTGCCCCGCGTCGCGCTCTTCGGTATATCCGCGCCCCGGAGGGGCGGCAAGGCATGGAGTCCACGAGCACCGCCGGACGGGAGTCGAAGATGACGAAGGGACCGGCATTCATCCTCGCGGTGGGAGCGACCTGCGCCGCCCTCGCCTACGGCGGGATCTGGATGTACGGCGACGGCTTCATCTTCAACCGCTTCACCGGCACCGTGATCTACGTCGACCTTCCCGAGGAGGCGGAGGACACGCTCGACGCGCACGCCGAGACGACCCCTCCCGGCCGCGCGCCGAGACCGTCGGCCGCCGACGCGACGGGGCGCGACGATCAGGCCGCGGCGGGCGACCCGAAGCGGACCAGCAGCGCGTCGTGGTCGTGGCCGTCCTCCCGGCTGCGCTCGACCTCGATCGTCAGCGGGGTCCCGAAGCGCAGGCCGAGGCCCTTCACCATGCCGATCGCGACCGGGGTCAGGCCGGGGCGCTTCGACCGGTAGTGGAGGCGGAGGCTGTCCGGGCCGAGATCGCTCACCGAAGACGACGCGGTCCTTCGTGGCGGTGGTGACGAGTCCGTCCATGGCGCGATCCACCCCCGGTCGAACGAGCCGGCCTCCAGGCCGGGACCGGCGACCGCGACAAACCGTCGCCCGACCTGCGGTCGGCCGCCGGCCCCGGAGGACGGCCTCGCCTTCTTCCGATTCACGATTTGCAAATCGTGTCTTGCCTATCGCGATTGACTCGGCTAGTGGAGGGGCGTGGGGGTGACGAGGGCAGCGGTCGCTCGCAGGCGGGTGAGCCGCCGTCTCCCGGCTCGCGCTGCTTCTCCGAGGTCGGCCTCGCCGGAACGGGCGGCGCCGTGGACCTTTCTCACGAACCACGCCCACGTCCTCGTCTGCCTGAGCCGCGACCCGGAAGCGCGCATGCGCGACGTGGCTGCCCAGGTCGGCTTGACGGAGCGCGCGGTGCAGCGGATCGTCGGCGAACTCGAGGAGGCAGGCTACCTCGCTCACGAGCGGTACGGCCGTCGAAATCGGTACGAGATCCGCGCCTCCCTGCCCCTGCGTCATCCCGTCGAGAGCCATTGCGCGATGTCGGAACTCCTCGAATTGCTGGTAGGCCGCGCGGCCCGTCCCTGAGGGCTTCCGAAGCCCGGAAGAGAGACCATGAGTTCCACGAGTCTCGAGAACCTGCCGGCCGGGCCTTTGCCGGCCCTCGACCGGGCCTTCGACCTGGTCGCGGAGCGTCTGCACCTCGACGACGCGCCGAAAGGTGCGCGACTTCCCGGAGCGCGCGCCGCCGGCGGCAGAGACGCGGTCGGCAGCCTGCTCGTCGCCGCTCGGCTCCGCGGGCTTTCCGCGAACGTGGAGCAGCTGTCGGTCGAGGAAGTGAGCGACCTCTCGGGGCCGGAGTGTCCGGCCCTGACGCCTGTCGGTCCGCAGGCCGGCAGCTGGATCGTCGTGTGGGGATCGACCACGGGCGCGCTTCGCACCACCGAGATCGGCACGACGTCGGTGGCCGACTCCTCCCTGCGGCCCGCGGCCCTCGCCTCGCGGCTGGGGGTCGATGCAGACAGGGTTCGCCCCTGGATCCTCCTTCAGCCGGCCGCCCCCCTCCATGCCGCGGGCGGACACGGACACGAGCGCGAAACGCCGCAGCGCCGACTGTGGGAGCTGCTGCGTCCCGAGCGCCGGGACCTCGGCCGCGTGGTCGCCTTCGCCGTCGGAGTCGGTCTTCTCGGACTCGCGACCCCCGTCGCGGTGCAGGCACTGGTGAACTCGGTCGCGATGGGGGGCATCCGCCAGCCGCTGATCGTGCTGGCCTTCATGCTGTTCGTGTTTCTCGCCTTCTCGGGCGTTCTCCGGGTGATGCAGGCCTGGCTCGTCGAGATCATCCAGCGCCGGATCTTCGCGCGGATCGCGGCCGACCTCGCCTGGCGGCTACCCCGCGTGACGCAGGCCGTGCACGACCGGTCGCACGGAGCCGAGCTCGTCAATCGCTTCTTCGAGGTGATGACGGTGCAGAAGGCGGCCGCGACCCTGCTTCTCGACGGCGTCGCGACGCTTCTCTCGGCCGTCATCGGACTCGTCGTTCTCGCCTTCTACAACCCGATCCTGCTCGGCTTCGACGCGGCTCTCGTCCTCTGCATGTGCGGAGTGGTCTTCCTGCTCGGCCGGGGCGCCACCGAGACGGCGATCGCCGAATCGCGCGCGAAATACGCGGTCGCCGCCTGGCTCGAGACCGTCGCCCGCAACCACCGCACCTTCAAGCTCTACGGCGGCCCGGAGCACGCCGAGGAGCGCGCGGACCTGCTCTCGCACGGCTACCTTCACGCGCGCGCACGCCACTACCGGGTGGTGTGGCGCCAGAACGTGGCGCTCGCCGGCCTGTCCGCGATCGCCGGCACCGCGATTCTCGCGATCGGCGGCCTTCTCGTCATGGAGGGCCAACTCACGCTGGGGCAGCTGGTCGCCGCCGAACTCATCGTGACTTCGGTGCTGAGCTCGTTCTCGAAGTTCGGCAAGCAGCTCGAGAGCTACTACGACCTGCTCGCCGCGGCCGACAAGCTCGGGCACCTCGTGGACCTTCCTCTCGAGCCCGAAGGCGGGGGCGCCGCAGCCCTGCGCGAGGACTCCCGCGCGATCTCGGTCGACGTCGAGGACCTCGAGTTCTCGCACGAGGACGCCGAGCCGCTGTTCAGGGGGCTTTCCCTCCACGTCGGGGCGGGCGAGCGCGTCGCGGTGATCGGCTCCGAGGGCAGCGGCAAGGGGACTCTCGCCGAGTTGCTCGTCGGCCTGCGTCGCCCGACCGGCGGAGTCGTGCGGCTGAACGGATTCGACCTCCGCGAGCTGCGGCTCGAGGAGGTGCGACGCCGCATCTCGCTCGTGTCGGATCCCGAGATCCTCGAAGACTCGATCCTCGAGAACGTGAGGCTCGGACGCCCCGAGGTCGACCACGCCGACGTCGTCGAGGCGCTCGAGACGACCGGCCTCCTCGACTCCCTGCGCGCGCTCCCCGACGGGCTCCAGACGAGGCTCGTGCCGGGCGGCTCGCCGCTCTCCGGCGGGCAGGTGCAGCGCCTCCTGGTCGCCCGCGCACTCGTCGGTTCCCCGGGGCTCGTGATCGTCGATGCGCTCCTCGACGACCTCGACGACCGCGACCGCGACGAGGCGATGGACGCCCTGCTCGACCCGAGACGCGGCTTCACCCTGGTGCTGTTGACCCGCTCTCCCGCGCTCGCGCGGCGCTGCGACCGCAGCGTCCGCCTCGCCGCGGGTCGCACCGAGCGGGGGACGGGAGGTCCCGCTTGAGCGCCGAAGCCTCGAGGCCGAGCGAGGCGACGCCGGGCACGCGTCACCAGAGCCCGAACCCGAGCCTGAGCGCTCTCGCGCTCGCCCAGACTCCTCTCTCGGTGAGCCGTGCGGCGGCCGCCTGCGTCTGGGCGGTCCTCCTCACGCCCCTCTTCCTCCTCTTTCTGCCCTGGGTCCAGAACATCCAGGGCTACGGCGAGGTGATGGCGTTCCTGCCGAACGAGCGGCAGCAGACGGTCGACACTCCCGTCGGGGGCCGGATCGTGAAGTGGCACGTCCGCGAGGGCTCCCGGGTGAAGGCCGGCGCCCTCCTCGCCGAGGTCGCCGACATCGACCCCGAGGCGCTCGTTCGTCTCGAGGGCCAGAAGACCGAGCTCCTCGCCAAGATCGCGGCCAAGAACGACGAGGCGAACTCCTACCGCCTCCAGCTCGCGCAGATCGAAGCCGCCCGCGATCTCCAGGTGGGCGCCGCTCGACAACGCCTCGACTCCGCCGGTGAAAAGGCGCGCTCGGCGCGCGAGGCCGTGGCGAGCTCGGAAGCGAGCCTCGCGGCGGCGACCGTGCAGTCCGAGCGCATGAACCGGCTCCTCGGTTCCGGCGTGGTCTCCCGGCGCGACACGGAAATCGCCCAGCGCGACGCCGAGGTCGCGCGTCGCAACCTGAACTCCGCCCGCGCCAACCTGCGATCGGCGGAGGCCGAGCTCGGCGTCGCGGGCGTCGAGGTGGACCGGACGCGTTCCGACGCCCAGGCCCGGGTCGAGTCCGCCGCGGCGAGCACCAACAAGGTGAGCGGGGAGCTCGCCGAGGCACGCCAGTCTCTCCTGAAGCTGGAGGTGGACGTCGCCCGGCAGAGGGCCCAGTCCGTGACTGCGCCGCGCGACGGCGTCGTCCTTCGGATCGTCTCGCAACCCGAAGCCGAGGTGCTGAAGCAGGGCGATCCGCTGCTCGTCCTCGTGCCCGAGACGGGGCAACGCGGCGTCGCGCTCATGATCGCGGGCAACGACGCGCCGCTCGTCACCCCCGGGCGCAAGGTCCGTCTGCAGTTCGAGGGCTGGCCCGCGGTGCAGTTCGGCGGTTGGCCGCGCGTCGGCGTGGGGAGCTTCGCCGGGGTCGTCTCCTTCGTCGACCCCACCGACGACGGCAAGGGCAAGTTCCGGGTGATGGTCGTGCCCGACGAGGCGGACCCGGACGGCGGAACCTGGCCCGACGAGCGGTTCCTGCGGCAGGGCAGCCAGGCCCGCGGCTGGATCCTGCTCGACCGCGTTCGCCTCGGCTACGAGGTGTGGCGTCAGCTGAACGGCTTCCCGCCGCGACTCCCCGACGAGAAGCCGAAGCCCGACGTCGCCCGCAAGCGGATCAAGTGAGAGCCGTGCGATCCGCCTCCTCGCCGGGGCGACGGCCTCGCCGTCGCCTGCCGAGCGCCGCGATCGCGATGCTGCTCCCCCTGCTCTTCGGCGCCTGCTCGAGCTGGCGCGGACGGATCTCCCCCGAGCTCGACTCGAAGGTCGGCGCGCGGCTCGACGCGAGCGAGAGCGTGGACCTCGAGTCCTTCGCGCGGGGGCGGGAGACGATCGACGAGGCGATCTCGCGCCCGGCCCCGGCGGATCCGCAGCCCCCGAGCGTCCCGCCGCTCGCCGAGGCCGCGCTGGGCCCGGCCGGCGCCCCTTCCCCCTTGCCCGAGCCGCCCCCGGTGCAGCCGAGTCGCCTGCGCGGCGCCGCCTCCCGATCGACGTTTCCGGTGACGATCGCGGACGTCCGCGAGGAGGCGCTGAGAAACAACCTGGACCTCGAGATCGCCCAGCTCGACCCGCGGATCGCCTCGGTGCTCGTGAACGAGGAGCGTGCGAAGTTCGACGACCTGATCTTCGCCCGCGCCAAGTACGGCAAGAAGTACACGCCGAAGCTCTCCGGGGACCTCGTCACCTTCAAGACGAAGCCGGGCTCGATCCTCGAGGGACAGGAGGCTCGCCTGATCGAGTTGCCCGAGAAGGTGAACACCCTCGAGCTCGACGCCGGCATCACGGTGCCGCTGCGCACCGGCGGACGCTTCGCGGTGAGCGCGCCCTTCTCGCAGAAGAACGCGCTCACCGACATCCCGTCGGACCAGTGGCTGTCGGCTCTCCGGTTCTCGGTCAGCCAGCCGCTCCTGCGCGACGCTGGAGTGGCCACGAACGTCGCGAGCATCCGGATCGCGGAGTACGACCGGCGCGCGACCGACGTGAAGACCCGGCTGCAGGCGATTCGCGTGCTGGCGACGATCGACAAGTCCTACTGGTCGGTCTTCGGCGCCTGGGCCGAACTCGACGTGCGGCGACAGCAGTACGAGAATGCGCGGAACAACCTGAACCTCGTGCGCCAGCGCGTCGCCGAGGGGATCTCGCCGGCGGTCGAGGTGAACCGGGCCGAGGTCGGCGTCGCGGAACGCCTCGAGTCCCTCGTCCAGGCCGAGACCGCTCTCAAGCTGCGGGAGCGCCAACTGAAACTCTACCTGAACTCGCCGGATCTCGAGCTCGGCGCGGCGGTGCTGCTGGTCCCGGAGACGAAGCCCCAGCTCGTGCGATACGACTTCGACCGCGAAGCGCTCGTCCGCCAGGCCCTCGAGGGACGGCTCGAACTCCTCGAACTCGAGTTGAAGCTCGCCTCCGACCTGGTCAAGATCGATTACCTCGAAAACCAGACGCTGCCGATCTTCACGCTCGAGTACAGTTACGCCCCGCTCGGGCAGTCGGGCGACGGCTTCGGATCGTCGTGGAACGACACGTTCGGCGGTCCCTACGACGAGTGGTTCGTGGGTGGACGCTTCGAGATCCCGCTCACGAACCTCGCCCGGCGCTCGAAGCTCGAGCGCGCGATCCTGGAGCGCGAGCAGCGGCTGGCGAGTCGGAAGCTGCGCGAGGTCACGGTTCGACGCGAGATCTTCGACGCGCTCGACCAGCTCCAGCAGAACTGGCAGCGGATCCTCGCCGCGCGCCAGAACGTGCTCGTGGCCGGCATCAACTACGAGGCCGAACTCGTCCAGTTCCGCGAGGGACTGCGCACGATGACCGAGGTCCTCGAAGCTCTCACGCGTCTCGGCGAGGCGCAGGTGCGCGAGATCAAGGCGATCGTCGACTACCAGGTGGCCCAGATCGACCTGGCCTTCGCGACCGGGACCCTGCTCGGGTACACCCGGGTCTACCTGCCGGGGGGACCGTCGCTGCCCGTCGACGTGAAGATGTCTCTCGACTCCCCAGGGGCCGCCCCGAGGGTCGGTTCATCCGGGGCCGGGACCGCGGCTGGCACCGATCCCGCCCCCCTCGCCCGCTGAGGCCCGGCCTCCCCCCGGGCTCCTCGGGATCGAGGGCATCCCCACGATGCTCGTGGGAACGAAGTCCCTGAAGCCGGCCGGCTCGCGATTCGACGAGCGGCGGCGGTCTCGGTCTCCCGCGGGCCCGAGCCCGTCAGGCGCGCCCGAGCTCGTCGGCCCAGGCCGACACGAGCGGGGCCAGGAGCGAGCGTCCCGCCGTCACGTCCCAGCGCGTGAAGACCCACGCGCCGGCAATCTGCATGGGGACGACCCCGTCGGCCTCCCAGCCCGCCGCGATGTCCGGGTCCTGGAGGATCCATGCCGCCGAATCCGACAGCCGCCAGGGGCCGATCCGGCCCGCGGGCATCGCGGGGTCCAGGATCTCGGCGTCGCGCACGTCGGGGCCGTCGGTCGAGTTCGGGTCGAGCAGCACGTAGTGCGAGGCGACCGTGTCGTCCCACGTGCCGATCTTCAGCATCACGAGAAAGCTCGCTCGCGCCGCCGGGGTGAGACTCCGGTAGGCCCGGACGAGCGGCGCCCCGTCGCAGAACCGGGCGGGCCAGGCGTCCACGCCGGGCAGCCACTCCTCCTTCACGCCGAGCTGCACGGCGCCGTAGGTGACGTCGGAGACGAGGTCGGCGACGAGGGTCGTCATCGAGACGCCCGACTTGGTGTAGTACCAGCCGCTCTGCGCGGCTCGGTTCAGCGTGCGCGGATTCCAGGACGAAGCGCGCTCGGGCGCCAGCAGGCGCAGCACCATCGCCATGCAGGTGAGCAGGCAGCCCTCGTTGGCGATCGTGTTGCCGTCGGGAAACTCGCGCAGCAGCGAGTTCGCCTCGACCTTCCCGACCCGGTTGAGCGTCGTCGCGGCCTTCACGACGAGCTTGCGGTCCCACATCACGTCGCGGCCCCAGGCGGGGTCGTCCTGCCGGAACGGCATCCGCGACGCGACCAGGTCGAACGGCGTGACGCCGCTCGCCGTCGCGGCGCGAGCCGTCGGCGGCAGCGTGCCGCCGACGCCGAGCGCGGCGCCGGCGCCGAGGGCGATCCTCATGAAGTCGCGTCGACTGGTCCCGGGGGCTTCATCGCTCTTCATGGCGGGAGACTAGGGCCGGACCATCGGCAGGAGCAATCCGGGAATTCCCCGACCCGGCGGGCCCCGTCGGCGCCCGCCCCGCGGGTTCGGCGGGCCGTCCTCAGTTCGCGGAGCCGGACCAGGCGCGGCTTCCGGCCACGATCTCGATGCCGAGCGGCGGGTCCGGACGTCCGGCGAGGTCGATGCCCCGAACCGTGCCCCGAACGCGGTGTCCCGCGGGTCCGATCGAACGAATCCGGAGCCCGCTCGATCTCGGCGAGTCGCCGCAGGTCACCGCGGGGGCCGCCGGATCCCGACGGCAGGCCCCGGCAGGGAACGACCGTCGTGCGAGGAGGAGGCCGTCGGCCGAGCGAATCGCGACGGCGACGCCGCGGGTGCGAACGTCGTCGAGGAGTTCCGAGCCGGCGCCGGCCGGAGCGTCCATCCTTCCCGCGAACGAGATCGCGTCCGCGCCCGTGCGCCCGTGGAGGGACACGTGCGCCCGGGCCCTCGCCAGAGACTCGGCCGGGGCCGGCACGCTCGATCCGTCGGCCGGGTCCGAGCCGCGGTCCGCCTCGTCGCGGTCGAGGATCCCGTCGGAGTCGTGGTCGAGGGCGACCCGCTCGCCGGTGCCGGGCGGTATGCAAGAGACCGTCACGGGCTCCGCGCCCTCGGCCACGCGGAGCATCTCCGCCCAGGACCATGCTTCACCCGCGCGATCGCTCCGCAGCGTTTCCGCGGACGCGCGCAGGAAGCCGCGCGCCTCGCCGTCGACACGGGTGGAGGCGACCAGGTCGCAGTCGCCCGCTTCGGCCCGCGAGCGGAGCAGGTCGAGTCGCGCGGTGACGGCCGGGTCGGTCGCGGAGCGGAGCGTGACCTGCTGGCCGACGATCGGCTTCAGGTCCGTCGGAAACACGAGGAGGTAGTCTTCGGTCACGGGAGGGAGCCGCCCCGAGCTGCCGTCGTTCAGGATGCCGAAGCCACGCACCTGGTCCCCGATCGGCTCGCGGTCGCCGAAGGGCACGCCGGGCGGGACCCAGAAGAGGCCGACTTTCTCGTAGAGTCCTCGCAGCGAGGGGACCTTCATGAACTCGCGGGGCCCGGGGTTCGGGTTGAGCGCCGAGTGACCGTCGCTCCCGAAGAAGCCCGCCGACTCGTTCACCACGTGGCAGACGCCGCAGGGCTGGCGCTGGGTGAACTCCTCGAACGCGACCTGCTGCGACGGGGTCAGAGTGTCGTCGAGACGCCGGACCGGGTTCGGCGGAGGCACGAGCGAGAGCGCGAACGAGGCGAACTCGTCCATCTCCTCGGGGCCGACCGGCGTCGCCCGCCCGAGCAAGCCGTCGAAGGCCTCCGCGAACTGCAGGAAGGCCGCCCTCTCGTCGCTCGAGTCGCCGGGCGCGAGCACGCCGGTCGTGCGGTCGCCGCGCCAGTGCATCGGGCCGCCGTGCGCGATGCCGCGCAGGGTCTGCGTCGTCATGGGGCCCTTCATCGGGTGGAAGCGGCGATCCGGAATCCAGCCGCCCGCGCTCGGCAGCGGCGCGATCGGGTTCGGGTTGCCGACGACCGACAGGTCGGGGTCGCCCAGGTCCCACGCGAGCGCGTCGAGGTGGCCGAACACGTGGCAGCTCGCGCACGCGTTCTCGCCGTTGCTCGAAGAGAAACGGGCGTCGTAGAGGTAGCGTCGGCCTTCCCGGACCTCGGCCGGCTCGGGGTCGAACATCCGCAGGTGCTGGATCTCGCTTCGCGCCGCGACGTCGACGACCGAGATGCCGTCGTCGAAGCGGGTCGCGACGTAGACGCGTCCGCGGGCGTGGTCGACGACGAGCCCCGTCGGGCCGCCGCCCGAGAGGCTCACGTGGTCGGCCGTGTCGGGCACGATCGCACCCGCCTCGAGCTCCGCCGCGTCGAGGACCGCGAGGACGTCCGACCCCATCGCGGCGACGAAGACGTGGGCCCCGGTCGCGTCGGTCGCGATCGCAACCGGCAGCGCGAGGCTCCGCTCCGCGACGCCCGGGGGGCTCGGGACGACGTCGTAGTCCACGTGCGGGTTCAGCCGCACCGGCGTTGCACCACCGGGCCGGAGTACCGTGACGCGACTCTCGTGGAGGTGCCCTCGGACCGAGTGCCCCGCGACCAGGCCCTCCCCGGCGAAGCGCGTGCGGTTGTTCGCCTCGGTGTTCGCGGCGTAGACCGCGCCCGTCGCCGGGTTGACCGCGAGGCCGTAGATCACCGTGCCGACGTCCGACCAGGCCTCGACCTGCCGCGGCGGGTCGGTGGTCGCGTCGATCCGGAAGACGTCGAGATCCGGGAGCGAGAAGCCCATGGCGGCTCGCCAGTCGCGACCGAGTTCGTCGCGCCACGCCCCGGTGGCCGGGTCGAAGCCGACGATCAGGCCCGACTCGGGCTGCGGAATGCCCTCGACGTTCGCGTTCGGCGCGGGAAGCCCGCCGGGCATCGAGAGCCCTTCCACGGTGCACGGTCCGACCGAAGCCCCGCCGTCGCACACGGCCTCCTGCGCGACCGTCGCCGTGCGGTTCCCCGAGAGGAAGACGGCAGCCCACACCTCGGAGCCGTCCGCGCTGGTCGCGAGCGCACGCGGGGTGTCGCCGAACAAGGAGAGGATCGAGGAAGGCGCATCGCTCGCAGGCTCGCCGGAGGACGCCACGTCGAAGACCCAGACGTCGGCCCGTCCGACGCCCGGCGTCGTGAGCTGCGGGTCGACCGGCGAGCCCTGCCCGCGGTGGGCCGTCGTCACGAACGCGCGGGAGCGTCCGGGCCCGGCAAAGACGACGTCGCGAGGCTCGTCGCCGACCAGGAGCGTGGCCACGACCCGCGGGGGCGTCGTCCGCAGGTCGACGATGCTCACGCTGTCGGAGAGGTGGTTCACGACCCAGGCGAGGTTCCCGTGAACGGCGACGGCCACGGGCTCGAGGCCGACCTTCACCGACGACTCCGGAACGAGGCCGCCATCGCTCACCGAGAACGTCTCGAGCCGCCCGTCCGGGGTGTTCACCGCGCAGAGCCGCTCGCCATCGGCCGAGAGCGCGAGCGGTCGCACCGCTCCGCTCTCGAAGTTGACGAACGAGGAGGCGATCGCCCGCGAGGGATCGGCGAGAATCGCCGCGAGCCCGAGCGCCACCACGGCACGGAACGGCCCCGTCCCGCACCTCGCCGCACGCTCCGACCGGGAACGGAGCGAGCCGTCTCCCTTCGAGGGACCCGGGCACTTCACGCCCGCGAGGCTACGACGCCGCGCCACGCGAAGTCCATGCACGACCTGGTCCTCCCGGGGTCAGAAGCCGGTGCGCGCGAGGATTCGCTGGAGGAGCCAGCGCAGGATCGGCAGGACGAGCGTGGAGAGGAACCCGGTGAGCGTCGAGGTCTCCCACGGCCAGATCGAGAGGGCCTTCAGGTTCGCCATCTCGACCGAGAGGCTGTCGATCTGCTGCTCGAGCGCCTGCGCGTCGTCGAGGCGACCGGCGTCGATCCGGTCGTGGACCCGGGCGTCGAGGGTCGCGAGCCGATCCTCGACCTGGGCGATCGCGCGATCCCTCGCGTCCACCAGCCGCTCGTGGATGCGATCGACCGTGCCGAGCTGGTGGATGGCCTGCGCCAGCCCGGCGGGTAGGGAGCCTCGGCGAGCCGGTGGACGGGCCGCACTTCGTGTTTCCTTTCCGGAGCCATCGGACCGTGCCCCTCGTAGACCAAGCCCGACCAGGGTGTCCACGGCCGCCGGATCAACCGCCGTGGGCCACCAACTTCGCGAAAAAGCGCCGGAACAGGCTTGACCGGCCTACCCGCGACCGCGTACCCGAAACGGACCGACCGGTACAGACCCGAGCGCGGCCGCCGTGAGAGCGGTCGCCCAGGGTCTTCCTGCCCCACCCGAGGAGATTCGCCGTGTTCCCAACCCGCAGCACCACCGCCGCCCTCCTGTCCCTCACGCTGCTCGCGGCCTGTGGCGATTCGTCGTCCTCCCTCCCGCAGAGTTCGCCGGCCCGCTTCACCGTCACCCCCGGCGTCCAGCTCGTCACCGTCACCGGGGCCGAGCCGAGCCAGCCGCTCACGCTGGTCGACGGGACCGGCCGCAGGCGCATCACGATCATCGCCGACTCCCTCGGCCAGGCGGTCTTCGCCTACCTCCCCGCCGAGCACGCGGTCGTCGAGCCGGCCAAGGGCGACCTGCCCGCGGTCGACGGCGGCGAGGCCCTCCAGCCCGGCTCGGGCTACGTGATCCGCGACGAAGGCAGGAACCCGGTCGAGGCCTCGGGTGCGTTCACCGTGCTCGCGCGGGACGAGCATCCCGACCCGAGCCTGTACGACCAGCCGCTCCAGGGCGTCCCGATGCAAGTGATCGGCGGCAAGCCGATCGACGGCCACGTCTTCGAGGAAGGCTTCAACTACGTCACGATGCGCGACGGCACGACGCTGTCCGCGATGGTCCGCTTTCCGGATCCGCGCCTCTACGGGGACCCGCCCTACCCCACCGTGCTCGAGATCTCCGGCTATGACCCCTCGAATCCGAAGAGCCCGCAGCCCGGCAGCATGATCGCGGGCGCCTTCGGCTTCGCGACCGTCGGCATCAACGTCCGCGGCACCGGCTGCTCGGGCGGCACCTTCGACTTCTTCAACCCCGCACAGCAGGCCGACGGCTACGACGCGATCGAGATCGTGGCGCGCCAGCCCTGGGTGAAGAACGGCGTCGTCGGCATGGTCGGGCTGTCCTACGCCGGAAACTCCCAGCTCTACGTCGCCTCGACGCGCCCGCCGCACCTGGCCGGCATCACCGCCATGTCCGTGATCGAGGACTCGTGGCAGATGTCGTGGCCGGGCGGCATCTACAACTCCGGCTTCACCAAGCAGTGGCTCGCCCAGCGCGACCGCGAGTCGGCGCCGGGTGGCCAGGGCTGGACGGCGGACCGGATCAAGGCCGGCGACACGGTCTGCGAGGCGAACCAGACGCTGCGCGCGCAGAGCATCCCGTTCGAGAAGTTCGTGAGCTCGCTGCGCCGCCGTCCGGCCGACGCCGACACGCGCGACCTCTCGAAGCTCGTCCGCGACATCGAGTGCCCCGTGCTCCTCACGAGCGCCTGGCAGGACGAGCAGACGGGGCCGCGTTTCGCGGGGATGCTCGACCACTTCGACCGCGCGCCGTCGAAGCACTTCTACGTGTTCAACGGGCACCATCCCGACGGCTACCAGGCGTACCACCTGAGCCACTGGTTCGAGTTCCTGTCGATCTACGTCGACCAGTCCGTGCCGCACGTGAACCCGGCCGTCCGGCTCGCTCTCCCGGGTGAAATGGTCGGCAACTACGGCGCTCCGCTCCAGCTCGAGCCCGACCGCTTCCTCGATCTCGCCGACAGCCAGGTCGAGGCCGCGCGCGCGCGCTTCGAGGCCGATGCGCCCGTCACCGTACTCTTCGAGTCCGGCGGGGGCGAAGGCGTGCCCGGTGCGCCGATCCACCGCTACTCGGCGACCTACGACTCGTGGCCGCCGCGCGACGTGCAGCCGTGGACGCTCTGGTTCGACGGCAACGAGTCGCTCTCCGAGTCGCAGCCGGCGAGCGACGCCGCCGACGCGTTCGAGTTCGACGCGGAAGCCGGCCCGATCGGGTACGCGTCGAACGGCGCCTACGACTTCATCCGGCCCGCCCCGACGCTCGACTTCGACTGGACGCGCGCGCCTGACGGCAAGGGCGTGTCCTACCTGACCGACCCGCTGCCCGAGACCCGGGTACTCGCCGGCTCCGGCTGGGTCGATCTCTGGGTCGCGACCGACGCGGGCGACGCCCCGCTCGAAGTCGTCCTGTCCGAGGTGACGCCCGACGGCCAGGAGATCCGCATCCAGAACGGCATCCAGCTGGCCGGCTACCGCAGGGTCGACGAGCAGGGATCCGACCCCTGGGTCCTGCGCCTGCGTTTCGCCGAGGGCGACTACGAAGGCCTGCCCGCGAGCCAGATGACGCTCGTGCGGATTCCCGTGTTCAGCGTCGCGCACGCACTGCGGGCCGGCTCGCGACTGCGCGTGCAGGTGAACAACCCCGGACGCGACCTCCCGCTGTGGTACTTCGACAACCCCGTGCCGCCGGGCGGCAGCGCCCGCTACCGGGTCGGCCGTGGCGGAGCGCACGCCTCCTCGCTCGTCATGCCGGTGCTCCCGGCGGGCAGCCTGGAGGTTCCCGAATCCCGCGCGGAGTGCGGGGTTCTGCGCGGCCAGCCCTGCCGCCCGTTCGTCGAGTCGACCAACCTGCCCGGGTGAATCTCGCGGGGCGGAGGCGAGCGATCGCCTTCGCCCCGCCTACGCCTCTCCCGCGAGGAGCACGTTCACGGCCCGGGCTCCCTCGGCGATCCGTTGCCCGCCTCGGGTCTGCGTCCGACGGCGTTCGTCCCGACCCGTTGCGGGGCCCGGACGGGAGCGCGCGACAGCGGGGCCTCGAGCTTCCCGCCGAGACGTCGGCCGAGCACCTCGGTTCCCGCCTCGGTCGGGTGGACGCCGGTCGCGTCGAGCAGCAGCTTCTCGCCGGGGCGGATGAGCTGGAAGCCGTCGACGACCGCGACACCCCGCTTCGAGCAGGTCTCGCGGATCGTCTTCGAATAGTCGGCCAGCACGAGCCCCAACTCGTTCCGCTCGTCCGCATCCGTTCGCCAGATCGGCGTGACGCAGACCCGGACCGTCGCACCGGGACCTGCCATCAAGGTGTCCGCCATCGCGACGCGGTCGAGCAGGCGCCCGTAGTCGGCCGCGACCTGGTCGAGCGCTCGCGAGAGACGAAAGTCGTTCGTGCCGAGCAGGATCACGACCGCGTCCCCGGGGACGAGCAACGCTCGCAAGGCCGCGGGGTCGGGACTCGCCCGACTGCCGACCTGCGGCGCCCCGTACCACTCGAGACCGACCGTCCAGAGTCCGCGCGCGTAAGTCCAGACGACGAAGCGGGGCAGCGTCGACTGGAGACGAGCCGGCAGTCCGGTCTCCCAGGTCGCACCGGGAACGTTGGCGACGATCGAGTCGCCGACGAGCAGGAGCCGGCGCCAGGCCGCAGGGGCGGGAGACGCAGCCGGAGGGACTCCCCCCTTCGACGGGAAGGCGGGAGCGGAGGCTGCCGCCGCCGCGCCCCCCGGCGCGGGCGAGGGCTCGGCCCACCCCGGAGTGGCCCCCGCGAGGAGCACGAATACGAGCCCGGTCGCGCAGGCGCACGCCGTCGCCGACGCGAGCCGCGCGAACCGAAGTCGGTGAATCTTCACGCAGGCCTCCTTGCACCGCCACGAAGCGCCGCGAGCGCGAGCGTCGCGAAGAACACGGCGCTCATCGCGAGCACGACCGCTCCACCGCTCGGCACGAGAAAACGGGTCGACACGAAGAGTCCTCCCACCCCCGCGACCAGGGCCGTGAAGATGCTCCCGAAGAGATGGGCTCGCGTGCTCCGCGCCAGGTTTCGCGACGCGGCGGCCGGCACGACCACCATCGCCTCGATGAGCAGCGCCCCGATCACCTTCAGGCTCACGACGATCGCGGCCGTGAGCAGGAGGACGAAGACGTACTCCAGGAGCGCCGTCCGGACGCCCGCCGCCTGCGCGATCGACGCGTCGAGGCTCTCGAGGAGAAGGCGGTTGTAGATCCAGCCGAGAACCGCCGCGACCACGACCGCGAGGGTCGCGAGCAGGGCGAGGTCCCCGTCGGTCACCGTCAGCAGGCTGCCGAACATCACCGCTTCGACCTGGTGCACGTTGAAGCGCTTCGTGACCGCGACCAGCAGGCAGATGCCGAGACCGAGCGTGAGGGACAGGAAGACGCCGACGAGCGTGTCGGCAGGGAGCCGCGCGTGTCGCTTCACCCACACCATCGCGAGCGCCGAGAGGGTGCAGAACCCGAAGATGCCACCGTGGGCGCGGTCGATCGGCTCGCCGAGGAGAAGTCCGATCGCGAGCCCGGTGAGTGCTGCCTGGCCGAGCGCCGCCGAGAAGAAGGAGAGCCGGCGAGCCACGACGAGATGGCTCATCCCGCCGAGGAGGGGTGCGAGCACGAGGATCGACAGCAGGCCGCGCGCGAAGAACGCGAAGCGGAACGCCTCGGGGAGCGAGCCCCGGTCAGCGAGGACCGCGAGCCAGTCGTAGAAGCCGCTCACCGGATCTCCGGCGCGAGGGCGGCGTCGCCGCCGAGCACCTCGTCCGGGCTCCCGCTGCGCCGTACCGCGCGATCGACGATCGTCACGCGGTCGGCCAGGCGGCGCACCTGCCCGCGGTCGTGGGACACGACCAGCACGGCCGTGCCCGACTGTCTCGAGAGCCGGGCGAGCACCTCCTCGAGTCGACTCGTCGCAGCCTCGTCCAGCCCGCCGCTCGGCTCGTCGAGCAGCAGGAGTTCGGGAGCCGGGTCGATCGCGTTCGCGAGCAGGAGCCGCTGGAGCTCGCCGCCCGAGAGCTCGGCGACCGGGCGCCGGGAGAAGCCGTCGAGGCCGACCGACGCGAGCAGCGAGTCGATCCGCGCGCGCACGCGCCGGCCCACGCCGAGACAGACCGGCCGACGCTGGCGCGAGAGCGCGAGGAACTCGCCGGCCGTGATCGGCAGCGTGCGATCGACCGCGAAGGACTGCGGTACCCAGCCGAGCCGCCCGCTTCCACGCATGCGAAGCGTGATGCGACCCTCGAAGTCGACCAGCCCGACCACCGCCTGCAGAAGCGTGCTCTTGCCCGCGCCGTTGGGGCCGACGAGGAAGTGGATGCTTCCCGGAAGCACCTCGAGCGAGACGTCCTCGAGCACGCGCCGGCTCTCGCGATCGATGCGCAGGTCGGCGATCTCCAGGACCGGGGATGTACTCATCTCCCGCCGCTCCCGGCTCGCCGCTCGATCTCCTCGAACGGGCTCGTGACGCGGACCTGCTTCCAGCCGCGGAGCGCCGGCTCCGCGAGCACGCCCGTCGCGGGGACCGACGTGCCGGACCACAGCGTGACATGGAGGAGCCGCCCGTCGGGAAGGGACTGGTGCTCCTCGTCGACGACGCCCGGCACCGGCTTCTCGCCGCCCTGCGGCTCGGGCTCCGCGATCGAGACCAGCCAGGCGGGATCCCCCTCCCGCGCCGGGATTCCGACGTATTGCCGGAGGAGGCCGTCGTTGCGGAGCTCCCAGCGGAGTGCGGTCTCGTCGAGGGGGTCCGGAGCGAACGGCGGGATGCCGTCCTCGGCGAGAGAAGCGACGGTCGGCCACGCCCCCGACGCCGCGCGCTTCGACACCGCCTCGGCCGCTCCCTCCTGCATCGCGCGAAACACCCGTTGACGGGGTGAAGGCAGGTCGCGGAAGAGGACCTGGAACGGCAGGAGCCCCTTCGCACCCGCCTGCGCACCCGCCCGGTCGATGGCGCCGAAGCGCTCGAAGGCGACCACGTAGATCACGGCGAGCACGACGAAGCCCGCGGCGAGGAGCACCCACGTGGTCTCGTCGCGTCGCGACGGGGGCAGGACCTCGACCACGCGCGGCCCGTCCTCGCCCCGGGATCCGCGCTGGAGCCAGCGGACGGACCTGGTCCGGGCGGCCATCGCCGGAGACTACCGCAGCCGTCTCCCGGTCGCGAGGTTCACCGCGGCCGATCCGGCGCATGCGCCTCGGGGCGATCTACTTCCAGGACCCGGAGCCGCTCGCCGGGGACGCCGTTCGGGAACGGAGCCGTGGGGCCCCCCCGGACCGTCCCCTGCGGATTGCGGGCATGAAAGCGAGCATTCCCCGGCAACGCGCCGGGTGGTATCCGTCTCTCGGTCTGTTTTCGGGGTGGCCGATTCGTTTTCGGTCATCCCTCGCCGCCCGGACTCCGATGAGCAACCTGCGACGAATGGACCGGTTCACGAGACCCACCGGGGCGGGTCCCGCCGCCCGGCCGGTGGCCCCTCGCCGTCTCGGAGGGATCCTCGCCGTCGTCGCCGCGGCGGGCCTGTTCGCCCTGCCCGCGTTCGCCCCGGCGGCCGAGCTCTGCAAGTCGACGGTCGAGGGTGCTGCCGGGAAGATGCTGGCCTGCCGACTCCAGGCCGAGTCGAAGAACAGCCGGAGTCCCGACCCCGCGCGACGCGACGCCGCGCTCCTGAAGTGCGAGGCCTCCTTCCGCTCGGTCTTCGGAGGCGCCCTCCAGCGCTACGGATCTACCGCGTGCACCCCGGTCGCACAGGGCGAGCTGCAGTCGTACCTCGGGAGGGTCGCGAACGCGGTCGAGGTCGCGTCCCGTCGCGACGGGCTCCTCCCCTCCTGCGACGCGGACCTGCAGGCGTGCTCGGCAGACCTGGGGGAGTGCTCGGCGCAGGTCGAGGCGCTCGTCGCCGAACGCGACGCGCTCGCGATCGCCGCCGGGACCTGCAACGCCGACCTGGACACGTGCCGCACCTCGCTCGCCGCGACCGGCGCGACGCTCGCGACCTGCCGCGTCGACCGCGATGCGGCGACGGCGTCGCTCGCGGCCTGCACGACCGCCGGCTCGACTTGCAGCTCGGATCTCGCGACCTGCAACGCCACGAAGTCCGCCTGCGCGACGAGCCTCGCGACCTGCACCTCGGGGGCCGCGACCTGCGCCGGGGACCTCGCCTCGTGCCGGGCCGATGGCTCGGCCTGCGACGCCTCGCTCGCGAACTGCGGGTCGAACGCCGACGCCTGCGCCGGAGACCTCTCCGACGCCCTCTCGACCCTGGCCGCCGCGCGAAGCGGCGACGCGGTTTCGTCCCAGGTGCTCGCCGGGCGGGCGTTCACGAGTGCTGCCGGCGACGGCGTCGTCGGAACGATGCCGAACCGTGGCGCGATCACGATCGTCCCCGCGAGCGCGCCCGGCACGATTCCGGCAGGATTCCACGACGGGAACGGCACCGTCGCGGGCGACCCTGCGCTCGTCCCTGCGAACATCCGTGCCGGGCAGACGATCTTCGGCGTGGCCGGCAGCGCCGAGACGTCCCCCGGGAACCTGCTCGTCCAGTCCGGCGAGACCGCGAACTACGGCTACGGCAGCGACGGCGGTCTGCAGGTCGGCTCCTCGCCGTCGTTCGTCGACAACGGCGACGGCACCGTGACCGACCGGCGCACCGGCCTCACCTGGGAAAAGAAGTCCCGCGACGGCTCGCTCCACGACGTCGACGCGACCTTCACGTGGGGCCAGTCGACTGCTCCATTTGCGCTGAACGGATCGGTCGCAAGCGACTTCCTCGCCGCCCTCGACACCGTCCCCTGCTTCGCCGGGCACTGCGACTGGCGCCTGCCGAACCAGCGCGAGCTGCAGTCGATCGCGGACTTCGGGCGCAGTGCTCCCGCGATCGCCCCGGCCTTCGACGCCGCCTGCGCCCCGGGCTGCGACGTGACCGGGTGCAGCTGCACGGCCGGGGCCGCCGGCAGCGATCTCGCCTGGACGGCGACGACTCTCGCCGCCTCGCCCGCCGATGCCTGGGCCGTCGGCTTCGCCTCGGGTGCCATGTCCGCGGTCCGCAAGGACACGCCGCTTCGAGTGCGAGCCGTGCGCGGGGGTACGTCTCCGACCGATCTCTGCGCCGCCGCCGACCTCGATCCCTCGGACGCCCTCGCCTCGGCCGCCTGTCGGGCGATCGCCGCCTTCGCGCGCGACGACTTCCAGTTCGCCCGCGACTACCTGCTCGCCGACGTGGTGGCCCGCCGCTTCCGCGTCCCGGCAC
>JAFMJW010000246.1 GCA_017853315.1 Alphaproteobacteria bacterium
GAGTCGTCGCCCCTTCGGGCGGACGGAGGAGCCTCATGGACCTGGACCGGGTGATTTCACGTGCGCGCAACGTCATGCTCGATCCGCTCGGCGAGTGGCCGGCCATCGCGGCCGAGAGGTCGAGCGTGGGCGAGGTCTTCAACCCCTACGTCCTGCTGCTCGCCGCGATCCCGCCGTTCGCGGGCTTCCTGCGCGGCAGCATCTTCCGGATGGGCCACCACCCGCTCGGCTTCTTCAGCGGCCTCCGCTGGGCGATCTTCGCCTGGCTCGTCTCGCTCGTCGCGATCTGGCTCTTCGCGCTCGTGATCGACGCGCTGGCGCCCGCCTACGGGGGGACGAAGGACCGCGTGCAGGCGGTGAAGACGGCCGCGTTCGCCCACACCCCGGTGTGGATCGCGGGCCTGTTCCATCTCTTCGGCTCTCTCGGCAACACCGTGACGATCCTGGCCGGGCTGTTCAGCATCTGGCTCCTCTTCCTCGCCCTGCCGCACACGATGAAGGCACCGCACGAGCGCACCGTCGGCTACACGATCGCGACCGTCGTGCTGGGCGCGATCGTCTCGATGGCTCTCGGCTGGCTCGTCCACGGCCTCTCGCCGCGGCGCCACCTGCCGCCGCGTCCGCCCGTGAGCGCGCAGGTCGGCGAATCCCTGCCCGGACCGGCGGTGCCGGGCGGGCCCGCGATCCCGGCTCCCGGCGAGGCGATCCCGGCCCCGCCCGCGCCCGGCAGCGGCGCCGGCTTCAAGCCCGGCCCCGCGGAGACCGCGCCGGACGGCAGCACCGTGCTCGACGAGTTCAAGCGCCGGATGGAGTCCGCCGCGAAGAAAATGGAGCAGGCGCGCCAGTCGGGCGACGCGGCCGCGCAGCGCGACGCGGTCGGCGAGGCGGTCGGTACGGTGCTCGGCGGCGGCGCGAAGGTCGAGGCGCTCTCGCCCGAGCAGCTGCGGGCCTTCGTTCCCGCGTCGTTGGGCGGCCTTCCGCGGACGAAGATCTCGGTCGAGCGCAACGGCGCTCTCGGCCTTCAGATCTCGACCGCGCGCGCGACCTACGGCGACGGCGACCAGTCGCTGCAGCTCGAGATCACCGACATGGGCAGCGTGCGCGGTCTCATGGCGCTCGCGCAGTGGGCCTCGGTCCTGCACGAGCAGGAGACCGACGACAGCTGGGACCGGACCCGCAAGGTCGACGGTCGCATCGTCCACGAGAAGTGGGACGCCGCGACGCAGGCCGGCGAGTACGGGGTGGTCCTCGGCGAGCGTTTCGCGGTGAAGATCTCCGGCGACGTCCGGCAGGTCTCCACGCTCCAGGCAGCGCTGCGCGGCATCGATCTCGAGGGCCTCGAGGCCCTCCGCAACCAGGGGGTGCAGAAGTGAGGACTCGTGCTCGAACCGGCTTTCGCCGCGCGGCGATCGCCGCGATCGGCCTCGCCTCGCTCGTTCTCCCGGCGGCCGCAGGGGCGGTCGACGAGATGCCTCCCCGCAAGCCCGGCCTCTGGGAGACCTCGACGACGGTCGACGGCCGGCAGGTCGGCGGAGGCAAGATGCGCCAGTGCATCGACGCCGAGGTCGAGACCAAGCTTCGCGAGGTCGGCCGCGCCCAGGAAAAGGACTGCAAGTTGCGCGAGATGAAGCGCGAAGGCGAGACGATGACGCTCAAGAGCATCTGCAAGATGGGCGAGAGCACGGCCACCACGACCGGCCGGTTCACCGGCGACCTCACCCAGAACTACCGGGGCGAGCTCCAGATCGAGTACGCACCGCCGTTTGCCGGGAAGTCCGAGGCGAAGATGGAGATCGAGACCCGGTGGCTCGGACCCTGCGAGGCCGGGCAGAAGCCCGGCGACATGATCCTGCCCGGCGGCATGAAGATGAACGTCGGCGACATGCAGGATCCCGCGAAGATGAAGGCCGCGGCCCGCGACCTGCGCGACTCGGCGAAGTCGCGGGCGCAAGCCCCCGCGGGCGCTGCCGCCCCGGCTGCGCCCGTCGCCCCCTGAGGGGACGGTCGGCGTCCGCGCAGCGCGAGGTCGCCGACCGCGAACCGCCCCGCCCCGGCCGTTCGGAGTCCGGTGCGGGTTTGGTGTAGGCTCCGGCCATGGCAAACGAGACGACGGAGCCCGCGAAGCGGGCCACGAAGCGCGCCGCGGGCAAGTCCCGTCGCCGCCCGGTGAAGTCGAGCGCGTCCGGGGCGAAGGCCCCGGCCCGTCGGCCGGCGGGCCCGTCCACCCTGTGCATCGACATCGGCGGCACCGGCCTCAAGATGATGGTGCTCGACGGCGCGGGGAAGCCGGTCAACGAGCGCGACCGGGTCGACACGCCTCACCCGGCCACGCCTCGCGCCGTCCTCGGCGCCCTCGGCCAGCAGATCCAGCGCCAGCCGAAGTTCGACCGCGTCTCGGTGGGCTTCCCGGGAGTGGTGGTCGACGGCGTCACGCTGAACGCGCCGAACCTCGACCCGAGCTTCGGCGGCTTCCACCTCGCGAAGGCGCTGGAGAAGCTCGCCGGCAAGCCGACCCGTGTCTGCAACGACGCGGACGTGCAGGGGCTCGCGGTCGTCTCCGGACGCGGGGTCGAACTCGTGATCACGCTCGGGACCGGGATGGGATCGGGACTCTACCTCGATGGGCGGCTCGTGCCGAACCTGGAGCTCGCCCACCACGTCTTCCGGCGCCGCAAGACCTACGAGGAAAACGTCAGCGACCGCACCCTGCATCGCATCGGCAAGAAGAAGTGGCGCAAGCGGGTACGCGAAGTGATCGACCACCTCGCGCCGGTCTTCAACTACTCGATGCTCTACGTCGGCGGCGGCAACTCGCGGATCCTTCGGCAGGAGGACCTGCCGCGCAACGTGAAGATCGTCTCCAACGACGCCGGCATCCTGGGTGGATTCCATCTCTGGCGGTGAGCGTCGCGGGGCGGCGTCGGCCGTCGCGCTCGCGTTGCTCCTCGCGCTCGCGGGCTGCGGACCGGCGCTGCCGCGAGGGCCCGCGATCGTCGGTGCGCGCGAGGCGCCGCAGGCGGCCTCCGGGGTCCATTTCCGCAGCTGGGTGCTGCCGCTCGATCCCGGGCGGATGGACGCGAAGCGTGCGCCGATGGAGTTCTGGCAGCTCGCCGCGGCCGAGGCGCGCCGACAAGGCGGCGCCGTGGAGGCGCCCCGCAACCCGCCCAAGGCGGTGCGCGACCTGATCGTCGTGCTCGACACCGCGGACCAGGCGCTGCGCCGCGCGGGCTTCGTCCTGCGCCGGCGCGGCCGCGACCGTCGCGGGCAGGACCCCGGCACCTGCGAGTTCACGCTCGAGGCGCGCACGCCCGACATCCGCGCCGCGCACGGGACCAACGTCCAGTCCTCGGGCAAGGAGCCCTTCACCCAGCACTTCGCGGAGGAGATCGTCGTCGTCGGCGCGGCGCCCCCCGGGGCCTCGCCGAGCCTCTGGTCGATGGAGGGCAACGTCCGCCGCTACGACAAGGGAAAGACGATGACGGTCGGGGAACTGCAGGCGCTCTTCCCGGGAACGACCGGTCGCCTCGGCGCGTCGCCGGACGCGCCGCTGCTTCCGGTGAACGGCACGAACCTCGAGCAGTCCGAGGTGGTTCTCGGCACGATCGTCTTCGGTTCGACGCGTGCGCGCGCGGCCGTGGTCGTGTGGCGCGACGCCCGGACGCGCGTCGCGATCGCGGCGGACTTCGAGCTGGTCGAGAAGCTGGCCGACTTCTGGTCGCAACCGCCCGCGGACGCGCGCGCCGCGCGCGAGACGATGGCCTCCCTCCAGTCGGCCGCCCGCGGCTGGCTCGGGTCGATGCCGACGCGCGCCGAGGCCGTCTACGGCGTGCCGTTCGTCCTCCCGGCGCAGGCCGCTCCGCGCTGAGGCCCGCCGGCAGCCGGGATCGTCGCCGGCAGTCTCCGGCTTCCGGCCCCTCCCGGGCATTGTGGGCGAGGCGGTCGCCGCGCTAGCGTCCGCCCATGCCGCGGCCGAAGCTCGTGATCGGCAATCGTTGCTACTCGTCGTGGTCGCTGCGGCCGTGGCTCGCGCTTCGCGTCGCGGGAGTCGACTTCGAGGTCGAGCGGGTCGCCCTCTACCGGCCCGAATCCGCGGAGCGGCTGCGTCGCCTCTCGCCGACCGGTTTCGTGCCGGTGCTGATCGAGGGCGACGTCGCGACCTGGGAATCGCTCGCGATCTGCGAACGCGCCGCCGAACTCGCGCCGGGGGCCGGTCTCTGGCCCGACGATCCGGTGCGGCGAACGGTCGCGCGCTCGGTCGCGACGGAGATGCACGGGGGGTTCGCCGCGATCCGCCAGTTCCTGCCGATGAACCTGCGCGGTCGCGCGCGTCGCGCGCCCTCGCTGCCCGACGAGGTGCGGACCCAGGTCGATCGCGTCGTCGAGACCTGGACGAGCTGTCGCAGCCGGGCGTCGGGCGGCCCGTTCCTCTTCGGTCGCTTCGGGATCGCCGACGCGATGTGGGCGCCGGTCGCCACCCGCTTCCACACCTACCGGGTCGAGCTGCCGCCGGTCGCCCGGGACTGGTGCGAGGCCGTGCTCGCGCTGCCCGCCATGCGCGAGTGGACGGAGGCGGCGCTGGCCGAGACCGAGCGGATGCCCGAGACCGACGCGCTCCTCGATCGCGCCTGAGGGGTCGAGGAGCGTCGATGCGAAGCGAGCCGACCGCGTCCGGGATCGTGCGCGCGGTGCTCGCGATGCTCGTCGTCGCATGTGCCTATTTCGCGTGGGCCGGCTGGAACGAGCCTCGCTGGTCCACGGAGGAGCCGACGGGGCACCACCTTCCCCTCTACGGGCGCTCGCTCCTCGACGGGCACGCTTGGGTGAAGCCCGCCCCGGAGGCGATGCGGCGCCTGCCCGATCCCTGGGACCCCGAGCAGTACGGCGGGCTCGAGTCCTTCGACCTCTCCTACTGGGACGG
>JAFMJW010000247.1 GCA_017853315.1 Alphaproteobacteria bacterium
CGCGGGTGACGAGCAGCCCGCGCTCCTTCATCTCCGGGAAGTGGTTCGGCAGCTTTTCGTCGACGAAGGGATTCACGTAGGCGAGGAAGCGGAAGCCGTCGTCGTGGAGGCTGCGGATCATGCCGGCGAGGCCGGGGTAGTGGGTTTCGTCGGCCTGCCAGCGGTACTGTACGCCGTAGCCGCCGTCGAAGTTGCGACGCAGCCCCGTCCAGTCCTGCGACCAGATCGCGCCCGCCGGGACGTCGTTCGCACGCAGCTTCGCCGCGCGCGCGAGCACCTTCTCGGTGCCGCCCTGCGCCGACACCCAGAGATCGAAGGCCCAGTCGGGCGGGACGGTCGGGCGGCCCACCTCGCCGCCCAGCTGGCGGACCACGTCGAGCGGGCGAGGCCCCGGGAAGACGACGAGCTCGACGCGGCTCTCGCCGACGAGCTCGAACCAGGCGGTGCCCGGATCGGTGCGTCCAAGGTCGACGTCGACCCGGCGCGGGGTCCGGAAGAGCACGCCGAAGCCGCGCGCGTCGAGGTACCACGGCATCGGGAAGTAGGTCGTGTGCGCATCGCCGGACAGCGCGCGGTTGCCGCCCGGCTTGCGGCCGATGCCCTGCTCGCTGACCATCAGCGTGAAGGCTTCCCCGCGCTGGTCGACCGCGGCGTACTGCTCGCCGAAGCCCATGAAGGTCGCGTCCGCGTCGATGCGCACCGGGAAGACCGGCGAGCGCAGCGCGGTCGCACCCGCGCCCGAGAGCGGCGGCGCCGGCGGGAGTGGGGGGTCGAGGTCCATCTCGATCACGGTCGCCTCGGGCTGGCGCGCGTCGGGATGCACGCGAAGCACCGCGCGCAGCTCGGAAGCCGGGTCGCCGAGCTCGACGACGACCGCGTCGCCCTCGCGGCGGGTGCCGCGCAGGCCGGTGACGCGCTCCTCGGTCGCGCCGGTCCGCGCGAAGGTCCAGATGGCGGTCGCGCCCTGGTAGCTCTCGTCGAAACTGCGCACGATCGGTGCGGTGCCCTCGGGCATCGCGAGCAGCGGGCGGTCGTCGAGCGAGAGGGAGACGGCCCCGGTCGAGGAGACGTCGACCTTCACGCCGTTCGAGAGGGTTCCGCCCCTGGTCGGGGGAGACGAGCTCGTGCTGCCGCAGGCCGCGGCGAACGCGAGCGCCAGCGCCGGGGCGAAGAAGGTCGGGACGGTCGTGATTCGTCGGTGCATCGGGATCTCCTCGGGGGCCCCGTCCGGGGCCGGGCTTCTCCCGGAGTACCACGGAGCCGGCCGCGTGGGAGCCTGAATCGTCGATTTCCCGGCCCGGCGGGCGGCCGGGATCGGCGGCCCGGGTCGGCAGCCACGAGCGCCCGGCGCGGGCGGCCGCCGTGGGCCGGGGGCCGGGCCGGGCTCGCGCCCTCAGTCGCTCTCGCCGAGCCGCTTGCCCTTGCGCGATCGTTCACGGGCGCGCTCGAGCAGCTCGTCCGGCACCGGCTCCATCCAGGCCATGCCGCGCCGGAGCGCGCCCGGGGCGAGCAGCCGCATGACGCGCGCCGCGACGAGCTGCGGGCTGCGCCGCGGGATCGTGATCTCGAAGCGCTTGCGCTCGATCACCTCGCGGATCGCGTCCGAGACGATCTCGGGCGGGTGCTTCTTGCCGTCGTAGGAGGGAGGCTCGTCCTCCTTGTCCCAGATCTCGGTGTCGATCGGGCCGGGGTGCACGATCCCGACGTGGATGCCGGAGCCGGCGAGGTCGTTCCAGAGCCCTTCCGAAAAGGCGTTCATCGCGGCCTTCGAGGCCGCGTAGAGCCCCTCGCGCGGCGGCGGGACCTTGGCCGCGAACGACGACACCTGCACGATGAAGCCGCCGCCCTGGCGCAGCATCGGCGGGATCGCCGCGTAGGTCGTCCAGAGGCAGGAGAGGAAGTTCACCCGCATGACGTCCTCCGCCTCGGAGGCCGTCGTATGGTAGGTGTGCTTGTGCTTGGACACGGCGGCGTTGTTCACCAGCACGTCGAGCCGGCCGAGCCTTCGCACGGTCTCGTCCACGACGTGCTCGGCGAACGACCGGTCGCCGAGGTCGCCGGGCAGGTCGAAGGACTTCGGCGAGACCGCCTGGCACTGGTCCGCGACTTGCCGCAGCAGGGCCTCGCGCCTCGCGACGACGACCACGGCGGCTCCGCGCCGCGCGAAGTCGAGCGCCGTCACCCGTCCGATGCCGGACGAGGCTCCCGTCACGATGACGACCTTCCCGCGATAGTCCATCGGCGCCTCCTCCCGGCGTTGCCCGCCCCGCACTACACCGGCCCGAGCCCGGCGGCGAATGCCGGCGTCGTCGGGCCGCGTCCCCCGCGAGGATCGACTTCGCCCACGGCCGTGGATTCGACCCCGCGCCGACGCTAACGGGGGACGGGTGGATGCGGATCCCGAAGCCGCGGTCGAAGGCGCCGGTCTCGACCCCTTCGACCTCTGGCGCCAGCGCAGCGGGTTCGTGCTCGCACCGCTCGCGTTCGCCGCGGCCTGGCGGGCCTCGTCCGGGCTCGCGCAGCCCGCGCACCGGCTGGCGGCGATTCTCGCGGCGGTCGTGGTGCTGTGGCTGACCGAGGCGATCCCGATGGCGATGACCGCCTTCCTCGGGGTCGCCGCGGCCGTGG
Organism: Alphaproteobacteria bacterium; assembly: GCA_017853315.1. Lineage (GTDB taxonomy): Bacteria > Desulfobacterota > Binatia > UBA12015 > UBA12015 > REEB422. The sequence goes on from JAFMJW010000247.1 coordinate 2,629, forward strand.
TCCTCGGCGTGGCGCCGCCGAAGGAGGCGTTCGCGCCCTTCGCCGACCCGCTCGTGTTCGTCTTCGTCGGGACCTTCATGATCGCGCAGGCGATCCGCCACCACCGGCTCGACCGCCGCTTCGCGACCGCGATCCTGTCGGCGCCGGGGATCGGCGGGCGCCCCGCGCGCGTGCTCGCGGCCTATGCGGCGGGCGGGTCCTTTCTCTCGATGTGGATCAGCAACACCGCGACCACCGCGATGATGTTCCCGATCGGCCTCTCCATCCTGGGGTCGCTCGAGGCGCTCGGCGACCGCCGCGCGGTGCCGCCCGCCTTCGCGACCGCGCTGCTGCTCTCGACCTCCTTCGCGGCGTCGGTCGGCGGGCTCGGGACGCCGGTCGGCACCCCGCCCAACCTGATCGGGCTCGGCTTCCTGCGCCGCGAGACCGGCTTCGACCTGCCGTTCTTCTCGTGGATGGCGCTCGGCGTCCCGGTCGTGCTCGTGCTGCTCGCCTGGATCGTGCTCGACCTCGCACGAGGGGCGAGCGCCGCGCAGGGGGCGACGTTCGACCTGGGCCCGCTGCTCGCGGCCGAGCGCGCGAGCCTCGGGCCGTGGACGGCCGGGCAGCGCAACACCATGGCGGCCTTCGCGGTCACCGTCTTCCTGTGGATCCTGCCGGGTGCGGCGGCGCTGCTCCTGGGCCGCGACGCACCGGCGGCGCAGTGGCTCGCGGAGGTCTTCCCCGAGAGCGTGGTCGCACTGCTCGGCGCGGGGCTTCTGTTCCTGCTCCCGGTCGACCTCTCCCGCCACGAGTTCACGCTGTCGTGGGACGAGGCGGTGGGCATCGACTGGTGGATCGTCTTCCTCTACGGCGGCGGGATCGCGCTCGGCACGCTCGCGTTCCAGACCGGGCTCGCCGAGGCGCTCGGCGTGGCGCTCACCTCGAAGCTCGGTCTGACGAGCGGCTTCGGACTGCTGGTCGCCGCCACCTCGATCGCGACCGTCCTCTCCGAGACCACCAGCAACACCGCGTCGGCGAACATGGTCGTGCCGGTCGTGATCGCGCTCGCGCGCTCGGCGGGAGCCGATCCCGTGATCCCGGCGCTCGGGGCCACGATGGGGGCGTCGCTCGGCTTCGTCATGCCGGTCTCGACGCCCTGCAACGCGATCGTCTACGCCTCGGGGCGGATCCCGCTGCGCACGATGGCACGCCACGGGATCCTCCTCGACCTGGCCGGCATCGTGGCGATCGTCGCCGTCCTGTCGACGATCGCGCCCTGGCTCATCGCGCGGGCGGGCTGAAGTCGACCGACGCGTGCTCGGCGAAGAACGTCGGGCCGTGGACGTCGCGCCCGGTGAAGACCATCGGGTCGCGCGCGGTCGCGAGCATGGCGCAGACGCGGCCGGGGTTCTCGACGGGAAGCCCGCGCGAGGCGTCGAAGCCGAAGCCGCCGAGTTCGATCGCCATGCGCTCGGTGCCGACGAAGCCGGGCATGAGACCGATCACCGCGATGCCGTACCCGCGCAGCTCCTTGGCGAGTCCGGGGACCATCCGGTTGAAGGCGGCCTTCGTGATCGAGTAGCCGAGCCCCCAGCCTCCCTTGCCGATCGGGTCCGGGGTCTCGCGGTCGCCGGCCGAGGAGGTGACGTTGATCACGATGCCGCCGCCCTGGCGCTTCATCGCCGGGAGGCAGAGCCGCACCAGGTGCAACGGCGCGATGACGTTGCAGGTGAACATGGTCTCGATGAGATCGAGCGGCGTCTCCTCGAACGGGTCCATGTGGCCCGGGCCGATGTAGCGTCCGTTGTTCACCAGCACGTCGATCCGGCCGAAGCGGTCGAGCGCGGCGTCGACGGCAGCCGGCCAGTCCTCGCGCGCAGAGAGGTCGAGCTTCGCGACCAGCGCCTCGGCGCCGAGCGCGCGAACTTCCTCGGCGGTGCGCTCGAGGCTGCCCGGGAGGGGTACCGTCGCCTTGCGCTTCACGGTCGACGAGTACTCGCGGAACTCGCCCTCGCGCACGGTGCGCGCCGTGACGACGACGTCGAATCCGCGCCGGGCGAGCTCCAGGGCGCAGGCGCGGCCGATCCCGCGACTCGCGCCGGTGACGAAGGCGACCTTGCGCTGCGACATGGCCGGGCTCTATCGCGCCGCGCAGAGGCGAGCCAGCGCGCCTGCGCGCCGGGCGCCCCGCGAGCGGCCGGCGCTCAGGGAAGGAGGGCCGGGCCGCTGCGGGACGAGATGCGGAATTCGGACAGGAACGACCACAGCCTG
>JAFMJW010000248.1 GCA_017853315.1 Alphaproteobacteria bacterium
ACGATCTCGATCTCGCGCAGTCGTCCGCCCCGTCCCTCGATCGCCTCGACCGCGCGATTCGCCGCGGCGACGGCCCCGTCGAAGTCGCGCTGCACGAGCAGGCAGCCGGCGAGCCGCGCGAGCAGCCCGAAGTCGTCGCGGATGCGGTCGGGGGCCGACTCGGCGATCCCGATCGCCTCGCGGAAGCGAGCGACGGCCACGTCGAGGCGCCCGAGCAGGAACTCCGCCTCCGCGAGCGATCCCAGCATGCGGGTGCGGATGAAGTCGTTGCCGGACCGCTCGGCGAGGGCGAGGCCCTCGATGCAGGCGGGAAGGAGGTCGGCCGCGGGCGTGCCGGTGAGCCGCGCGCGCAGGCTCGCCGCGGCGACCGCCGAGCAGATCGCGATCGCGCTTCCGCTGCGCCTCGCCTCGCGGACGGCTTCGTCGAGCACGTCCCGGCCTTCGAGGAAGCGGCCGGTGTCGACGAGCGCCGTGCCGCGGAGCGTCAGGTACTCGACCGCCCTCGACCCGCCGAACGGGCCCGTCTCGAGATCCACGTCGCCGGCTTCGAGAGGCATCGAGCACTCGCGCAGCACTCCGGCGAGATCGCCGGTCGAGTAGAGGGCGAGCGCCCGGGTCGTGCGCAGCGCGAGGTGCGCGGCCCGGTCGTGCACCCCGGCCGAGAGCTCCCGTGACGCGTCGACCAGCCGTGTCACTTCTTCGGGCGCCCCCGACATGCCGACGATGGCCGCGTGGCCCGCTGCGAGCATGGCGCCGGCTCGCGCGTCGCCGAGGCGATTCGCGATGGCGCGCCCCCGGTCCTCGAGGCGTGCCGCCTCGGCGGGTGCGACGCCGTGGCTCCAGCCGAGCTCGAGTGTCGCGACGCTCACGTCGAGTCGCAGCCGGTCGTTTTCGGGCGATCCTTCCTCGTCGACCAGCCCGTCAGCCTCGCGCAGGAGCTCGATCGCCTTCGCGGGCTCGCGGGGAGCCGCGAAGGCCGCGGCCCGAACGAGCCAGCGTGCGGCCACCTCGCGGTCGCCCGCGCCCTTGCGGTGCCCCGCGATGGCGACGGCGTGGCGGTCGGCCTCGGGCTCGCTCTCGAGAGCCTCGGCCACTGCGGCGTGGAGCCGGGCCCGCGCCCCCGTCAGCATCGAGCGCAGGGCGGACTCGCGCAGGATCTCGTGCCGGAAGCGGAACTCGCCTCCCTCGTCGCCGGCGACCGGCTCGAGGATCTCGGCCGTCGCGAGGCGTCCGAGCGCCTGGGCGACGACGATCGGCGACTGGCCCGCGGCGCGGGAGAGGATCCGGGCGTCGAATCGCGCGCCGATCATGGCGGCGACCCGCAGGATCGCCCGGTCCGCGGCGCGCAGCGCGTCGATGCGCGCGGCGAGCAAGGTGGCGAGGGTCGGCGGGAGGTCGTCGATCGCGCTCGCCCGGACGAGGTGCATGCGCCCGGGCTCGCCCTCGACGTTGCCCGTCGCCCGAAGCGAACGCAACATCTCGGAGAGGAAGAGCGGGTTGCCGCCGCAGCGTTCGCGCAGCCGATCGCGCAGGGAGGAGACCGACGGATCGCCGCCGAGCATGCGGTCGAGGAGATCGTCGACTTCGCGCGCCTCGAGCGGGCGCAGACGGAGGGACCCGGCGAAGGGCTCGACCGACGAGAGCGGGAAATCGACGTCGCTGCGCTGCGCCACGATCGCGAGGTTCGGCCGGATGAGCCCCTCGTCGAAGGACCTTTGCAGGACGGCGAGGCTCGAGGAGTCGATCCACTGGAAGTCGTCGAAGAAGGCGATCCGCGGGCGGCTCCGGTCGATCAACAGGCGCGAGAGCCGTCCGGAGACGTCGGCGAGCTCGGCGTGGAGGCCGTCCATGCGGAGCTGCCGCGCCTGCGTGCCCGGCAGGGAGAGGCCGAGCAGGTCGAAGATGCGGGGCAGGTCGTCGCGGATCGTCGGGTCGGCGAGCAGGAGGCGACCGGCCGCGCGTTCGCGGGCCTCTTTCATGGTGTCCGAGGGCTGCACGCCGATGACTCGGCGCAATGCGCGCCGGTAGAACGCGAAGGGGGTATCGACCTCGCTCTCGAAGGCCGTCAGCCGGACGTTGACGTGGGCACCAACGACCTCCGATCGCCGGAGCATCTCCTCGACGAGCCGGGTCTTGCCGACGCCGGCCTCCCCGACGACGGCGACGACGGCCGGTTCGGGGCGCCGGAGCAGCGCATCGAGGAGGGCGAGCTCGACCTCCCGGCCGACGAACGGAGGAGGCGAGCCGGCCGTGGGCCGGACCTGTCGCCGGGAGCGCGACGCGGCGAGCTCGAAGATCCGCACCGGCTCGCGCACCCCGCGCAGGTCGATCGGGCCCATGTCCCGCAGCACGAAGCGGTCTCCGACGAGCTGCGCCGTCGTCCCGCTGACGAGGATCGTGCCGGGGAGCGCCTGCTGCTCGATGCGCGCGGCCACGGCCGCCGTGCGCCCCTGGGCCGACAGCGTCGACTCGATCGGCCCGTAGACCACCTCCCCGGAGTGGATCCCCATCCGTACGCCGAAGGCGATGCCGTGGTCGCAGCGCATGTCCTCGGCGAACAGGGCGATCTCGCGGGCCAGCTCGAGCGCGGCCCGGCACGCGGCGATCGCGTGGTCCTCGCGCGCCACCGGCGCCCCGAAGTGCGCCTTGATGCCCTCCCCGGTGAAACGGTCGATCACGCCGCCGTGGGCCCGGACACCGTCGCCGAGAATGCGGAGGAAGCCGTCGACGATGGCGTGCCACGTCTCGGGGTCGAACGCCTTTCCCAGCGCGGCCGTCCCGTGCGCGCTCACGAAGAGCACGGTGACGGGCTTGCGCTCGGGAGCCGAGATCGCCGAGCCGCACGCGGAGCAGAAGCGCGAGTCGGGCGGAAGCCGGTGCCGACACGCCATGCAGACGAGCGACTCGGGCGCCGTCCGGCCGCACCGCGAACAGGGGCCGTCGTCGGACTCGTGTCGGCAGGCGGGCGTCGGGTTCACGGGTCGTCCTCGCGGTGGAAAGCGCTCGAGTCCTATCACGGCCCGCCGCCCCGAAGCGACGGCTCCGACGAGGCGTGTCGCGGGTTTCACCGGGCCCGAGCGCCGGTGTAGAGGCCTTCCATGGCGCTCCGGCGGGACGCGGCCCCGTCGCGGGAGAGGATCGAGCGACACGGGGCCGAGGGGTATTGGCCGCGTTCCGGACCGTCGGAGGCCCTCGCCCGAGCGACCCGGGAGGCTCCCGGACACGTGGCCTTCGTCGAGAGCGGCCTGCGCGTCACGGTCGGCGACCTCTCTCGCCGCGTGGACGCGCTCGTCCGCGGGATGCGGCGGCTCGGGATCGACCGCGGCGACGTCGTGTCCTGGCAGCTCCCGAGCTGGATCGAGGGCATCGCCCTGCATTTCGCGATCGACCGGCTGGGAGCCGTCTCGAACCCGCTCCTGCCGATCCTGCGGGAGCGGGAGGTCGCGTTCATCGCCCGGCAGGCGGGGAGCCGTGCGCTCTTCGTGCCGGGCACCCACCGCGGCTTCGACCACCGCGCGATGGCGATCGATGTCCGGGAGCGCTGCCCGGAGCTCGAGCACGTGGTCGTCGTGCGCGGCGAGCCTGCATCGGGGCAGGTCGGCTTCCGCACGCTCGAAGACGGTCCCGCGGGGCCGGTCGAGGCGTCGCCGCGCGGTCCGCACGAGGTCTCGGCGATCTTCTACACGTCGGGGACGACCGCCGAGCCCAAGGGCGTGCTGCACACGCCCTCGACCCTCGGCCACTTCCTCGCCGTCCAGCAGGCGGCCCTCGGCGACGGAGCGGCGGTCGGGATCCTGTGGTTTCCGCTCACCCACGTCGGCGGGATCTGTGCGTTCGGCACGGCCCCGGTCGCGCAGCGCACGCGCGCCGTGCTGCTCGACCCCTTCGAGCCCGAGTGCGCCCTCCGGGCGATCGAGGCCGAGGGCGTGACGAGCGCGGGCGGCCCGACCCCGATCCTCCAGGCGCTGCTCTCGGCGCCGGGCTTCTCGCCCGGGCGTGTCGCGAGCGTGCGCGTCGCCGGGATCGGCGCGACCGACGTGCCGCCCGAGCTCGTTCGCGAGGTCGCGCGCGGCCTCGGCGCGTTCGTCTACCGCTCCTACGGCATGACCGAGTGCCCGATGGCGACGGCAGGCCTGCGGGGAGATCCGCCGCACGCGCTCTGCGGGACCGACGGCCGCCCCTCTCCCGGGGTCGTTCTCCGCATCGTCGACGAGTCCGGGCGGGAAGTCGGGGCCGGGTGCGAGGGGGAGATCGAGCTGTTCGGGCCGCAGCTCTTCGTCGGCTACGCGGACCCCGCGCTCGACCGGGACGCGATCCTGCCCGACGGGTTCCTGCGCACGGGCGACCTCGCGATCCGCGACGAGGCAGGCTTCGTGCGGATCACCGGGCGGCGCAAGGACGTCATCCTGCGCAAGGGCGAGAACCTGAGCGCCAAGGCGATCGAGGACGAGCTCCACGAGCACCCGGCCGTGGCCGAGGCGGCGGTCGTCGGCCTCCCCGACCCGGCCTGCGGCGAGCGGGTGTGCGCCTGCATCGTGCCGCGGCCCGGCGTGCCCGCCCCGGACCTCCGGGCGCTCGGCGCCTTCCTGCGCGGGCGCGGGGTCATGGTGCAAAAGATCCCCGAGCAGGTAGAGATCCTCGCGGAGCTGCCGCGCAACGCGACCGGCAAGGTGAGGAAGCACGAGCTCCGCGCGCGGCTCGCCGCGGCGGGACGACGCGCCTGAGCTCCGACGGCGCGGCGGGGAGGACGCTGGCTTGGACCCGGGATCGAACAAGGAAGGCGACGGCTTCGGACGGCTCGTCCTCGTCCGCCACGGACAGAGCGAGGGCAACGAGGCGCGCCAGTTCTCGGTCAGCCCGGACATCCTGCTCACCCCGCG
>JAFMJW010000249.1 GCA_017853315.1 Alphaproteobacteria bacterium
TCGCGCGCCTGCTCGGCGAGGGGCGTCCCGTCTATCTCGTCGAGTCCCCCCGCGACCGCGAGGTCGGGTTCGCCGGCGAGCTGCGAGCGGCGGCGCGCGAGGACTTCGCCGCCACCCCGGTAGCGCGCCGCGGCGAGTTCGTCCTGCTGCGCCTCGGGCCGGCTCCGGCGGGGGGCCGGGAGCCCGCGGCCCGCCCCTGAAGCGCCTTTTCCCGGGCTGGCGCACCGCGTGGAACCGTGACAACCGTCGGGGGTCGCGGCGCCCCGGCCGCGCCGCGAACCGTGACCCGCAGGAGTCCATCGTGAACCGAATCGACCGAGGCCGCTCCCGTCTCCTCGCCCCCCTCGTCCTCGCTGCGTGGGCGTTCGCCGCCTGCAGCGACGACTCGAGCAGCGGCGTGGCTCCGATCGAGCCCTTGCGGGTGATCGAGGGCAGCTTCACCTCGGACATGCAGGGCTCCTACGTGATGGTGCCCTTCGACGTTCCTGCAGGCACGACGCAGATTCGAGTGAAATACAGCTGGGACCAGCCCGACGCCGCGACCGACGGCTCGAAGCACACGATCGACCTCGGGCTCTGGCAGCCCGGCCCGACCCCCGACCTCTGGGAGGCGCCGCAGTTCCGCGGCTGGGGCGGGTCGAGCCATCCCGACGTGACGATCACCGCGCAGGGATTCTCGACCGAGGCCGAGTACCTCGCCGAACCCAAGGGCCACGTGCCGGGCCGCACGACGCGCGGCTTCCTGCCCGGGCCGATCCCGGCCGGAAAGTGGGCCGCGGAGCTCGGCGTGGCGGCGGTCGTCCCGGTCGAGCAGGGCGACTCCGACGGACGGGTGCGCTGGCGGGTCGAGATCGAGCTGTCCTCCGACCCGGCGTTCGCCGCCGAGACCTACGTCCCGACACCCTACGACGAGACGCCCGCCTCGCGCGAGGGCCGCTGGTACGCGGGCGACATGCACCTCCACGCCGAGCACTCCGCGCTCGGCGACGCGACCATGACCGAGGTCTTCGACTACGCCTTCGGGCCGCTCGGGCCGCAGGGCGCCGGTCTCGATTTCGTGACCCTGACCGACTACGTGACGCCGTCGGCCTGGGGCGAGATCGGCCGCTACCAGGCCGCGCATGCCGGCAAGCTCGTCGTCCGCAGTTCCGAGATCATCACCTACCGCGGACACACGAACAACCACGCGAGCCTCGCGTACGCGGACCATCGCACCGGGCCGGTCGTCGTGCGTCGCGGCGAGGACGACTACGCGCCGATGCGTGCGGCGCGCCCGCCGCGCGAGATCTTCGACGTCGTCCACGCGAACGGGGGCGTCACCCAGATCAACCACCCCACGATCTTCCCGTCCTCGAACCCGAGCTTCCGCCGGCTGTGCCGCGGGTGTCCATGGGACTTCACCGAGGAGGAGACCGACTTCTCGAAGGTGGACGCGATCGAGATCCAGACCGGCCCCGCCGCCCTCGGCGACAGCCCGAACCCGTTCACGCTCACCGCGATCGCGTTCTGGGAGCATGCCCTCGACCAGGGGCACCGGATCGCGGCCGTCGGCGCCTCCGACTCGCACCGCGCGGGCAGGACGGCCGACGCGACCCAGTCGCCGATCGGCAAGCCGACGACGATGGTGTGGGCGCGCGAGCTGTCCGAGACCGGCATCAAGGAGGCGGTGCGCGGCCGTCACACCTGGGTGAAGTTGCTGGGAGGTGCGGGGCCCGACGTCTCGCTCGAAGCCGACGGCGGCGGCCGCCACGCGATCGTGGGCGACGCGATCGAGACCGAGCGCGCGGACTTCGTCGCGCGGGTCGCGGGCGTCCCCGACGACGGCAAGGCCTGGACGCTGGAGATCGTGCGCGACGGCGTGGTCGAGCAGAGCGTGGCGGTCGTGGCGCCGGGCGGCGAGTACCGCTTCTCGGGCGAGGCCCCCTCGCGCTACCGCCTGCAGTTGCTGCGGGGGGCGCTGGTCACCGCGCTGACCAGCCCGATCTGGCTCGACGGGCCGCGGCCGGGGCCGGTCGCCGACGTGGGCGACGGCGTCGGAGCGGCCCGCGCGATCCCGCACGTTCGGGGCTGAAGCCGGCTCCGGGGCCGGGCGCGCGAAAGGGATTCGATGGACCCGCTCGTCATCGAGGCGGCGCTGAACGGCGTGACGATGCCGCGCGCGAACCCGCACGTCCCCCGCACCGTGGCGGAGATCGTCGCGAGCGCCTGCGCCTGCATCGAGGCCGGCGCGTCGGTCGTCCATCACCACGCCGACGACGGCCTGCTCGACGGACGCCACGCGTTCGAGCCCTACCGGGATGCGTGGCGAGCGATCCTCGCGCGCCATCCCGACGCGATCCTCTACCCGACCATGGGTGGCGGCGGCTCCCACACCGATCCGGTCGAGCGCTACCGGCACGTCGAGGAGCTCGACGACGCAGGGCTGATCCGCATGGCGCTCGTCGACCCGGGGTCGTTCAGCGTGGGCCCGCTCGACGACGACGGTCTGCCGCTCGCGATCGACGTCGTCTACCAGAACACCTTCGCGGACGTGCGCCACATGGTCGACGTGTGCGCCGAGCGCGGGCTCGGCGTGCACGTCTCGGTCTTCGAGCCGGGCTTCCTGCGCGTGGCGCTCGCCTACCACCGCGCCGGGCGGCTCCCGCCCGCGAAGATCCAGCTGTACTTCGGGGGCGACGGGCTCGTGTTCGGGCTGCCGCCGACCCGGGCGTCGCTCGCCGCCTACCTGGCGATGCTCGACGGCACGGGACTCCCGTGGATGGTCGGCGTGATCGGCGGCGACTGCGCCGCGACGATCGCGGGCGAGGCCATCGCGCGCGGCGGGCACGTGCGGGTCGGCCTCGAGGACTGGGCCGGAAGCGGGGCGCCACGCAACGAGGACCTGGTCGCGGAGATCGTCGAGATGGCCGCGCGAGCGGGCCGCCCGGTCGCGACGCCGGCCGAGGCTGCGCGCCTCTTCGGCCTGCCGCCCGCGCGCGCCGCGGTCGGCTGACGCCGCGCGGCCCGCGAACGCGAGGAGAGGGAAGGAAGATGGAGATCCGGGACAAGGTCGTCGCCGTCACGGGCGCGGCGGGAGGAATCGGCCGCGCCCTCGCCCTGCGCTTCGCCCGCGAGGGGGCACGCGCGGTCGCGGTGATCGACCGCGACGGCGACGGCGCGGGGAAGGTCGCGCGCGAGATCGGCGACCGGGCGCTCGCGCTGCGGGTCGACGTGGCGTCGTCGCGCGAGGTCGAGGAGGCGGTGGACCGCATCGAGCGCGAGCTCGGGCCGATCGACCTCTTCTGCTCGAACGCGGGCATCCTCGTGATGGGCGGCGCCGACGTGCCCGACGCCGAGTGGCAGCGGATCTGGGACGTGAACGTCATGGCGCACGTCCACGCGGCGCGCGCGCTCGTGCCGCGCATGCTCGCCCGCGGCGGCGGCTACCTGCTGAACACGGCGTCGGCCGCGGGACTGCTCACCCAGATCGGCTCGGCGCCCTACGCGGTGACCAAGCACGCGGCCGTCTCCTTCGCCGAGTGGCTCTCGATCACCCACGGAGCGAAAGGGCTCAAGGTGTCGGTGCTCTGCCCGCAGGCCGTCCGCACCGCGATGATCGCGGGCAGCGACGAGGGCGGCGTGGCCGGCGTCGACGGCGTCATCGAGCCCGACGCGGTCGCGCAGGCGGTCGTCGAAGGCCTCGCCGACGAGCGCTTCCTCGTCCTGCCGCACCCGGAGGTCGCGGAGTACCTGCGGCGCAAGACGGCCGACGTCGACCGCTGGCTGCGCGGGATGCGCCGGCTGCAGGAGCGCTTCGAGGGATCCTGAGCGCGGCGCTTTGGCGCGCGATCGTGGCTGCGGTAGGCTCCCCGCATCCAACAAGGAGGATCCGTTCCATGAAGGAGTCGCTGCAGTTCTACATCGACGGCCGCTGGGTCGACCCGGTCGAGGAGAAGACGCTCGCGGTCCAGAACCCCGCGAACGAGGAGACGATCGGCACGATCTCGCTCGGCAGCGCGGCCGACGTCGACAAGGCGGTCGCCGCGGCCCGCCGGGCGTTTCCGTCCTTCGCCGAGACCACGCGCGAGCAGCGCCTCGAGCTGCTCGGCCGCATCATGGCCGTCTACCAGGGCCACTACGAGGAGATGGCCGAGATCATCTCGCGCGAGATGGGCGCTCCCCTGTCGCTGTCGAAGGCGGCGCAGGCCGCGGCGCCGCTCGGCCACCTCGCGACCGGCATCGAAGTGCTCAAGTCCTACGAGTTCGAGCACCTGCAGGGCACGACGCTCCTGCGCCGCGAGCCGATCGGCGTCTGCGGGCTCATCACGCCGTGGAACTGGCCGGTGAACCAGATCGCCTGCAAGGTCGTCCCGGCGCTCGCCGCCGGCTGCACGATGGTGCTGAAGCCGAGCGAGATCTCGCCGCTCTCGGCCGTGCTCTGGACGAAGATCCTCGACGAGGCCGGCGTGCCCGCGGGAGTCTTCAACCTCGTGAACGGCGACGGCCCGGGTGTCGGCGAGGCGATCTCGCGCCACCCCGGCATCGACATGGTGTCGTTCACCGGTTCGACGCGCGCGGGCGTCGCGGTCGCGATCGCGGCGGCCCCGACGGTGAAGCGCGTCACGCAGGAGCTCGGAGGCAAGTCCGCGAACATCGTGCTCGACGACGCGGATCTCAAGAAGGCGGTCGTCGGCGGCGTGTTCTCGTGCTTCGGCAACAGCGGCCAGTCCTGCAACTCGCCGACCCGCATGCTGGTGTCGAAGAAGCGCCACGACGAGGCGCTCGACATCGCTCGCGGCGTGGCCGAGTCGATGACGGTCGGCGACCCGTTCGCCGACGGCACGCGGCTCGGCCCGGTCGTGAGCGAGGTCCAGTGGAACAAGATCCAGGG
>JAFMJW010000042.1 GCA_017853315.1 Alphaproteobacteria bacterium
TCGACCGCAGGACCGGGAAGCACAGGTGGCAGCCTCCGTCGTGCCCGTGGAAGGCGCCCTCGCGATCGGCGGCGAGGTCCGTCCCCGCGGCCGCGCCCACGCGGTAGATCGGCTTGTAGCCGGAGAACAGGCGCATCGGGTTCGCGGCCGACCACGCTTCGAGCGCCGCCCGGGCGTGCCCGGGCAGCGGCTCCGCGTCGCGGCCCGTGTAGATCGAGTAGTTGAGCACCGCCTCGCTGCGCGCGTCCGAGTCGAGGATCTCGAGCAGACGCCCGGCGCGGACGCCGTTCGAGTAGATCGTGAAGAGGCCGCGGAATCCTCCTTCGCGCAGCAGGCGCATCGTGCGGAGGATCGAGTCCGCGTGCAGCGTCGGCTCGCCGCCGTAGAACTTGACGTTCCCGTCCGGGGCGACCTGGCGCAGCACCTCCGCGACGATCTCGTCGCCGTACTCCCGGTACCACCCCGACGGCGAGCCGAAGACGGTGCAGAAGGAGCAGTCCCGGTTGCAGAAGTTGCCGTCGTAGAGGTGGATCTCGCGGAGCCGCGGGTCGCCCTCGTGGAAGGACTCGACGCTCTCGTGGAAGGTGATCGGGCGAAGCCCGGCCTCCCGGCGCGAGTCGTTCAGGCCCCAGTCGTAGACGTTGTAGACGATCTCGAGCGGCCGGAGATCCTCGACCGGGACGCCCGCGTGACGCGAGATGAAGCGCAGCACGCCGTCGCGGTACTCCTCGGTCGACGCGCCCTCGCCCGCGAAGTCCTCGGCGTAGGTCTTGAACAATCGCGAGACGAAGATCCGTCCCGCGTCGCGGTCGATGCGGCAGTTCCACTCGCTCGCGAGGAAGGTCCGCGTCGCCGCGTCCAGGGTCTCGCCGAGCCCCTCGGGCTCCCATGCGCGCGGCCGCATCGGCGGGCAGCCGTTCGACGCGCAGTTGATGGCGAAGTGGATCCGCGGCTCGCGCATGCGCCCGCGCAGGATCCGGTGCTCGAGGTCGTCGAGGCTCCGGGCGACGCCGCCGGCCACGTGGCATGCACGCTGGAAGAAGCGCCCGTCGCGCACGCGCCAGACCGAGCGGATCGGGTATTCCGCGATCACCGCCGCGAGCACGAAGGCGTTGTAGGCGTTGATCCAGTAGGCGAGCGCGTCCTCGGCGGTCGGGAAGCGCTCCGGACGGGTGTCGGGGCTCGCCTCGGCCAGCGCGGCCACGACCCGGTCGAGTTGCGGCCGGCGGGCCGCCAGCTCCTCGTAGTCGACGCGCCCGTCCGGCGTCACGACCACGCCGAGGAGTTCGCTCCACGGCGTCCAGTCGAAGCGCTCCTCAGGCACTCGTCCCCCGGCCCTCGCCGCTCACGGCCCCGGGCTCTCCTCGCGGGGACTGCTCCCGGCGGGTGCGAGCGGAGAGCCTGCGCTGCCGCTTCACGAGCGAGAAGGCGAGGTTCACCGGGCCGGAGCCCACGTAGGCGAGCAGCGCGCCGAAGAGCATGATCTGCGGTTCGGCGACCACGAACTTCACGATGAAGATCGTCGCGACCAGCGCGTAGAACGGCTGCCGAGCGCGCAGGTCGAGATCCTTGAAACTCGCGTAGGGAACGCTGCTCACCATGAGCAGCGCGAGAGCGTAGACCATGAAGAGGACGATCGGGCGCTGCGCGGTCGGCCCGGGCCCGGACAGGAACTGCTGCAGCAGGACCGCGGACGCGACCATGTTCGCCGCGGCCGGGATCGGCAGCCCGACGAAGAACCGCTTCGAGGCGTGGGTCGACTGCACGTTGAAGCGGGCGAGCCGGAGCGCGCCGCAGGCGGCGAAGAGGGACGCCGCGAGCCAGCCCCAGTGCCCCCACGGCTCGAGCCCCCACCGGTAGGCGAGCAGCCCCGGGGCGACGCCGAAGGACACGAGGTCGGCGAGCGAGTCGTACTCCATGCCGAACTGGCTCGTCGTGTTGGTCATGCGCGCGATGCGGCCGTCGAGGCCGTCGCACACGTGGGCGGCGACGATGCACAGCGCGGCGATGAAGAAGTCGGCGCGGCTCGAGGCGATGATCGAGTAGAAGCCGAGGAAGAGCCCGCCGGTCGTGAACAGGTTCGGCAGGACGTACACGCCCTTGTGGAGCGGGAGGCGCGTCGGGCGGCCCGGCAGGGCGCGAATGCGGCCGGTCGGCCGGCCGCGGCGCGGGACCGGGGTGCGGGGGCGGATCTCGTTCATGCGAGTTCTCCGAGGACGGTCTCGCCCGCGCGCACGCGGTCGCCGCTGCGCACGCGCAGGTGCACGGCGCCGGGGATCCAGACGTCGACCCGGGAGCCGAGCTTGATCATGCCGACCCGCTCGCCGCGCCGCACGTGCTCGCCGGGCCGGACCCGGCACACGATCCGGCGCGCGAGAAAGCCCGCGATCTGGATGAAGAGGATGCGCCGGCCGTCCGCCGCGCGAACCACGATCGCGTTCTGCTCGTTGTCGAGCGACGCCTTGTCCGAGTAGGCGGCGAAATACTTTCCCGGGTTGTACTGCACGCGCTCGACCTCGCCGTCGACCGGGGCACGGTTCACGTGCACGTCGAGAGGCGACATGAAGATGCTCACCATCGCCGCGCGGCCGCCGAGGAAGCGGGGCTCCTCCACCTCGGGCTCGACGAACAGGACGCGACCGTCGGCGGGCGAGACCAGCAGGCGGTCGCCCGCGGGCGGCGTGCGTCGCGGGTCGCGGAAGAAGTTGACGAAGAAGAGACCGAGCAGGAAGAGCAGGATGCCGAGCCACGCGAGCGCGGAGGCGAGCACGCCGACCGGCAGGACCGCCGAGGCCGCCCAGGCGACCGCGGCGGCGCCCATCGCGCCGAGGATCGACGCGTGACCGTCCGCCGCGAGCGGGATCGTGGGCTCGCCGTCCACGGGTCCCTCGCTCAATTCTTCGACTTGTCCACCAGGCGGCGCTCCGCCATCCACGGCATGAGCCCGCGCAGCCGCGCGCCGACCGCCTCGATCGGGTGGTGCTCGGCCTCGCGGCGCAGCTCGCGGAAGTGCGGCGAGCCGCAGCGATGCTCGGTCATCCACTCGTCGGCGAACTTGCCGGACTGGATCTCGGCGAGGATCGACTTCATCGCCTGGCGCGCCTCGGGGCCGACGACGCGCTTGCCGCGAGTCATGTCGCCATACTCGGCGGTGTTGCTGATCGAGTAGCGCATGTTCGCGATGCCGCCCTCGTAGATCAGGTCCACGATGAGCTTCACCTCGTGGAGGCACTCGAAGTAGGCCATCTCCGGGTTGTAGCCGGCCTCGACGAGCGTCTCGTAGCCCGCGCGGATCAGTTCGGTGAGACCGCCGCACAGCACCGCCTGCTCGCCGAACAGGTCGGTCTCGGTCTCCTCGCGGAAAGTCGTCTCGATGACCGCGGCGCGACCGCCTCCAATCGCGCTCGCGTAGGCGAGCGCGATGCCCTTCGCGTGACCGGACGGGTCCTGGCCCACGGCGATCAGGCAGGGGACGCCGCGGCCCCCGGCGTACTCGCTGCGCACCAGGTGCCCCGGGCCCTTGGGCGCGACCATGAACACGTCGACGTCCGCGGGCGGCACGATCTTCTTGAAGTGGAAGTTGAAGCCGTGGCCGAAGGCGAGCGCCTTGCCCTTGCGCAGGCCCGGCCCGACCTCGGATTCGTAGATCTCGGCGCCCATCTCGTCGGGCACGAGCATCATGACGACGTCCGCCCAGGCCGCCGCTTCCGCGGTCTCCATCACCTTGAGCCCGGCGCCTTCCGCCTTCGCCCACGAGGGGCTCGAGCGGCGCAGCCCGACGACGACGTCGACCTTCGAGTCGCGCAGGTTGAGCGAGTGCGCGTGCCCCTGGCTGCCGTAGCCGATGACGGCCACCTTCTTGCCGGCGAGCAGCGCCGGGTTCGCATCCTTGTCGGTGTAGACGTTCAGTGCCATTTCGCGTTGTCCTCTCGTTCGCCTCAGACGAAATCGGATTCCGAGCCTTCGCGCACGACGCGGCCCTCGTGACCCGGCTCGACCGCCACCTGGGGGCGCTCGTCCCGCGTCACGGGGGACAGGACGGCCGCCCCGCGGAACATCGCGACGATCCCGGTGCGCACGACTTCGAGCAGCCCGAACGGCCGCAGGAGGTCGATGAAGGCGTCGATCTTGTCGCCGTCGCCCGTGACCTCGACCACCATCGAGCCCTCGGCGACGTCGATGATCTTGCCGCGGAAGATGCTGGCGACGCTCGCGACCTCGCCGCGGGTGCGCTCGGTCGAGGCGACCTTCACCAGGACGAGTTCGCGCTCGACGTGGCGGGCGTCCTCGAAGTCGCAGACCCGGATCACGTTGACCAGCTTGTTCAGGTGACGCGTGATCTGCTCGAGGACGCGGTCGTCCCCGCTCGTGACCAGCGTGATGCGTGAGATCGTCGGGTCGGGGGACTCGGCGACGCAGAGGCTCTCGATGTTGAAGCCTCGGCCGCTGAAGAGCCCGGAGATCTTGGCGAGCACCCCGAACTCGTTCTCCACCAGGACGGAGATGATGTGCCGCATCCCGAGCGGTCTAGCCGTTGGCCGCCGGGAACGCCATTTCCGGGCCGGGGGAGGGCTCCGGGTGGCCTCTCGACCCCGCGAAAGCCCCGCCTCCGGACGCGGGCGTGCCTCGCGCCGGGCCGCCCGGGGCCGCCCGCCGGACGGGACCGGGATCCTCCGGGGGGAGGTGTCCGGCACCCGCCGCCGACCGCTTCTCGCCCTCAGGCGCCTGCCGCGCGCGCCCCCGAGTAGCGGGTCTTCAGGATGTCGACCATGCGGTCGCGACCGGCGAGTTTCAGCTTCTGCAGGCGCTTGCGCTCGGCCTCCTCGGCCGGGGTGAGATGCGCCTTCCCGTTCAACCGGTCGATCTGCCGGTCGAGGTTCTCGTGCTCCCGGTAGTGCTTGCGGAGCTCGAAGTCCTCGTCGAGCAGCGATCGGATCAGTTCTTCGTCGCCCTTGTCCATCGACTCACCTCCGCGTGCGCTCGCGCCCGGGGCAACCGCTCGCCCTCGCGGCGAAAGGCATCGACGCTTCCAATGGTGAGCCCGCCCGGCGATGAAGTCAACGGGACCGGGATCCCGCTTCGCCGGGGCCGAGGGAGGCCGCGTCGAGCGCGGCCGCGCGGTTGCGCTCCGCCTCCGAGGCGCGGACGTAGAGCGGTGCGAGGCACGCGGAGTCCCCGGGAGAGCCGCCGCCCCGCGCGCCGATCCTCGCGACGGCGACCCCGCTCGGCGCGGCGGCCGCCTCGTCGAGGACCTCGGCCGTCCCGGGCAGCTCCGCCTCGATCGTCGCCCGGTGCCGCGTCGCGCCGTCGCCCAGCACGAAGGCCCGCGCGACGTCCGCGCGCGCGGCGACCCGCCGCGCGAAGTCGGCGGGCGCGAACGCGGCCGGGGGCTCGATCTCCTCGATCGGCCCTCCGGCCGCCGGGACCGGGAGCAGCGAGAAGCAGGCGCCGTAGACCTCGCCGCGCCTCGCGTCGATGCAGGGGGCGAGCACCGTGCCGGCGGGGAGCGATCCTCCGCGCGACGTCCGCAGGCGAGCGAGCGCCGCCTCGGCCAGGGCCGCCAGCGTCGGCACGCCGACCAGCCGGGTGCGGGTGCCGAGGACGAGGCCCTTCGCGGTCGCGAGCGCGACCCGGAGACCGGTG
This sequence comes from Alphaproteobacteria bacterium, assembly GCA_017853315.1. GTDB lineage: Bacteria > Desulfobacterota > Binatia > UBA12015 > UBA12015 > REEB422. Next base: position 5,644 of record JAFMJW010000042.1, read on the forward strand.
AACGAGCCCGGCCCGATCGAGACCGCGACGACGTCGATCGTCTCGAGATCCAGGCCGGCCTGCCCGAGCGCTTCGTCGACCAGGCCGAGCAGCGAGGCCCCGTGCCGGAGGCCCGAGTCGCGCGTCACTTCGGCCAGCGCGAGCGGCTCGCCCGCTCCCGGGCGGTCTCCCACCTCGACGACGCCGACGCTGCCGAGCCGGGTCGACGTCTCGATCCCGAGGACGATCAAGCCGGGCGCGATCTCAGCCGGCAACGAGTCGGTGCAGGTCGTTGTAGAGCGCGAATCCCATGAGCGACAGCAGGAGGAACATGCCGACCTGCTGGGCGATCTCGCGCTGACGGATCTCGAGCGGGCGGCCGAGCACCTTCTCGATCGCCATGAACATCAGGTGTCCGCCGTCGAGGATCGGGATCGGCAACAGGTTCAGGACGCCCAGGTTGATGCTCAGGATCGCCATGAAGAACAGCAACGAGGGCAGTCCCTGGTGGGCCTGCTCGCCGGCCATCTTCATGATCATGATCGGTCCGCCGAGGTTCGAGGCCGGGACGACCGCCTGGAAGAGCTTCACGAGCGTCATGAAGGTGAGCCACGAGAGCTCGATCGTCTTCGAGAATCCCTGGAAGATCGCCTTCACCGGGTTGCTGCGCTCGGTCACGACCTGGTCGGAGGGGCCGACGCCGATCACGTAGACGGGCATCGGTTCGCCGAAGATGGTCTTGCCCTCGGTCCGCTGGGGCTGGATCGTCACGCGGTGCTCGGCGCCGTCGCGGCGGTACACGACGTCGACGGACCGGCCGTCGCTCTCGCGCACCGCCGCCGAGAGGGCCTCCCAGCGGTCGATCGCAACGCCGTCGATCGAAACGATCTCGTCGCCGGAGCGCAGCCCGGCCGCGGCCGCGGGCATGCCCTCCTTCACGTCGCCGATCTTCGAGGTCGCGACCGGGACCCCGGTCGCGAACAGGAGCGAGAACAGGAGGGAGGCGAACAGCAGGTTGAACACCGGGCCGGCCGCGACGATCAGGGCCCGGGCCCACAGCGGCTTCACGGCGAAGGAGTCCTCGCGGTCGACGGTGGCGGGGTCCGGCTCGCTGCCGTCGTCCTCCTGCCCGACCATCTTCACGTAGCCGCCGAGAGGGATCGCCGAGAGGGCGTACTCGGTCTCCCCGACCTGCCTCTTCACCACCACCGGGCCGAAGCCCAGGGAAAACCTGAGGACTCCCACGCCTACCCTCTTCGCCGCCAGGAAGTGCCCCAGCTCGTGGACGAAGATCAGGAGACCCAGGACGACGATCGCCGCTACCGTGCTTGTCACCATGGACGCTTGCTCCCGCCGGGGGCTCTCAGGTCCACCAGTCCCACCCCGCCTTCAGATGGTACGCGAAGACCAGGGGCAGGACTAGGCTGTCCGTTCGATCGAGCACCCCTCCGTGACCGGGCAGGATCCACCCGGAGTCCTTGGTGCCATAAGCACGCTTCAGCATGCTTTCCACCAGGTCCCCGGTCTGGGCGAGCCCTCCGATCAGAAAGGCCACCGAGGCGACCGAACGGGGGGAGAGGCCGGCGGGCGGGAGGAACCGCCAGACGACGAAGCCGCCGAGCACGGCGCCGAGGAGGGCCCCGATCGCGCCCTCGACCGTCTTTGCGGGGCTCACCCGGGGAAAGAGCTTGTGGCGGCCCAGGAAGCGGCCGGCGAAGTAGCCCCCGGTGTCGGCCGCCATCGCGCAGGCGATCGTGAACACCACCCACCGCTCCCCGCCCGGGAGAAGCCGCAGGCTCACCACGTGGGGCAGGAGAAAGCCCCCGTAGAGCGCCGCGAAGATCCCGTTGGCGAGCCGCGAGGCCGCCCCGGGCATGTCCGGGTCGGCGAGCGACAGGACCAGCCCGCCCGCGAGCACGACCAGCAGGACGAGCCCGAGGGAGTCCGGGCCCCGGACGATCACCGCGCAGGCGAAGGCCAGCCCGGCGAGGATGCAGAGGACGCGGCCGAGGCGGTGGTCCGGCAGTGCCATGCTCGCGACCTCGTCGAGGCCGACGGCCGTCATCGCCAGGACGAACCCGCCGAAGATCCAGACGGGGCTCGCGAGCACGAGCCACAGGAGGATCGGGATCGCGACGGCGGCGGTCGCGAGCCTAGTGCGCAGCACGCATCCGGCCCTGTTCCGCGGGAGCGTCGGGCACCCCGCCGAAGCGGCGCTCGCGGGACTGGAACTCGCGCAGCGCTTCGAGGAAGTCCCGCTCGCGGAAGTCGGGCCAGAGAGTCTCGGTGATGTAGATCTCGGTGTACGCGACCTGCCAGAGCAGGAAGTTCGACAGCCGAACCTCGCCGCTCGTCCGGATCAGCAGGTCGGGGTCGGGGATGCCGGCGGTGCCGAGACTCTGCGCGATCGTGTCCTCGCCGATGTCCTCGGGCTGGAGGTCGCCGCGCTTCACTCGGCGAGCGATCGCACGCATCCCGGCGACGATCTCCTCTCGCGCGCTGTAGGAGAGCGCGAGGATCACCGTCAGCCCGTCGTTGTGGCGGGTCTGCTCGACGCTGTGGCGGAGTGCCTGCTGCACGTCCTTCGGCAGCTTGCGCGGGTTGCCGATGACCATGAGACGGACGCGGTCCTTCATCATCCGCTCGAGCTCGGTCGTCAGGTAGTGCTTGAGCAGGCGCATGAGGCCCGAGACCTCGTCGGTCGGCCGACCCCAGTTCTCGGTCGAGAACGCGTAGAGCGAGAGGTAGCGGATGCCGAGCTTGCGCGAGAGCTGCACGATCGCGCGCACCGAGGTCTTGCCCCGGCGGTGACCGTAGAGCCGGTTCAGCCCGCGCCGCTGGGCCCAGCGCCCGTTGCCGTCCATGATGATGGCCACGTGCTCCGGGAGGCGGGCCGGGTCGATCCCGTGAGCCGCCAGGTCGCGTAGGTTCGCTTGCGCCGTCACCCTCATCCCCGACCTCAGACGGTCATGATCTCGTCTTCCTTGGACTTCAGGATCTGCTCGACCTTCTCGATCCCGGCATCGGTCAGGCCCTGGACCTTGTCGTGCCCGTGCCGATGGTCGTCCTCGCCGATCTCCTTCTCCTTCAGGAGTTCCTTCAGCATCTCGTTCGCGTCGCGTCGATGGTTGCGCATCGAGACGCGGTACTCCTCGCCGACCTTGCGCACGTGCTTCACCAGGTCGCGCCGGCGCTGCTCGGTCAGTTCGGGGATCGGGATGCGGACGATCTTGCCGTCGTTCTGCGGGTTCAACCCGAGGTCGGAGCCCTTGATCGCCTTCTCGATCTCGCCGATCGCACCCTTGTCGTAGGGAGTGACGACGATCAGGCGGGCCTCGGGAACGTTGACCGAGGCGAGCTGGTTCAGGTGCGTGCGCGCTCCGTAGTAGTCGACCATGATCCCGTCGAGGAGCGCCGCCGAGGCGCGACCGGTGCGGAGCTTCGCGAGGTCCTTCTTGAGCCGGCCGGCGGTCTCCTCGATCTCGCTCTTCAACTGCGCGAGCACGTCCTCGATCACGCCGCGCCTCCCCGGACCATCGTCCCGATGTTCTCGCCCAGCATGACCCGCTTCAGGTTCCCGGGCTCGAGCAGGTTGAAGACGAGCACGGGCAGCTGGTTGTCCATGCAGAGCGAGATGGCCGTGGAGTCCATCACCCCGAGTTTCTGGCTCAGGACGTCGAGGTACGTCAACTCCGCGTAGCGGCGGGCGCCGGGGTTCTTCACCGGGTCGGAGTCGTAGATCCCGTCGACCTTGGTCGCCTTCACGAGGATCTCGGCGCCGATCTCGACCGCGCGGAGACTCGCCGCCGTGTCGGTCGTGAAGAAGGGATTGCCGGTCCCGGCCGCGAAGATGACGATCCGCCCCTTCTCGAGATGACGCGTCGCGCGACGCCGGATGTAGGGCTCGGCGACCTCCTTCATCTCGAGCGCGGAGAGCACGCGGGTCTGGATGCCCGCCGACTCGATCGCGGCCTGCAGCGCGAGCGCGTTCAGCATGGTCGCGAGCATGCCCATGTAGTCGGCCGTCGCGCGCTCGATCCCGATCGTGGCGCCCGAGATCCCGCGGAAGATGTTGCCGCCGCCGATCACGACCGCGAGCTCTCCGCCGAGCGCGTGGACGTCGGCGATCTCGCGCGCGAAGGTGCGGAGCACCCCGTCGTCGATGCCGTAGCCGCCGGGGCCCGCGAGGGCCTCGCCGCTCATCTTGAGGAGGACCCGGCGGTACGCGAGACCTTCCGCCACGGAAGCCCCCGGCCCGCTCAGGCCTCGCCCGCCTCGCCCGACGACTCGCCCAACTGGAGCCGGACGAAACGGACGATCTCGATCGGGACGCCGGCCTGCTTCGCCTTGTGGGCGACCAGCTTCCCGACCGTGAACTGCGAGTCCTTGATGAACTCCTGCTCGAGCAGGCAGAAGTCCGCGTAGTACTTGTTCAGCCGGCCCTCGACCATCTTCTCGACGACCTGGGGCGGCTTGCCTTCCTTCGCGGCCAGGTTGCGGTTGATCTCGCGCTCGCGCTCGACCTCGTCCGCGGGGACCTCCTCGCGACGGGTGTAGCGCGGGTTGATCGCGGCGACCTGCATCGCGACGTCGCGCAGGAGCGAGACGACTTCGTCGGACGCCGCCCCGGAGGCGGTGGTCTTCGCGAGCACGAGCACGCCGATCTTGCCGCCGGCGTGGACGTAGGTCCCGACGAGCCCCTCGCCCGGCTTCGCCGCCAGCCTCGCGACGCGGCGGGCGACGATGCTCTCGCCCATGGACGCGACGCTCTCGGCGATGGCGTCGGCGACCGTCTTGCCCGAGGCGAGCTTCGCGCCCTCGACCTTCGCGTCGGCCACCGCGCAGGCACCCTCGATCGAGGCGTTGCCCGCGACCGTGTCGAGGATCGACGCGGCGAGCGCCTGGAAGGGCTCGGTCTTCGCGACGAAGTCGGTCTCGCAGTTGAGCTCGAGGAGCAGGCCCTCGGAGGGCGAGACGAGCTTCGCCGCGACCACCCCCTCGGCTGCGACCTTGCCGGCCCGCTTCGCCGCGGTGGCGAGCCCCTTCTCGCGGAGGTGCTTGATCGCACCCTCCATGTCGCCGCCGGAAGCCGCGAGAGCGGCCTTGCAATCCATCATCCCGGCGCCGGTCTTCTCGCGCAGGGCCTTCACCAGAGCTGCCGTGATCTCCACTGGACCTCGACCTTCGTGCGTGGCGACGGCGCACCGCGGGGGCGGCCGTCGGAATCCTCGAGTTCGCCCGCCCTGCGCCGCGCAGGCGGCGAGGGGAGCCGTTGGAACGGGCCGGAGATCAGGCTCCCGCGGGCGGCGCGGGCTCCCCGCTCGACATGGCCGGGGCCTCGTCGAGGGGCGCGTCGTCGCCGGCGCCCTTCATCTTCGCGTCGAGTTCCGCCTTGCCCTCGATGATCGCGTCCGCGATCGACTGGCAGAACAGCCGGATCGCCCGGATGGCGTCGTCGTTGCCCGGGATCTTGTAGTCCACGACGTCGGGGTCGCAGTTCGTGTCGACCACGGCGACGACCGGGATGCCGAGCTTGTTGGCCTCGCCCACCGCGATCTCCTCCTTCTTGGAGTCGATCACGAAGATCGCGTCGGGAAGCTTGCGCATGTTCTTGATGCCACCCAGCGAGGCGAGGAGCTTGTCCTTCTCGCGGGTGTGGTTCAGGATTTCCTTCTTCGTGTACTTCTCGACCACCGTCGGGTCGTCGAGCAGCTCCTCGAGCTTCTTCAGACGCTCGATCGAGGCCTTGATCGTCTGGAAGTTCGTGAGCATGCCGCCGAGCCAGCGGCTCGTCACGTGGTACATGCCGCAGCGCTCGGCTTCTTCGCGGATCGCGTCCTGGGCCTGCTTCTTCGTGCCGACGAAGAGGATCATCCCGCCCGAGGCGGCGAGCTCGCGGACCTGGCCGTAGACCTCGCGGAACATCTTCACGGTCTGCTGCAGGTCGATGATGTAGATCCCGTTGCGGGCGCCGAAGATGTAGCGCTTCATCTTCGGGTTCCACCGGCTGGTCTGGTGCCCGAAGTGGACACCGGCCTCCAGCAGCTGCTTCATCGTCGGCTCGGGCATGGCTTCTCCCTGTAGTCCCGGGCCCCGCGGTCGCCCGGCCCGGGGAGGGCCGGCGCGTGGCTCGATCCGCGTGGGGCTACCAGAGGCTCCCGGGAGGCGCAACGAATCTCCGGCAGGAGGCGCCCGCGGAGCCTCCCCGCCGGTCTCCGAGGGCCTCGCGCCGCGCGGGCGGGGGCGCCGGGCGCGGACCGGGCCGGGCCGGGGCTCGGCCCCCGGGGCTCACTGGTTCATCGACGAGATGAAGTCCGCGTTGGTCGAGGACTGCCCGAGCTTGTCGAGCAGAAACTCCATGGCCTCGACCGGGTTCAGCTGCGCGAGCAGCCGGCGCAGGATCACGGTGCGGTTCAGGACCTCGCGCGAGAGCAGCAGCTCCTCCTTGCGGGTGCCCGAGCGGTTGATGTCGATCGCGGGGAAGGTGCGCTTGTCGACCAGCCGGCGGTCGAGGTGGACCTCCAGGTTCCCGGTGCCCTTGAACTCCTCGAAAATGACCTCGTCCATGCGGCTGCCGGTGTCGATCAGCGCCGTCCCGATGATCGTGAGCGACCCGCCCTCCTCGATGTTGCGCGCGGCGCCGAAGAACTTCTTGGGCTTGTGCAGCGCGTTCGAGTCGACGCCTCCCGAGAGGATCTTGCCGGACGGCGGCACGACCGTGTTGTAGGCGCGCGCGAGCCGGGTGATCGAGTCGAGCAGGATCACGACGTCGCGACCGTGCTCGACCAGCCGCTTCGCCTTCTCGATCACCATCTCGGCGACCTGGACGTGGCGCGTCGGCGGCTCGTCGAAGGTCGAACTCACGACCTCGCCCTTCACCGACCGCTGCATGTCGGTGACCTCCTCGGGCCGCTCGTCGACCAGCAGCACGATCAGCGTCACGTCGGGGTGGTTGCGCGCGATCCCGTGGGCGACGTTCTGGAGCATGACCGTCTTGCCGGTCCGCGGCGGGGCGACGATGAGTGCCCGCTGCCCCTTGCCGACCGGCACCATCAGGTCGATCACGCGCGTCGTCGGCTCGTCGGTGCGGTGTTCGAGGACGAGGTGCTCGTCGGGGTAGAGCGGCGTCAGGTTGTCGAACAGGATCTTCTCGCGGGCGCGGTCGGGCTCCTCGAAGTTGATCTGCGCGACCCGCAGCAGCGCGAAGTAGCGCTCGCCCTCCCTCGGCGAACGGATCTGCCCCGACACGACGTCCCCGGTGCGCAGGTGGAAGCGCTTCACCTGGGTCGGCGAGACGTAGATGTCGTCGGGCCCGGGCAGGTAGTTGTAGTCGGGCGCCCGCAGGAAGCCGAAGCCGTCCTGCAGGATCTCGAGCACGCCCTCGGCGAAGATCGAGCCGCGCTGCGCGGTCTGGGCCTGGAGGATGCCGAAGATGAGCTCCTGCTTGCGCATCGTGGAGGCGCCGTCGACGGCGAGTTCGCGGGCCATCTGGGCGAGTTCGTGGATCTGCTTGCGCTTGAGTTCGCGCAGGTCGATCGGGGGGAGCGAAGACGAGATCGAGAGCTCCTCGTCCTCCTCGTCGGCCGTGGGCAGGCCCGTCGCCGAAGCGGCCGCCACCGGCGCCGCCGCTTCGGCCGGCGCTTCCTCCTCCGCGCGGGCGCGCGGCTTCGGGGCCGGCTTCTCCTTCGGATTCTTCGCCTGCTCGGAGGTGCTCTCGCGTGCCATGGGACCTCGCTTCGTGGACGGGACGGGTGCCGTCGGAGGGGAAGATCGAAACCGCGGGACGACCCGGCGCAGGACGCCGACCGGATCGGGAGGGAGGGAGGCGCCTGCGTAGGGCAAGGGTCGGGGGCGAGTCAAGCGCGGGCGGGCGTCGAACCTCCGGCCCGGGGCACCGCCGACGCGCGCAACCGCCGGAGCAGCGCCTCCATGTCGGCCGGCAGCGGGGCCTCGATCTCGATCCAGCGGCCGTCGTCGGGATGGCGCAGCCGCAGGCGCCGGGCATGGAGAGCCTGGCGGGGGAAGTCGTCGAGCAGCCGGCGCAGCCCGTCGGCCGGCGCGCGGGACTCGCCCGCGTAGAGCGTGTCCCCGACGAGCGGGTGGCCGATGCTCGCGAGGTGGACGCGGATCTGGTGCGTCCGCCCGGTGTGCGGCGTCGCGCGCACGAGCGCGGCCGTCGGCGGATCGCCGAAACGCTCGAGGACTCGCCAGTCGGTGACCGCCGGCCGCCGCTGGCCGACGCGCGCCTGCATCCGGTGGCGCGCGACCGGGTCGCGCCCGATCGCGAGGTCGATCGTGCCCGCGTCCTCGCGCGGCGCGCCGCGCACGATCGCCGCGTACTCCTTCTCGACCGTGCGCGCCGCGAACTGGCGGGCGAGCGCGTGCATCGCGCGCGGGGTCTTGGCGACGACGATCACCCCGGTCGTGTCCTTGTCGAGCCGGTGGACGATGCCCGGGCGCTGCGGGTCGGGCCAGTCGCCGCCGAGCGACCAGCGGTGGAGCAGCGCGGCGACCAGCGTGCCGGTCCGCGCACCCGGAGCGGGGTGCGTGGCCATGCCCGCCGGCTTGTCGACCGCGACGAGGCTCGCGTCCTCGTGCAGGATCGAGAGGGGAATCGCCTCCGGCACGACGCGCGACGGCTCCTCGGGCGGCAACTCGACCTCGACGATCTCGCCGGGCACCACGGGGTGGCTCGCCTTGCGCGGCACGCCGTCGACCCGGACGAGCCCCGCGCGGACCAGCGCCGCGACCCGCGACCGGGTCGGCAGGAATCCGCGCGCGGCGAGCAGGCGGTCGAGGCGCAGCCCGGCCTCCTCGGGGCCGACCTCCGTGCGCATCGTACGCGGGCCGTCCGCGCCAGCCGTCGCCTCCGGGCCCGGACCTGCGGCGTCGTCGCGACTCACCGCACGACGCCGAGCATCTGTCGCGCCGCGGCCGCGTCCTCGCGGATCTGCGCCACCAGCCGCTCGACCGAGTCGAACTTCGCCTCGCCGCGGAGCCGGGCCTCGAGCGCGACCTCGATCCGCCGACCGTAGAGATCCCCGTCGAAGTCGAAGAGATGGGTCTCGAGGCGGCGCGCGCCCGGGCCGAAGGTCGGGTTCGAGCCCAGGTTCGCGACCCCGGGTCGTCGTGGCGGCTCGCCGGCGATCCCGACGCGCACCGCGTAGACGCCGTCGGGCGGCAGCATCCCGCCGCGCGGCAGGACGTTCGCGGTCGGGAACCCGATCGTGCGGCCGCGACGGTCGCCCGCGCGAACCAGCCCGACCAGCGAGTGCGGGCGCCCGAGCAGGCGCGCCGCGGCGGCGACGTCGCCCTCGAGGATGCGCCGGCGCACCTCGCTGCTGCTCGCGGCGAGCGCGCCGACCTCGACCGGCGACACGATCTCGACCTCGAAGCCGGACCCGGCGCCGAGCTCGGCGAGCCGCGGCGGAGTGCCGCGACGCTCGTGGCCGAAGGTGACGTTGTAGCCGACCACCACGGCGGACACGCCGAGCCGTCCGACCAGCCAGTCGCGGACGAACTCCTCCGGCGACAGCGCCGCGAACTCGCGCGTGAAACGCCGCACGACGACCCCGTCGAGCCCGGTCGACCGCAGCGCCGCGAGACGGCGCGCGAGCGAGGTGATCATGCGCGGCGACCGCTCGGGGAACAGCACGGAGATCGGGTGCGGCCAGAAGGTGAACGCGACCGCTTCCGAGCCCGACCGCCGGGCGCGCTCGATCGTGCGCTCGAAGATCGTGCGGTGGCCGAGGTGGACGCCGTCGAAGTTGCCGAGCGCGACGACGGGGCGCCGGAACGGCCGGTCGCCGGACGCGAGGTGGCGGACGATGCGCATCGCGACGGACGAGGCCGTCAGGCGCCGAGCACGAGGAGCTTGCGCTTGGCGGCCGCCGCCTCCTCGGAGCCCGGGTGGTCGGCGACCAGCTTCTGCAGGATGAGCCGGGCGTCGATCTTGTCGCCGAGTTCGAAGAACGCAGCGGCCTGCCGGAGCAGCGCCGCCGGGACGCGTTCGGACTTCGGCGCACCGACCAGGATCTCGTTGTAGGAGAGGATCGCCTCGTTGTAGCGCCGTTGCGCGAAATAGGACTCGCCGATCCAGTAGCGGGCGATCGGCACCAGGTCGCTCTTCGGCTCCCTGGTCGCGAAGCCGCGGAGCGCCTGGATCGCCTTCGGGTAGTCTCCGCGCTGGTAGGCCTCGAGCCCCGCGCGGTACTCCGCCGAGCCGCCGCGCGCGAGATCCTTCGCGACGTCGACGTCGCGCGGCACGTCGTCGGAGACCGGTGCGGGCGCCGTCATCGGGGTGCCGAAGGTCGCCGTCGGCGGCTCCGGGGCCGGCGGCGTCTCGGCCTGCCGGTCCTGCGGCCACACCGGCGGTGGGCTCTCGACCGGCGCCGGCGGCGGCGCGACCGGGCGCGGCGGCTGGTCGAGCGGCTGCAGCCGCGAGGCGACGTCGGGCACGGGGGCGACGCGCGCGGAGCGCCCGCTGCCGGAGAGGTCGTCGACGCGCCCCTGGAGCCGGCTCACCGCGACCCGCAGGCTCTCGAGGTCGGCCCGCGTGTCGGCGAGCCGGCGCGCGAGGATGCGCTGCTCGCGCATGAGGTCGCCCATGTCGGCCTGCGCCGCGCACCCGGCCGCGGCCGCGGAGAAGGCGGCGGCGAGAAGGGCTGCGGCGGGTCGACGGGCCATCGTGATCCTACTTGCCGAGGATCACGAAGTGGGCACGGCGGTTCTGCGCCCAGCAGCTCTCGGACTCCTCCTGGCAGAGCGGGAGCTCCTTGCCGTAGCTGATCGTCGTGACCCGCTCGGCGGGGATGCCCAGGCTCACGAGGTAGTCGCGGACCGCGGTCGCGCGCTTGGCACCGAGTGCCAGGTTGTACTCGACGGTGCCGCGGCTGTCGGTGTGCCCCTCGATCTCGACCTTCGCCGAAGGGTTCGACTGCAGCCAGTCGCCGTTGATCCGGAGCAGCTCGCGCGCGCTGTCGCCGAGTTCGTAGGAGTCGTAGCCGAAATGCACGTCCTGGAGCGGCCCCTGCTGCCCCGACGCGCCGAGGGTGCCGCGGCGGAACTCGTCCATGCTCGAGCCCGCGCCGCCGTGCCCCGCGCCGCCGGCTCCCCCGCCGGCCGCGGCGCTGCCGTCGAGCGTGCCCTCGGTGAGGCCGGTGCCCGCGCCGTCGACCGTGTCGACCGGCTTCTGCTTGCTGCAGCCCGCTGCCGCGACGACCAGCGCGAGGGCCGTGACCAGCCCCGCGAAACGACCGCGCAAGCGACCACGCGACATCATCCGCCGCCCGGCATCCCGGGTCATCCGCTCCACCATCTCCACCTCCGACGCCGGCCCCATGGGTTCTGGCGATTCCCTTCGACCCCTCGACGGGTGCCGGTGTCCGGGGCGGCGGGGCCGAATCGGGGCGCCTTCCCGGGCGCGCCGCCCGCTGCCGTCCGTCCGCGGGCCGAAAGCCCGCCGCAGGAGCGCCGGACCGTCACTCGCCGAGCCAGGTCGACCAGGCCGGTGAGGTATCACCCGTCGCACCGCGAAGCAATTGACGCTGCTTCTGCCCCTGCTCGTCCGTGATCCACAGGGACGGCGCCCCGTCGCGCGTCGAGCTGAACAGGAGGTAGCGCCCGTCGGGCGACCAGGCCGGGTCGGTGTTGTCGCCGCCGCTCGTCGTGAGCTGGCGAGGCTCGCCGCCCGACGCCGGCACGACGAACACCTGGAAGCGGCCGCCGACGCGACCGGTGTAGGCGATCTTGTCGCCCTTGGGCGACCACGCGGGAGAGGTGTTGTACGACCCGCCGCCGCTCACCCGGCGCGCCGAGCCCCCGCCCGCGTCGCCGACGTAGATCTGGGGCGAGCCGGCGCGCGTCGAGCAGAAGGCGATGCGTCCTCCGTCGGGCGACCAGGTGGGCGAGACGTCGATGCCCGCACCCGAGGTCGTCTGCCGCAACACCCCACCGTCGCGTCCGATCACGACGATCTCGGAGTCGCCGCGCCCCTGCTCGCGGGAGACCGCGATCCGGTTCCCGTCGGGCGAGAAGCGGCCGCCGTTGGTGAGCCCGGGGCCCTGCAGGAGCGTGCGCGACTGCCCGCTCGCGACGTCCATCACGTAGAGGCGCGGCGAGCCGTCCTTGAACGAGGTGAAGAGCAGCTCGCGCCGGTCGGGCGACCACGCCGGCGAGAGGTTGATCGTCCCGTTGCGGGTGAGCTGGCGAGCGTCCTCGCCGTCGAAGCCCATCTCCCAGATCTCCTTCGCCCGTCCGCCGCGCGTCGAGACGAAGGCGATGCGCGTGTCGAAGGGCCCGCGCTCGCCGGTGACCAGCCGCATGACCTCGTCGGCGAAGCGGTGGCCCATCCGTCGCAGGTCGCGGCGACTCCCGGTCCAGCGCTTGCCGCCGAGCTGGCGCCGCTCGCCGACGTCGAACAGGCGCGCCTCGACCGTGAGCTGGTCGCCGGCCCCCTCGCAGCTGCCCTTCACGAGCAGCCTCGCACCGGCGGCCCCCCATCCCGCGAAGTCGACCCCGTCGGGTCCGGTGCCGTCGGCGACCCGGGGCAGCGCGCCGCCCGAGGTCACGCGGAAGAGCCCGGAGAGATCGAGGTCGCGCGCCACCGTCTCGGTGAAGCGCTGCGAGCAGAGTTCGCCGCCCGAGCCCGAGAGGCGGTCGACGACGAGCGGAAACGCGCTCTCGCCGGGACCGAAGATCGTCCCGCGCACCTGCGCGCGCGCATCGCTCGCCGCGACGCACGCGCACACGATCACCCACCCCGCGAGTCGAACGCCCGTTCCCGCAGCACCCCTCGTTCTCGTCATCGCCCGCCCTCCTCCACCCTCTCGCCCGGCAGCCCCGTCCTCTACGGAGTCTTCAGGTCCGAGGGCTGGAACGTCAACTCGACGTCGGCGAAGTCCTCGCGGTGCCGCGCCGGGGGCGGCGGGAGCGGGCTCACGGCCCGGACGGCGCGCAGCACCGAGGCGTCGTAGGACGAGTCGCCCGAGGGCGCGACCAGCCGCAGGTCGCGGATCGTGCCGTCCGCGGAGATGCCGAACTTCACCTTCACCGCGAGGCGCGTGCCCTCGCCCGGCCAGGCCCACGCACCCCGGATCCGCGACAGCATGCCGTTGTAGTAGGAGAGGAACTCGATGCCGCGGACGCGCCCGGCGCCGCCGCCGCCGTCGCCGATCCCGATGCCGCGGCCCGGCTGGGGAGCGTCGGTGCCGCCTGCGCCCCCGCCCCCGCTGCCGCGGCCCGCACCGGCGCCGCTGCCGCGAGTCGCGGTTCCGCCGTCCACCCCATCGGGACTTCCACCGCGCCCGCTGCCGGCCGAACTTCCGCCGGTGCCGCTCCCGCGGCCACCGCTCGCACCGCTGCCGCCGCGGGTGCCCGCTCCCGAGCCGGTCCCGCCTGCGGCAGCGCCGCCCGACTGCTCGACGCTGCGGCGCACGCGTTCCATCGCCGCATCGATCTGCTCGTCGCGGTCGGGTGCCTCGCCGGAGCGCGATTCCGCCGCGCCGGCAGGCTTGTTCGAGTCGCCATCGCGCGGCGTCGGCTTCGGCGCGGGCTTCGCCGAGGAGGCGGGACGGGGCGACTCGCCCGGCTTCGGCGCGGCGCCCGCCGCACTTCCGGACGCGGGCGGTTTCCCCGACGCCGTGGCCGCGGGCTTCGGCGAAGGTCTCGGCGAGGGCTTCGGCGTCGCGCTCGGACGAGACTCGGAGCCCGCGCGCGGCGTCGCGCTCGGACGAGGCGCCTGCGGCGCCTTCGGGGAGGGCGTCGACGCGGGTTTCGTCGGCGCCTTCGGAGTCGGCGTCGCCTTGGGGGCCGGCGTGGACTTCGGCTTCGCCGCGACGGTCGGCGTCGCCGTCGCGACGGGACGCGCGACCGGCGCCTTCGCAACGGGCGTCGGCGTCGCGCTCGGACGAGGCGTCGCGGTCGCGCGCACCGGGGTCCGCGCGGGCCTCGGTGTCGGGGTCGGCCGCGGCGTGCGCGTCGGCGTCGGACGAGGGGTCTGCGTCGCGGTCGCGCGCGTCGTCACCACCGCGTCGTCGTCGCGCGGCGCGGGCTCCGGGGGCGCGGGCCTCTTCTCGGGCTCGGGCGCGGGGGGCTCCGGTTCGTCGGGCGCGACTTCCTTCGGGTCGGGCACAGGTTCTGGCTCGGGTTCCGGTTCCGGTTCGGGCTCCGGTTCCGGCTCGGGCGCGACTTCGGGCTCCGGTTCCGGCTCGGGGGTGGACGGCTCGGGCTCCGCTGCGCGCGGCGGCGCATTCGGCGGCGCAGGCATCGGAGGTCCGGCCGCGCCCCCGGGCGCGGGTTCCCCCTTGCGCGCGCGTCCCGACGTGCCGACGTCGAGGTCGGGAAGTCCGGCCGGCACGTGACCGCCGAGATCGCCGCCGTCGACCACCTCGACCGTGTAGGTCTCGCCGGGCGACTCGGGGCGCAGCTTGAACCCGCCCAGGAACGTCGCCGCGAGGATCGCGAGCAGGTGCAGCAGGCCCGCCGCCACGATCGCCGCGGCGAGCGCACGGTTGAACCGCCGCGGCGTGAGAATGCTCCGGCGCGGACGGCTCACCCGGGACGCTCCCGGGCGCGCCGTGGCCGGCCCAGGCCCTCGCGGCGCCCGGGGCGCCGTCCCTCGGTCACGGCGTGCCGGGGACCTGCGTCACCATGCCGACACGGCGGATGCCCGCC
>JAFMJW010000250.1 GCA_017853315.1 Alphaproteobacteria bacterium
CGTCGCCGACAACGTGGGCCCGCTCTTCGGCGAGAACGCCTACGTCCCCTGGATGCGGGCGCGCCCGGACTTCGAGAGCGAGTACGTGGCGGGCCACGTCGAGTACGAGACGATCGAGGACGGAGTGCTGGTGTCGCGACACCGGCGCGCGTGACCGGGGCCTCGATCCGCGATAGGGGACGCGACGATGGCAGCCCAGGGCGGACCACGCGTGGTGGTGATCGGCGCCGGCATGGCCGGGATCCTCGCCTCGATCGAGCTCGCGGAGGCGGGTTACGAGCACGCGATCTACGAGAAGGCCGACCGCCTGGGCGGCACCTGGCGCGAGAACACCTACCCGGGGATCGCCTGCGACGTGCCGTCGCACTTCTACAGCTACTCGTTCGAGCCGAACCCGGAGTGGTCGCACCGCTTCGCGCCGGGCGCCGAGATCCAGGCCTACTTCGAGGACGTCGCCCGACGCCACGGCGTCGACCGGCGCATCCGCTACGGCACCGAGATCGAGCGCCTGTGCTTCGAGGGCGGGCGCTGGAGGATCGAGGGCGCGAACGGCTTGCGCGACGAGGCCGACGCGATCGTCGCCGCAACCGGCGTCCTGCACCATCCCTCGATTCCCGACCTGCCCGGTCTCGGCACGTTCGAGGGCGCGTGCTTCCACAGCGCACGGTGGGACCACTCCGTGGCGGTCGAGGGAAGGCGCGTCGGCGTGGTCGGCACGGGATCGAGCGCGGTGCAGATCACGACCGAGCTCGCGCCGCGGGTCGGCCGCCTCGTCCTCTTCCAGCGCACGCCGCAGTGGATCACGCCGGTCGGCAACTCGCCGTTCACGGAGGAGGAGAAGGCCGCCTTCCGCGCCGACCCGCAGGCGATCCTGCGCGTCCGCGAGGAGGTCGCCGACCAGTACATCAACGGCTTCTCGAACCACCTCTCCGACATGGACTCGCCGCAGCTCCAGGCGATCCACCAGTTCGTGCAGGCGAACCTCGAGGCCCAGGTGCGCGACCCGGTGCTGCGCGAGAAGCTGCGTCCCGACTACCGGGCCGGCTGCAAGCGCATGATCCTCTCCGACGGATTCTACGACGCGATCCAGCGCCCGAACGCCGAGCTCGTGACCGACGCGATCGAGCGGATCGAGCCGCGCGGGGTGCGCACCCGCGACGGCGTGCTCCACGAACTCGACGTCCTGGTGCTCGCGACCGGCTTCCGCGTCGACCGCTTCCTGCGACCGATCGAGGTCGTCGGGCGCGACGGCCTCTCCCTCGATCGCGCGTGGGAGGCCGGGCCCGCCGCCTACATGGCGCTCGTCGTGCCGGGCTTCCCGAACCTCTTCCTGCTGAACGGCCCGAACGGCCCGGTCGGCAACTTCTCGCTGATCGACGTGGTCGAGCTCCAGTTCGCCTGGGTGCTGCAGATCCTCGCGCGGATCCGCGCCGGCGAGTTCCGCGAGGCGGCCCCGAAGGAGGCGGCGATGAACCGCTTCGACGCGGAGCGCCGCGAGGCGGCGAAGCGGACGATCTGGGCCAGCGGCTGTCGCAGCTGGTACCTCGACGCGGACTCCCTGCCGACCGCCTGGCCCTTCACCTACGATCGCTTCCGCGAGGAGATGCGCGGGCCGCGGCTCGAGGACTTCGATCTCCGTTGAGTCGCGACCGCCCGGCCCACGCGGCGGGCTTGCGCGCGACGGGATCGGAGTCGAAGACATCCGCATGGACGAGGAACTGCGCGCGGCGGCCGCCCCGGCGCCGGACGCGGGCGGCCGCGGTTCCGGGCGCGTCCCCCTCTCGACCAAGGTCGCCTACGGCACGGGCTCGGTCGCCGAGGGCGTGAAGGACGCGGCGTTCAAGACCTTCCTCCTCTTCTACTACAACCAGGTGCTCGGGCTTCCGGGCTGGATGGGGGGAGCGGCCGGCGCGATCGCGCTGCTGGTCGACGCGGCGATCGACCCGTTCATCGGCTCGATGTCCGACGCGACGCGCACGCGGTGGGGACGTCGCCACCCGTGGATGTACGCGGCCGCGCTGCCGATGGCTCTCGGCTTCCGGCTGCTCTTCGACCCTCCGTCGGGGCTCTCGAATGCGCAGCTCTTCGCCTGGCTCGCGTTCTTCTCGGTCGTGGTGCGGTGCTCGATGTCGCTCTACTCGATCCCGAGCAACTCGATGGTCGCCGAGCTCACGCCCGACTACGACGAGCGCACCTCGCTGCTCGCGTTCCGCTACCTCTTCGGCTGGACCGGTGCCGTGGCGATCACGCTGCTCGCCTACCTCTGGCTCATGGCGCCCGGGGCGAAGCTGGCCGACGGGCTGCGCAACCCCGCGGGCTACGCGCCCTGGTCGGCGGTCGGCGCCTGCATGATCGGCGGGGCGATCCTCGCGAGCGCGCTCGGCACCCACCGCCTCATCCCGGGCCTGAAGGCCCCGCCCGCGCACCAGCCCTTCAGCCTCGCGCGGCTGCGCGGCGAGATCGGCGAGGCGCTCGGCAATCCCTCCTACCGCACGCTGGTCGTCGCCTCGGTGTTCGCCTCGGTGGCGGGCGCCTTCAACGACGTCTTCGGCCTCTACCTGAACACCTACTTCTGGGAGTTCCGCCCCGAGCAGCTCGCGGCCTTCGTGCCGGCCCTGGTCGTCGGCGTCACGGTCGGGGTCGTCGTCGCGCGCCCGATCAGCGTGCGCTTCGACAAGCGCCACGCCGCGCTCGCGCTCGCCACCGCGGCGATCCTCGTCGGCCCGCTGCCGATCTTCCTGCGGCTCGCGGGGCTCATGCCGGAGAACGGCAGCGCCCGCCTGCTCTCGATCCTGGTCGCGCACGCGGCCTTCATGGTCGCCTGCGCGGTCTCGGTCGGGATCCTGATCGGCTCGATGATCAGCGACACGATCGACCAGAACGAACTGCTCCACGGCAGCCGGCGCGAGGGCATCTTCTCCTCGGCGATCGCCTTCTCCGCGAAGGCCGCGACCGGGGTCGGGACGTTCCTCGCCGGGTCGGCGCTCGACCTGGTCCACTTCCCGCGCCCGTCGCCCGGCGAGGCGCCTCCGCCGATCGCGCCCGGGCAGGCCGACGCGCTCGGCTGGATCGTCGGCCCCGGCCTCTTCGGGCTCTGGCTCGTGACCCTGCTCTTCCTGTCGCGCTACCGGCTCTCGCGCGCGGAGCACGCCCGGATCCTCGAGGAACTCGAGCGGCGACCCGCGGTCGCCTGAGTCGGTTCGTCCGCGCGTCCGCAGGCTGTCGCGGCGGTCGACCGGACCCGGCTCCGGGTGCTACGCCTGCGCGGTGGCTGCGGCCGGTCGCGCGACCGGTCGAGGGAGGCGGGGTTGGGCAAGACGTGGGACAGCCGGATCGCGAACTCGCTCGTGTCGCCGCTCCGCGACACGGCGGTCCATCCGAACCACGTGACCACGCTCGGGTTGCTCGTCGGGCTCGCCGGGGCGGCATGCTTCGCACGCGGCGATCGCGCGAGCGCCGACCTGGGCGCTCTCCTCTACGTCGCCTCCCAGGTCGTCGACCACGCCGACGGCGAACTCGCCCGCATGACGGGCAAGACCTCGGAGTTCGGCCACGCCTACGACCGGGCCTGCGACCTCGCGGTGAAGCTCTCGACCTTCGTCGGGATGGGGCTCGGGCTCCGTCACGGGCCGCTCGGCCGCGCCGCACCCCTGCTCGGGCTCGCCGCCGGCGCCGCCCTGGTCGCGATCTTCCGCTCGCGCAGCGAGCTGGCGCGGCGCCGCGGGCGCGAGGTGGCCTTCCGGCAGCCGACCGCGGGCGGCTTCGAGATCGAGGACGTTCTCTACCTGGTCGCGCCGATCACCTGGGCGGGAGCGCTGCCGCACTTCCTCGTCGCCGCGGGCCTGGGCGCGCCGCTGTTCGCCGCGTTCACGGTCGCGCAGCTCCTGCGGGCGCGGCGCGAGGATGCCGGGAGAGGCGCGTGACCGGGGCCGACGGTCGCCGGCGTTCGGCGGTCGGGATCGGGCTGGGCGCCGGGCTCGCGCTGTTCGCGGCGCTGGTCGCATGGCAGGGGCTCGGCGACGTCGCCTCGGCGTTGCGCGCCGCGGGGTCGGGCCTGCTGCTCGTCGCGGTGTTCCACGTCGTGCCGCTCTTCCTCGACGCGCTCGGCTGGCGGGCGCTGCTGCCCGCGGCCGGGCGGCCGGGGCCCCTCGCGTTCGCGCGCGGCCGCTGGATCGGGGAGTCCGTGAACTCGCTCCTGCCCGTGATGCAGATCGGCGGGAGCATCGCCCGGACCGGGTTCCTGCGCCGTCGCGGAGTTCCCGGCGGGCCGGCGGCCGCCAGCGTCGTGGTCGACGTCACGCTGGTCGTGTGCTCGCAGGTCGCCTTCTCGCTGCTCGGGGTGATCGCCCTCGTGGCGATCCGCGGGGGCGGCCGACTCGGGCTCGCCGCCGCGATCGGCGCGCTGCTCATGACCGGGCTCGCGGCCGGGTTCTGGATCGCCCAGCGACGAGGGCTCTTCGGCGCGGGCGGACGCGCGCTCGAGCGCTTCCTCGAGCGCGAGGAGGGGCCCTCGATCGGGCTCCGGGCCGAGGAGATCGACCGGTCCGTCGCGGCGATCCATGCCGACCGGGCGGCCATGCTGGGCGCTTTCGGCTGGCATCTCGCGAGTTGGGTCGCCGGGGTCGGCGAGGTGTGGCTTGCCCTGCGCTTTTTGGGTACGCCCGTGGGAATGTCGGGGGCGCTGCTTCTGGAGAGCCTCGGCCAGGCGGTCCGTGCGGCCGCCTTCGCCGTTCCGGGGGCGCTGGGAGTGCAGGAGGGGGGGTACGTGGTTCTCGGAGGAGCGCTCGGAATCCCGCCCGACACCTGTCTCGCTCTCTCGCTCGCCAAGCG
>JAFMJW010000251.1 GCA_017853315.1 Alphaproteobacteria bacterium
ATCCCGCGCTCGGCGAGGCGGCGCCTGAGATCGGCGGACCACGCCTCCCATCCCACCTCGCTCGCCTGCCACCACTCGTCCTCCGGTTCGTTCGCGATCGCGACGGCGGCCCTGGCTTCCGGGTTCGGCGCGAACAACCACAGATCGCCGCTCCGCAGGCAGAGCAGGGGGTCGGACGCGAGATCGCGTACCTCCCAGGCGAGGCAGACCTCGGAGCCCGTGGCCTCGGGGGCGGGATCGAGCACGACGGGTTCGGGTAGGCCACCGAGCAGAGAGGCGACCTCGTCGCCCGGGCCGGCCGGCTCGTTCGGCTGGTTCGGGGCGGCTCCGAGGCGTCGCGCGGCCTCGATCTCGCCCGCGAGCGTCGCAGGCGCGACCAGGGTTTCGAAGCCACCCCGGCGTCGACGCAGGCGCAGCCCCCGGCAAGCGACTCGGGGTGTCGGGTCGGGGATCGCGAGGTCCGCGTAGACCTCTTGCGAGGCCCGGGCGATCGCGGACGGATCACGGGAGGCGAGCGCTTCCCGGAGGCGGGCCACCTCGCCGGAGGCGAGGCGTCGGGTGACGACTTCACGGAGTCCGGCGGAGACCGCCTCGATCGCCTCCGCGTCGGCGACCCCGGGTCGGTCCGGGCGCCCCTGGCGGACCGCCCGCCGGACCTGGTCCCCGACCCGGAGCCCGTCGGCGAAGGCGCGCTCGGCCTCGTCGGAGCAGCCCGCGAGGACCACCGCGACTCCGTGCAGGTCGGTGAGCCGGCGCAGGGCGCCTGCAAACCGCTCCTCGGGGGACACGTCCACGGAGGGGCCCTAGCACGCGGGGGCGCTCCTCGTCCCGCGGCGCTACTCGGCGCGGGGCGTCCCTGCTACGGAACACCGCATGCCGTCCTCCCTCCGGCGCGTGACGATCCCCGAGGCCCTCGAGGTCGCGCTCGACCTCGAGCGTCGGACGATGGACCTCTACGCGGCCTTCGTCCGCGAGTTCGCCGAGGACGACGAACTTCGGGGATTCTGGCTCGGCATGGCGCGCGGCGAGGCCGCGCACTACGGCGCTCTCATGCTCGTCGAGACGATCGTGAAGAACGATCCCGCGCTCTCCGGCGAGGCGAAGATTCTCTTCGACACCTCGACCGGCGTGCGCCTTCGATCCCTGCTCGCGGGCTATCGACGCGAGACGAAGCGCGGCATCGAGCCGCACCGCGCGTTCGAGATGGCGGTCGACCTCGAGGGCTCCGAACTCGAGGACGTGGTCGTCGACCTCCTGCAGGTGGTCTCGGACCCGACGTGGCGCGAGCAGGCCGTGAAGATGCTGATCCACGACATCGGCGACTTGAGCTACATGATCGAGACCCACACGAAGGACGCCCAGCTTCTCGCGCGAGCGGACGCCCTCCTCGAGCGTCGCCTGGGCCGGACCACGGGCGGCGCGACGACGGTCGCCGCCCCTCGCCGGGCACGGTCCGCGAGACAGGCCTGACCAGGGCCCTCGAGCGGGGAGGCCCCGCGCCGAGGCCCCGCCGCGGCCGGTCCCCTCGGGAGAAGCCCGAGCGCTCCGGCCTTGCGCGAAACCTTCTCGGTCTTAGGATCGAGGCATGGAAGAGCAGTTCGAGACCCGGGAGCCTTCGGTCACCGAAAGGGACCTGACGCTCCTCATGATGAGCGAGGACTCGCTCGTCGCCCTGGGCGCGATGCTCGGCTTGAAGGCGAAGGTGGTTCCGGGGGACCTGCTTCCGATGGGGCTCGCCGACACCCGCGCTTCCTGACCTCGGTTCCGCGCCGCACGCGCGTCCCCGTCCGAGGCGGCCGAACGGTTCCCTTGCGGGGCACCGGTCGCTATAGCTCCGACGCCGGGGCGCGAGCCCGGTTGCCGCGGCGCAGCGCCGGGCAAGCCACGGCCGGAGACCCATGACCCCGAGGAGCGCCACCGCGAGGGCCTGCGCCAACGTCGCCCTGGTGAAGTACTGGGGCAAGCGCGACGAGGAATTGAACCTGCCGGCCACCGGCAGCATCTCCCTCACGCTCGGCGAGCTCACCGCGACCGCCACCGCCGCGACCGCCGTCGACGGGCAGCCCCGGTTCCGACAGGACGGCCGCGCCGTCGAGGGGAGGCCGGGACGCCAGATGGAGGCGTTCCTCGACCTCGTCTCGACGCGGTTCGGCGGCGACCCGCTCTCGGTCGACGTGGTGGCCGACTTTCCCGTCGCCGCAGGCCTCGCGTCGTCGGCCGCGATCTTCGCCGCCGTGGCCGCCGCCGGGGCGTCGGCCTGCGAGGGCCGCATCGACCTCGACGACCTCTCCGCGCTCGCGAGGCGCGGCTCGGGGTCGGCGGCGCGCTCGGTGCACGGCGGCTTCGTCGAGTGGAATCGGGGCGAACGCGAAGACGGGACCGATTCGATCGCGACTCCGCTGCTCGCGCCGGAGGCCTGGGACGTGGCGATGGCCGTCGCGGTCGTGAGCGAGGCGAGGAAGGACGTCGGCTCGCGTGACGCGATGGGCCACGTGGCCCGCACGTCGCCGCTCTACCCGGGCTGGCTCGCCGCGCAGGAGGACGACCTGCTCGCGATGCGGGTCGCGATCGAGCGGCGGGACCTCGAGCGGGTCGGGACGATCGCCGAGGAGAACTGCCTCCGGATGCACGCGACCGCGATCGCCGCGCGCCCGCCGATCCTCTACTGGGCCCCGGCCACGCTCGAGGTCCTGGCACTCGTGCGGCGGATGCGCGCCGAGGGGCTCGGCGGCTGGTTCACGATGGACGCGGGACCGCAGGTGAAGGTGGTCTGTGCGGGAGGCGACCTCGACGCCGTGTCGGCGA
Organism: Alphaproteobacteria bacterium; assembly: GCA_017853315.1. Taxonomy (GTDB): domain Bacteria; phylum Desulfobacterota; class Binatia; order UBA12015; family UBA12015; genus REEB422. Next base: position 2,806 of record JAFMJW010000251.1, read on the forward strand.
AGCTCGCAGAGGTTCCCGGGGTCGCCCGCGTGATCCGGGCCCGGCCCGGGCCGGGCGTCCGGATCCTCGAAGGCCCGTGTCCCTGGAGCTGACCGTGTCCGCGCCCGCCAAGCTCTTCGTGGCCGGGGAGTACGCGGTGACCCGCGGAGGCTCGGCCGTGGTCGCCGCCGTGTCCCGCCGCGTGACCTGTCGCGTCTCGGCCCGCCCCGGCTCGGGGCGCATCACGGTCGGCCACCGCTCGCGGACGTGGTCGTTCGGGGACGACCCGGGCTCGGCGGAGTCGGCACCCGTCGAACTGCGCTTTGCCGCCTTCGCGGCATGGCTCGCGGCGCGGGCCTGCGGCCATCGGGCGCTCGATCTCGACTTCGAGACGGCGGGAGACCTCGACGAGCCCGGTGCCGAGAAGACCGGGCTCGGCGGCAGCGCCGCCGCGACGGTGGCCGTCGTGGCGGCCTCGTTCGCAGCAGCGGGCCGGGATCCCGCGGGCGAGCGGACGCTCGCCGAGCGGATCGCGACGGCGGTACTGGCGCACCGTGCCGCCCAGGGAGGCGGCTCCGCCGCCGACGTGGTCGCATCGAGCTGCGGCGGACTGTCGGTCGTCTCCGGGCTCGAGCGGCTCCCGTCTCCGCGATCGCTCGCCGAGGCCGCGGACGCGCTCCGGCAAGCGCTCGGCGCGACGGTGTCCGTGGAGAGACTCGACCTGCCGCGGGGGCTGTCCTTCGAGGCCGTGGCCACGGGCCGTGCCGCCCGAACGGGCCCGCGCGCGAGCCGCTTCTCCCGTGGGTTCGACGGGCCCGGACGGGGCGTGCTGGAGGCCTGGACGGAGGGCATGGAGCACGCGACCCGCGAGCTCGTCCTCGCGCTCCGATCGGGCGTCGAGGAGCCGGTTCGGCGGGCGTTCGCCGCGTCGGGTCGCTGGCTCGAGCGGCTCGCTCCGCTGCTCTCGATGCCGATCCTGTCGGCCCGGCTGCGCCTCGCCTGCGAGGTCGCACGCGGCGCGAGCGCCGTCGCCCGCGTCTCGGGCGCCGGCGGCGGGGATTGCGCGATCGCGCTCGTCGGCGACGATCGCGCCATGGCGCTTCGCTCGGCATGGCGGGAGGCGGGACTGGCTCCCCTGGCGGTCGCGATCGACGGCGGTCCCCGCGTGGAACCGCCCGCTACTCCGGGAGGGCGCCGTGGCTGAGCGGAAGGCACCGGCGGGCCGGCGCGCGGCGCGACCTGCCGTTGCGAGGTCGGGGGCGAGAGCGCAGGCGGCCGCTGCGGCGAACGAGATCGCCGAACGCAAGCAGGCCCACCTCGACCTCTGCCTTCGCGAGGACGTGGAGTCGCTGCGCAAGACCACGCTCCTCGAGGAGGTCGAACTCGTCCACGACGCGGTGCCCGACCTGTCGCTCGAACAGGTCGATTGCACGACGAAGTGGCTCGGCAAGCGCCTGCGCGCCCCGCTCGTGATCACCGCGATGACGGGAGGCACCGGCAGCGCCTTCGAGGTCAACCGCGACCTCGCGGCGCTCGCGGAAGAGCTCGGCATCGCCTTCGGCGTGGGAAGCCAGCGCGCCATGCAGAAGCGCCGCGACAGCGGGTGGACCTTCGAGGTCCGCCGCTTCGCGCCGAAGACCGTGCTGCTCGCCAACATCGGGCTCGCGCAGGCGCGCTCCATGAAACTCGCCGAGTTCGACGAACTGGTCTCGGCGCTCGACGCCGACGCGATCTGCATCCACCTGAACGTCGCGCAGGAGCTCGTGCAGCCCGAGGGCGACCGCGACTTCCGCGACGGGACCTCGACCTTCCGGCGGCTCGCCCGCGGCCTCCGCGTCCCGGTCGTGGCCAAGGAGACCGGCTGCGGTCTCTCGCGTGGGGTCGCGATGCGGCTTCGCGCGGCCGGGGTCCGCCACGTCGACGTCTCCGGGGCCGGCGGCACGTCCTGGGTCCGCATCGAGGCTCTTCGGGGCGACCGCGCGGCCCGGATCGGAGAGACGTTCCGCGACTGGGGAGTCCCGAC
>JAFMJW010000252.1 GCA_017853315.1 Alphaproteobacteria bacterium
TTCGTCGAGACGAAGGTGAGCGGCGTCGAGACGATCTCGTCGCCGTCCTTCCAGCCGTGGCGCTCCTTGAAGAGTCGCACGGCGAGGTGGAGCCCGGCGGTCGCCGAGGAGAGGAAGTGCGCGTGCGGCAGCCCGGTGTGCGCGCGCCACGCGTTCTCGAACTCGACCGTCTTGTAGCCGAGCCCGGTCCAGCCCTTCTCGAGGCACTCGCGGACCTGCGCAAGGCACTCCTCGACGCGAAAGCGCGGCACGAAGAGATGGATGGGTTCCATGAACCGGGATGTATCGCAGCGATCCGACCGGTTCAATCGCCTCCGGTTGTCGCCGGCGCACCACTGCGCTAATGCGCCCGCGAGATTCGGCGGCGCCGTCTGCCCCGAGGGGGTCGGAGCACCGTGAGGTCGGTGCCGCTCCGCGCACGCGAGGGTTCTGATGAGCGACCACGGACGCGACGCGCAGGAACACGGATCGGCTGAGCGACTGCCGGAGTTGCCCGTCCTGAGACTTCTGGTCCTCACGCCAGGAAGGATCGCCAGCACCCAGATCCTCGACCAGATCTTTCGAGGACTCGCGGAGCAGGGAGCCCTCGAACTTGTCCAACTCTACCACAACGACTCGACGATCGCGGAGCAGCAGGAGGCTATCCTCGCCTCCGACGTCGTGTTGTTCTTCCGCTCCTTCAACCAGAGTTCGCTTGCCTTGCTGCGATTCGCCCGGCAACGCGACAAGATCGTCGTCTACTCGACCGACGACGACTTCCGGGAACTGGATCCGGAGACGCCGCTCGGCAAGCTCCATCTCGCGCCCCAGACGCTGGTGGCCTTCGAGTCGATGATCGCGGAGGCCGACCTCGTCTGGCTCTTCACCTCGGAGATGGAGGGCCGCTACCGTAACCTCGCGCGCCGGATCGCCATCGGGCGCTTGCCGAGCTTCGTCGAGTTCAATGCCCCGCGAACGACCTTCGAGATCGACGAGCGGCGGTCCGACGCGACGCTCGTCGTCGGCTACGGCGGCTCGTCGACGCACGAGAGCGACCTGCGCGTCGTCGTTCGGCCGCTCCTGGAGGCACTCGATAGGTGGCCCCATGTGCGCGTCCAGTTCGTCAACTACGCCCCCGACGATCTCGCGAACCATCCGCGGGTCGAGGTCCGCCACTTCATGGGCGACCTCCTGACGTACTACGAGTTCCTGCGCCAGACGCACTGGGACATCGGCCTCGCGCCCCTGCTCGACAGCCGGTTCAACCGGGGCAAGACCAGCAACAAGTACCGTGAGTACGCCGGCTTCGGGATCCCGGGAATCTACTCGCGGGGTTCGGTGTACGCGGAGCACGTGCGCCACCTGGAGACTGGCTGGCTCGCCGACCATGACGAGGCCGGCTTCTCGGAGGGGCTCCGCGTCCTCGTTGAACGACCCGACCTGCGGGCGCGGATCCGGTCGGGCGCCCTCGGGGATGCCTCGAGCCGGTTCTCGCTTCGCGGGGCCCAGTTGCACTTTCTCGGCGAGATCTCACGGCTCGCGATCGAGAGGAGGGCGCTGTCGTGGCGCCGACCCAGGCTCGTCGCGATCGGCTACGAGCACACGGCTTCCATGCAGATCGGGGCGCTGCAGCCGCTCCGCCGGCTCGGGCGCGAGGGCCTGATCGATCTTCGCACCATCGAGCCCGACGCGTTCCGGCCGGACGACCTGCTCGACGTGGACGCCGCCTTCGTCATGCGGGCGTTCGAGCAAGGTTCCCTTCCGCTTCTCGAAGCCTCGCACGAGCGACAGGTCCCGCTCGTCGCGGCCTGGGACGACGACTTCCTGTGGATCCCGCCCGGAGGCGCGGTCGGTGATTTCTACCGGCACCCTGCCACCGTGCATACCATCCGCCGCTTCCTTTCCGAGTCGAGCCTCGTGCTGGCCTCGACTCCACCGCTCTTCGCCCGGGCTGCGGAGTTCAACCGGAACGTGATGGAGACGCCCTACGGCCTCGACCAGGAGTCGCTCCCCCCGCCGCCGGAGTCGGCCCCGGTGCGGGCGGAGGACCACGACGGAAAGATCGGCGGGGCGCGGCTTCGGATCGGCTTCTTCGGGTCGAACGAGGCCCTGTCTCTGCCCTGGATGGTCGAGGCCCTGCGCCTGCTGCGCCGCCGGTACGGCGATCGGATCGAGATCGAGGCGATCGGCGTCACACCCACCCCGGAACTCGAGGGAGTCCTCGACCACGTGCAACCTGCCGTGTCGGACTGGGCCGAGAGCCTGTCGCTGCTCCGCGACCGCGGATGGTCCGTCGGGCTCGCGCCGCTCGCCGACTCGATCTTCAACGACTCGAAACAGGCGACCAAGTTTCGCGACTACACCTGGGCCGGTGCGGTGATGGCGTGCTCCCGGGTGCCCGCCTACCAGCGCGTACTGCTCGACGGCATCCACGCGCGCTTCGCGGACGAGTCGCCCGAGGAATGGGCAAGCGTGGTGGGATTCCTTCTCGATCGACCCGACGAACGCGCGCGCATGCTCGCGGGCGCGCGCATGCTGCTCGAGCAGGTCCACGTCCAGTCGCTGACCGACGCCTGGTGGGTGCAAGTGCTCTGGCGCCTCGGGGCTGCGAGGGAGGCGCGGAACAGGACCGGCGCGCTGCACGCAGGCGGAGGCCGCGATCCGGCGATCGAGCCGCTCTCGGAATTCCTCGGCGCCGAGCCTGCGCAGTACGTCCCACTCGGGCGCACTCGACGTTATCGCTTCATCGCGGCGCACGACTCTCTCTGCGGCATCGAGGTGAGCATCGGGGGCGGGGCGGTCGGCGGCACGCGGGGCAAGCTCGACTTCGTCCTGAGCCTCGACGACGGCCAGGTGTTGCGAAGGGGGGTTGCGGACCTCGGCGGGGGCGTCCCGGGCCAGTGGGTCCGGTGCGCCTTCGACGGAGTCCTCCACTCCGAGGGCCGCGCCTTCGTCCTCGACCTCCGGCGGCCCGCCGGATTCGAGGGTACGATCGAAGTCCTCGAGTCGTCGAGGATCGGGTCGCCTCGCGGCACTCGGGCAATGCGGCGCCTAGGTCTTGCCTCGGTGGTGGCGGCGCCGTTCCTCCGGATCCTCTACGCGATCGACCTCTCCGAGGGCGCCGCCGGGGACCGCGGGCGCGAAGCCGAGTTCGCAAAACGCGCGTGACCGGCGGACGACTGCGCCGAGAGCGGAGCGTCGCCACTCGAAGAGACGCAGGGGGACGTCCAGCCCGTGGGCCGAGACGACGAGATTCACGGTGCCGATGCCCCGGTCGAACGGCTCGAACTCGAAACGGGCCGGCTCCGCCTCGGACAGCCGCTCGGCGGGAAGAAAGGCCCGGCGCAACGTCGCCCCCTCTCGAGACAGGAGGGCGACCTCGAGCGTGCCGGTCCCGGGACGCGCATCGACGGCGACCGCGAGCGACACGGACGAAAGGCCGGGGCGATCCACTCGAAGCGGGTAGATCCGAGGACCGGAGGTCCGGAGACTCTCGCTCGTGCCGAGCGAGAAGCCGTGCAAGGGGCCGGCAAACAGCCGACTGTCGTCGAGCATGTTGCGAAAGGCGGAGGTCACGTCGCCAGACAGGTCTCCCGTCCGGGCGAGGGCGTCGCCGAGGCGGACGACCCGCCGGCGGCGCAACGCTTCGACCTCGGTCGCGAGCCGGCCGAGGCGCCCCTGCGCGTCCGACCGCCATGCGCACGCGTCCGCGATCTCCTCGTCGAGCCGCAAGCGGTGCTCGCTGAGTTCCACGTACGCGGCCTCGCTCGTCACTCGGAGCGCCTGCTCACGTGCCGCGCGCTCCTCCGCCGCCGCGAGACCTTCCCGCAATGCGCCGATCTCGCGCTCGAGTCGAAGCCCCCTCGCTTCGAGTTCCCCGGCCCAGGCCTCGAGCGCGCTTCCGCGTTCGATCTCCTTCCGCCAACCCTCGTCCTGGGAGTTGATCGACACGCGCGCCTCGTCGAGTTCCCGGCAGAGGTCGTCGTACGACGACAGGAAGACGCCGTCGGCAGCCGCAACCCCCTCGTGGACCCGGTCGATCGCCTCCAGGAAAGCCGGGCCCCCTCCGGCCGAGCCGGCCGCAGAGCGCAGTACGCGCCAGGCCTCCACCACGAGCGGCGCCGCGGAAACCCTCCATGCATGGTCCTCGTCGATGGAGAAGTGCCGAAGTTCGTCGCTGAGAAAGTCCTCGATCCCGGGTGCCGCTCGGTCGAGCGGGATCGGCCACTCGATGCCCAGGACCTCCGCCACGCGGGAGAGCGTCAGCCGCCAGTCCGCGAGAAGGTCGTCATAGAGCGAGAAGACGCGACGGCGTCCGCGGGTCGCCCGCTCGACCTCGAGAAGATGGCGCAACCACAGGAGGTGCGACTTGCCCGCGGAAAAACCGTCTCTCCGCTCTTGCGAGGCCGCGATCTCGGCCGGGTGGCGGAGCACGACGATGAAGTGCGGCTCGACCTTCGAGGCCGCGAACGCTGCGTCCCAGGTCGGGACGAGCCGGGAGAGCCGCGGGTCCTTCACCACCCAGAGCGGGCAGCGCGCGGTCTCCTCGGCGACGATCCGGACGACCCGGGCCGCAGGAGGCTCGATCGCCGACGAGACCGCCCATGCCCGCGGCATCGGCCGCACGTCGTGCCAGGTGCGCCCGACAGCCGCGAGCAGCGCGTCGTTCGCCGCGACGACCCCCGCGTCCTCCCAGAATCCCCGCTCGTTGCCCCAGTTCGTGGGGATGAGGTTTTCGCCGATGCCAGCCCCCAGCAGGTTCACGCATCGAGTGAAGGCCGACGTCCCGCTGCGGTGCATGCCGGCGACGACGATCGCCCGGCGGCCC
>JAFMJW010000043.1 GCA_017853315.1 Alphaproteobacteria bacterium
TCCCCGTCCGGATCGCGGGGCAGGTCCCCGACTTCGTCCCCGAGGACTGGGTCGACCGCAAGGACGTGAAGAAGATGGACGTGTTCATCCTCTACGCGCTCGCGGCCGCCCAGATGGCGATCACGCAGTCGGGGCTGGTGGTCGACGAGTCGAACGGCGCCCGGATCGGTTGCATCGTCGGCGTCGGGCTGGGCGGCATCATCTCGATCGAGGAGACCCACAAGGCCTTCCTCGACGGCGGGCTGCGCAAGGTCTCGCCGTTCTTCGTGCCCAAGATCATCGGCAACCTCGCCCCGGGCCAGATCGCGATCCGCTTCGGGTTGCGCGGCCCGAACTTCGCCCCGGCGAGCGCCTGCTCCTCGGGCGCCCACGGCGTCGGCGAGGCCTTCCGCATGATCCGCGACGGCTACCTCGACGCGGCCGTCGCGGGTGGGTCCGAGGCGGCCGTGGCGCCGCTCGGGATCGGCGGCTTCGCGGCGATGCGGGCGCTCTCGACCCGCAACGACGAGCCCGAGCGCGCGAGCCGGCCGTTCGACGCAGGCCGCGACGGCTTCGTGCTGGGCGAGGGAGCCGGACTCCTCGTGATGGAGGAGCGCGACTCGGCGCTCGCCCGCGGTGCCTCTCCGATCGCGGAAGTGGTCGGCTACGCCGCCAACGACGACGCGTTCCACATCACCCAGCCGCCTCCCGAGGGGCGTGGTGCCGCCGACTGCATGCGGCTCGCGCTCGAGGACGCGGCCCTCGCGCCGGAGGCGGTCGGCTACGTGAACGCTCACGGCACCTCGACCGAGGCGAACGACGCGAACGAGACCGCCGCGATCAAGAAGGTCTTCGGCGAGCACGCCCGGCAGCTCGCGGTGAGCTCGACGAAGTCGATGACGGGGCACCTGCTCGGCGCGGCCGGCGGTCTCGAGGCCGTCTACACGGCGCTCGCGCTGCGCGACCAGGTCCTGCCGCCGACGATCAACTACGAGGTGCCCGACCCGTCGTGCGACCTCGACTACGTTCCGAACGTCGCGCGCGCGGCCGACGTCGAGTTCGCGATCTCGAACTCCTTCGGGTTCGGCGGCACGAACGTCTGTCTCGTGATGCGGCGGGCCGAGCGGGGGCCGGCGGGGGCATGAACTTCGACGAGCTGTTGCGACGCCGCCTCGTCTTCACGGTGGGCAAGGGCGGCGTCGGGCGGACGACCGTCTCGCTCGCGATCGGCCTCGAGGCGGCGCGCCGGGGAAAGCGCGTGCTCATGGTCGAGCTCGAAGGGGCGCGCGGGCTCGAGCGCGCGATCGACGAGCAGCGCAAGTCGCGGCCCACCGCGCCCGAGCTGCGCCGGATCGGCCACATCGAGGTCGAAGGCAAGCGCGCCCTCGAGGAGTACCTGGGGCTCGTGATCCCGGTGCGCCGGCTGCTGAAGACCGTCTTCTCCAGCAACGTCTACCAGTATTTCGTCGCAGCGGCGCCCGGACTGAAGGAGCTCATGACGGTCGGCAAGATCTGGTACGAGGTCGAGCGGACGGACGCGACCGCGCCGGATCTCGTCGTGGTCGACGGACCGGCGACCGGGCACAGCCTGCAGTACCTTCGCATGCCCAAGGCCGCGGCCGAGGCCTTCCCCGTGGGACTCGTCCACCGCGAGGCCGAGCGGATCTTCTCGCTGCTCCAGGACGAGAGCGCGACCGCGGTCGCGATCGTGACGACGCCCGAGGAGATGCCGGTGAACGAGACGCTGGAGATCTCGCGCGGGCTCTCCGATCTCGGGCTGCCGCGAACGCTCCTCGTCGTGAACCGCGTCCACCGCGCGCCGCTCACCCCGGCGGAGATCGAGTCGCTCGGGGGGGCGTCGCCGCGCGACGGGGATCCGGCCTCGCCCGACGAGGCGCTGTTCGCCGAGGCGGTCCGGGTGGCCGACGGGGAGACCGGCTGGGCGGAGCTGAACCGCGAGAACGTCCTGCGCCTCGCGCGCGAGGTGCCGATCCCGACGGTCCGGCTGCCCTACCTCTTCACCGAGGAGTTCGGCGGTCTGCACGTCGACCGGCTGTCGCGCGATCTCGCGGGGCAGCTCGACGGGAAGCCTTCGACGGAGGCCGCGTGAGTACGGAGCCCTCGCAGCGCATCGCCGAGCTCGTCCGCTCGCACCGGATCCTCGTGTGCGCGGGCTCGGGAGGGGTCGGCAAGACGACGACGGCCGCCTCGCTCGCCCTCTGGGGCGCGATGCAGGGCCGCCACGCGATCGTGCTGACGATCGACCCGGCCCGCCGGCTCGCCGACTCGCTCGGGATCGGCCCGATCGGCAACACCCCGGTCCGGGTCGCGCCGGAGACCTTCGCGCGCGCGGGCCTCCTGGTGAAGGGCACGCTGAACGCGATGATGCTCGACCAGAAGGGCAGCTGGGACGAGCTCGTCGAGCGGCACGCACCGACGCCGGAAGCCCGCGACCGGATCCTCGCGAACCGCTTCTACAAGCAGCTCTCGCAGAGCTTCGCCGGCTCGCAGGAGTACATGGCGGTCGAGCAGCTCGGCGAGCTCGACTCGAGCGGCCGGTACGACCTGATCGTCGTCGACACGCCGCCGACCCAGCACGCGCTCGACTTCCTGGAAGCGCCCGACCGCCTGCTCGACTTCCTCGACCGCAAGATCGTCCGCTGGTTCGTGCGCCCGTCGATGTCGGCCGGCTGGTCGGCCTTCCAGGCGATGAACAAGACGGTCGGGTTCATCCTGCGCAAGATCGAGGAGGTGACCGGCGTCGGCACGTTCGCCGAGGTGAGCGACTTCTTCGAGTCGATGAGCTCGCTGTTCGACGGCTTCGAGGCGCGCGTCGCGCGCGTGACCGAGCTCCTGCGCGACCCGGCGACCGCGTTCCTCCTGGTCGCGGGTCCCGACGAGCAGGTGCTCGACCAGGTCGAGTACCTGGCGGACCAGATGTCGGCGCGGCGCATGCCGCTGCGCGGCGTGGTCATGAACCGCATCCACCCGCTCTTCCAGGGGGCGGGCGCCGACCTGGACGCGGACGAGCCGGGGGAGGTCGTGGCCCGGATCGCCGGCCCCGCCGCGCGGGCGTTCGGGCGCGAGGTTCCGCCGGAGCTGCTCGATCGGCTCGCGCGCAACTTCTGCGCCTGGCAGGAGCGCGCGCGCGGCGACGCGCTGCGGATCGAAGGCTTCATGCAGGGGCTCCCCGAAGGCGTCCCGCTGGTTCAGGTGCCGAACCTGCCGCGCGACATCCACGACCTCGAAGGCCTGACGTCGCTGCACCCGTTCCTGCTCGGCCGCGTCGCCTGAGCGGTCGCACCGCGCGTCGCGCGCGCGGGTTCAGGAGCCGGAGCGGGGCTCCACGTGGAGGTCGAGCCAGCGGCGCACCTCGCGCGTGACCACCGCGCGGTCGAGGACGTCGTCGCCGGCGCGAAGCCGTTCGCGGAGGTCCGCACGTTGCGGCTCCCGCTCGAGGGCCTCCATGTCCGCGATCCAGGCGTCGAGGGCGGCACGGTCCGCGAAGTCGCCCTGCGCGAGCAGCTGCGGGCCACGCAGGCGCGCGAGGGCTGCCACGTCCCGGGGCTGGTACTCGGGGTGGTACTGCACCGCGAAGAAGAGGCCGCGCCCAGCTTCGACGACGACGGCCTGGACCGGCGAGAACTCGTTGCCGGCGAGCAGCGTCGTGCCCGGCGCGAGCGAGACCGCGTGGTCCTCGTGGCTCGTGAACGCGCAGAAGGGCTCGGTGCGACCGGCGAAGAGCGGGTGTGCACGGCCCGCGTCGGTCAGCCGCAGCCCGCGGGCGATGCCGAACTCGCGGCCGCGCGGGTTCGCCGCGCAGGCGCCTCCCCCCGCGACGACGGCGAGTTGGAGTCCCCAGCAGCTGCCGAACGACGGGATCCCCGCCGCCAGCGCGGTGCGCGCGATCTCGACGTGGCGACGAACCTCGGCGGTCTCCCGGTGGATCGTCATGTTCGAGCCGGTCCAGGCGATCCCCGAGAAGCCCGAGAGGTCGGGCAGGGCGGTCGCCCCGGTGCCGAGGTTCGCGACCTCGACGCGGGCCGAGGCGTCGAGCGAGAGGAGCAGCCGCCGCCAGAGCTCGCCGGCGAGCGTCGCGCCCGCGCCCCGCAGCGCCTCGCGCCCCGCGTCGTCGTAGGCGTCGAGGACGAGCAGCCACCGCGTCATCGCGGGCGGTCGCCCGCGATCGTGATCCGCTCGAGACGCCGGTGGGCCGGGAAGTAGTCGTTCACGGGCCGATGGAGCGTCGAGCGGTTGTCCCAGAACGCGATCGCGTCGCGCGACCAGCGGAAGCGGCAGGCGAACTCGGCCGTCTCGGCATGCTCGAAGAGGAAGCGCAGGACGGCTTCGCTCTCGGCCTCCCGCACGCCCTCGAGATGGGTCGTGAAGAGCCGGTTCACGAACAGGCAGCGCCGGCCGTCATGCGGGTGGGTGCGCACGACCGGGTGGCGCACCGGCGGGTTCGCGCGCACCGCGTCGCCGAGGCGTTCCCACCCGCCGGGCTCGGCCAGGCTGTGGCGGAAGCCGTGCGCGAACGAGTGCCAGGCGTGCAGGCCGTCGAGGTAGCGCTGCATGCGTCCGGAAAGCCCGTCCCACGCGGCCGAGAGGCTCGCGAACATCGTGTCTCCACCGCTCGGCGGCTGCACCGTGACGCGCAGGATCGAGCCGAGCGGGGGCTCGGCGAGAAACGTCATGTCGGTGTGCCAGGTGTCGATCTTGGTCGGATGGCCGGGTGTGCTCTCGAGCACGTTGATCGCGGGGAAGCCGTCGACGTGCGGGTAGGCCGGGTGGGGGACCGGCTCGCCGAAGCGGCGCGCAAAGGCGAGGTGCGCCGCGGGATCGATCGGCTGGTCGCGGAAGAAGAGCACCTGGTGGCGGACGAGCCCGTCGCGGAGTCTTTCGAACGAGGCGTCGTCGAGCGGCTCGCGCAGGTCGACCCCGGTCACCTCGGCGCCGATCGCGCCGGCGGTCGGGTGGAAGGCGATGCGCTCGCTCACGGCCGCGTGCCCCGGTTCAGACGAGCCAGTCGTAGCTGCCGACCGCGCCGCAGGGGCAGTGGTCGGTCCAGGTCCCCGAACCGCGGCCGCAGCGCGTGCACGCGTAGCCGAAGGGGCGGTGCGAGCCGCTCGCGGCCTGCTCGAAGAGGCGGGCCGCCGTGCCCTCGCGGCCCCGTGCGAGCGCGATCTCGGCGGCGACGAAGTCGCGCTCGGGCCCGGCGTCGATGCCTTCGGCTGCGAGCCTCGTGGCCGCGCCCTCGATCTCCGCGAGCACCGCCTCGGCCTCGTCGGGCTTGCCTGCGGCGACGAGCGCCCGGGCGAGCGCGAGCCGAGGCGCGGCGAGCTGGTTGCCGGTGCAGGCCTCGCGCAGGACGGGAAGGGCGCGCTGCGGCTGCCCGTCGCCGGTGAACAGCGCGCGCCAGCGCTCGAGCAGCACGCCGCGCGGGCTGCGGCGGATGCCCTCGCGCAGCGCCTTCTCGGCCGTGCGGGAGTCCTTGCCGGACACGGCCGCGGCGGCGAGCCCGACGCTCGCGGCGAAGCAGTCGGGATCCTCGGCGAGCACCCGGCGCATCGCGTCGGCCGCGGATGGCGTCTCGCCGAGCGCGGCGGCCGCCCGGTAGCGAAGGGACACGAGTTCGCGCCGGGCTTGCTCTCGTCGCACGGGCTCGCGTTCGGCGGCGAGTCGGCGCGTCGCGGCATCGACCGCGTCGTCGAGGCGTCCCTCGGCGGCGAGCGCCCCCGCGAGCTCGGAGAGCAGCCGGGGACTCGCGGGCGCCACCACCGTCGCTTCGCGGAGAGCGTCGGAGGCGGCGCCGGCGCTGCCGCGCTCGAGCGCGAGCTTCGCCGTCTCGGAGAGCAGCCGGGGCTCCGGCCCGATCCTCGCCCGTGCCGCGGCGAGCGCGCGCCGCGCGGTCTCGGTTTCGCCGCGCGCGCGGTGGAGCTCGGCGAGCGCGAGCGCGGTCTCGCAGTCGTCCGGGCGCCGCTCGGCAGCCTTCGAGAGGAGGCGCGAGGCGCCGTCGAGCTCGCCCGACCACAGGAGCTTCCGCCCGTCGTCGCGCCAACGCTCGGTCTGGTCGGCCTGGCGAACGACGCTTCGCTCGCGCATGTCGCGCAGGCCGCTCGCGCCGGCTCGCAGGACGCCTCCCAGGAGGATCAGCCCGGCACCCAGGGCGAACGCGCCGAGGAGGTGGATCGCGAGCGGCAATTCGAAGTGCTGGTCTGCGCCCAGGTGGAGCGGGACGGAGTGCCCGTTGTGGTAGTAGAGGAAGGCGACGGCCGCGCCGGAGAGCGCGACCAGGAGCGCCATGCCGAGCCGTCGCAGCATGGCTACCTCGCGGCCCCGCGGCCGGTCTTGCCGCTGCCGGCCGGGGCCGGTTCCGGGGCCTCGACGGCGATGCGCGGGGCCTTCGCCCAGAGGCGCTCCAGGTCGTAGAATTCCCGGACGGGTCCGTAGAAGACGTGGACGACGACGTCGCCGTAGTCGAGAAGCACCCACTGCCCGTGGCGCAGTCCCTCGACGCAGAGCGGCCGACGCTCGCGGCCGCGGCAGGCCGTCTCCACCGCCTCGGCGATCGCCCGCACCTGGGTGTCCGATCGCCCGGACGCGAGGACGAACCAGTCGGCGAGCGAGGTGAGCGAGCGCACGTCGAGCATCACGACGTCGGTCGCCTTCTTGTCGAGCGCCGCCGCGGCGCAGGTCTCGGCGAGCGCGCGGATCGGGTCGGTGGTCTCGGCGCGGGGTGCGGTCACGCGGGAATCAGGCACGGTAGAGGCCGCGCGTCGCGATCCAGTCGGCGACGGCCCGGTCGGTGAGGAATCGGATCGAACGTCCTTCCCGCACGAGGCGACGGATCGCCGTGGAGGAGATGTCGAGCGCCGTGAGCGGATGAAAGTCGAGGCGCCGACCGCTGCGATGTCGGTGACACGCTTGGGTCGGGTCGTACCAGAAGGCCTCCTGCACGGCAATCGGCAGGCCCAGCGAAGCGAGTGCTCCGGCCCCTTCCTCGACGCGCTCGGGCGGGCGCGAGGTGACCGCGAGGTCGCACGACGACAGCAGTTCCGTCCAGCGGTGCCAGCCGTGGATCTCGCGGAAGGCGTCGAGCCCGAGGACGAGCGTGAAGCTCGCGTCGGGATGGCGGCGGGCGAGCTCGGCGACCGTGTCCACGGTGAACGACGGTCCCTCGCGCTCGAGCTCGACCGTGCACGGGCGCAGGCCCGGCGCCCCCTCGAGCGCGAGTTCGAGCATGCGCAGGCGATCCTCTGCAGGACTCGTGCCCGAGCGCACCTTGAACGGCGACACGCGCGCCAGCACGAGCCAGACCTCGTCGAGGCCGGCCCGCTCGCGCACTTCCTCGGCCGCGCGCAGGTGGCCGAAGTGGACCGGGTCGAAGCTGCCGCCCTGGAGGCCGATGCGGCGCGTGCCCACCCCTTCAGCGGACCTGTCCGTCGCCCTGCACGACGTACTTGGTCGTCGTGAGCTCGCGGACGCCGAGCGGACCGCGCGCGTGCAGGCGGTTCGTCGAGATGCCGATCTCGGCTCCGAAGCCGAACTCGCTGCCGTCGGTGAAGCGCGTGGATGCGTTCACGAACACCGCGGCCGAGTCGACCTCGCGGGCGAAGCGCCGGGCGGCGGCGCGGTCCTCGGTGACGATCGCGTCGGCGAGCCCGGTCGAGTGGCGCCCGACGTGGGCGAGCGCCGCGTCGAGGTCGTCGACCACGCGGACCGCGAGCACGAGGTCGAGGTACTCCGCGTCCCAGTCGGCGTCGACCGCGGGCTTCGCGTCGGGCAGGATCGCGAGCGTCGCCGGGCAGCCGCGCAGCTCGACGCCTCGCGCCCGCATCTCGGCTGCCATCGTCGGCACGAACGACGGCGCGATCTCGCGGTGGACGAGGAGCGTCTCCATCGCGTTGCAGACGCCCGGCCGCGAGGTCTTCGCGTTGAGCGCGATCGCGAGCGCCTGCGCCGGGTCGGCGGCACGGTCGACGAACACGTGGCAGACGCCCTCGAAGTGCTGGATGACCGGCACGCGCGCGTTCTCGTGGATCGCGTGCAGCAGGCTCGGGCCGCCGCGGGGGATGATGACGTCGATCTCGCCGAGCGCGCCCAGCATGCGGTTCACGACGGCCCGGTCGGTCGTGCGGACGAGCTGGATCGCGGCCGTGGGCAGGCCCGCGGCCGCGAGTGCCGGCCCCGCGAGGTCCGCGATCGCGGCATTCGTCGCGATCGCCTCGGAGCCGCCGCGCAGCAGGACCGCGTTGCCGGCCTTGAGGCAGAGCGCGGCCGCGTCGGCGGTCACGTTGGGGCGCGACTCGTAGATCACGCCGATCACGCCGAGCGGCACCCGGACCTGCGAGATCTCGAGGCCGTTGGGGCGCCGGAACGTCGTCACGGTCTCGCCGACCGGGTCGGGGAGCGCGGCGACCACCTCGACGCCCGCCGCCATCGACTCGATGCGCTCGGGCGTGAGCGTGAGGCGGTCGCGAAAGGCCGGGGCCGCGTCGCGCGTGCCGTCGAGATCGCGGCGATTCGCCTCGAGCAGCGCGTCGCGCCCGTCGCGGAGTGCGCGGGCGAAGCCCGCGAGCGCCTGGTCCTTCTGCGGGGTCGTCGCCGTGCGCAGCGCGGGCAGGGCGGCACGCGCCGCCCGGGTGAACTCTCCGACGATCGCCTCTGCGTCCGGCTGCCTCGACATCGCTGCTCTGCCTCCTTGCCCCGGCGCGGGCGAACGGCCCCGTCGGGTCGCGCCCCTCAGGACGCTCGCGCCGCCCCGGAACCGGAGGCCCCCGGGGCCCCGGCCGTCACGACGAGATCGTTGCGGTGTACCACGGCGTCGCCCATCTGGAAGCCGAGGATCGCCTCGACCTCGGCGCTCTGGCGTCCCGCGATCCGGGCGACCTCCGCGGCGCCGTAGATCGCGAGTCCGCGCGCGAACTCCCGTCCGTCGGGCCCGACGAGGCTCACGCAGTCGCCCGCCTCGAAGCGACCGGACACCGACGTGATCCCCGACGGCAGCAGGCTGCGGCCGCGGCGGGCGACGGCGTCCCGCGCACCCTCGTCGCAGGCGAGCGTGCCGGCGGGCTTCAGCGTGTGCGCGATCCAGTGCTTGCGGCGCGCGAGCGCGTCGTCGAGCGGCAGGAACAGCGTGCCCTCGTCGGCCGCCGGGTCGAGCGCGCGCCCGAGCGTGCCCGGGCTCCGCCCGTCGGCGATCACGGTCGCGATCCCGGCCTCCGCCGCCTTGCCCGCGGCGGTGAGCTTCGAGCGCATGCCGCCGGTGCCGAGCGAGCTGCCGCCCGAGGCGAGCGCGAGCAGGCGCTCGTCCACCCGCTCGACGACCGCGATCCTGCGGGCCGCGGGGTCGGTCTTGGGGTTCGCGTCGTAGAACCCGGCGACGTCGCTCAGGACGACGAGCAGGTCGGCCGCGACCAGGTTCGCGACCAGCGCCGAGAGGTTGTCGTTGTCGCCGAACTTGAGCTCGTCGACCGCGACCGTGTCGTTCTCGTTGACGATCGGCACGATGCGGCTCGCGTGCAGGCTCGCGACCGCGTGCTCGGCATTGAGCCAGCGGCGACGGTCGGCGAGGTCGTCGGCATCGAGCAGGATCTGCGCGACCGTGATCCCGCGCGCGTCGAAGGCGCGACGCCACTCCGACATGAGCAGGATCTGGCCGACCGCCGCGGTCGCCTGGCGTTCGGGGATCGAACGCGGGGCCGCGATCCCGAGGATCGAGCGCCCCGCCGCGATCGCGCCCGAGCTGACCACCGTGACCGCGAGGCCCGCGCGGTGGAGCTCCGCGATCTCGCCCGCGAGCCGCTCGATCTGCCCGGCGTCGAGGCCGCGCTCGTCGGCGATCACGCCGGACCCGATCTTGATGACGACGCGGCGGACGCGCGCGAGGATCGCGGGCTTGCGCGCCGACTGGGACGCCTCAGCCATCGGTGCCCTCCGCGGCGGGTGTCGCGTCGGCGGCCGCCCCGGGCGGGCCGTCGGTGGCTGCCGCGGCCTCCGCGTCCGCGAGCGCTTCCTCGCGCCGCCGCTCGGCGAGCGTGCGCGCGGTGCGGCCGACGAGTTCGGGGATGCCGTGGCCGGTCGCGGCGGAGATTCCGAGCAGGTCGATGCCGCGCCGCGCGAGCGCCGCGCGTGCGGCCTCGAAGCGCTCGCGCCCCTCGACCAGGTCGACCTTGTTTCCCGCGACGACCTGCGGCTTCGCGGCGAGCGCGGGATCGGCGAGCTCGAGCTCGCGATTGATCACGTCGTAGTCGGAAACCGGGTCGCGACCCGAGTCGGGCGAGAGGTCGAGCAGGTGGACGAGCACGCTCGTGCGCGCGAGGTGGCGCAGGAAGCGCGTGCCGAGCCCGGCGCCCTCGTGGGCACCCTCGATCAGGCCGGGAATGTCCGCCACGACGAAGGTCGCGCCCTCGTCGACCCGTACGACGCCCAGTTGGGGCACGAGGGTGGTGAACGGGTAGTCGGCGATGCGGGGGCGCGCGGCCGAGATGCGCGCGATGAGCGAGCTCTTGCCGGCGTTCGGGAAGCCGACCACGCCGACGTCGGCGAGCAGCCGCAGCTCGAGCCGCAGCGTGCGCTCCTCGCCCGGTTCGCCGGGGTCGGCCCGCCGGGGCGCGCGGTGCGTCGGCGTCGCGAAGTGCATGTTGCCGCGCCCGCCGCGGCCGCCGTGCGCCGCGATCACCACGTCTCCCTCGCGGCGGAGGTCGGCCAGCACCTCGCCGGTCGCGGCGTCGGACACGATCGTCCCGACGGGGACCGCCATCTCGAGGTCGTCGCCGCCGCGGCCGTACTGTTCCTTGCCGCGCCCGTGCTCGCCGCGTCCGGCCAGCAGGCGAGGGCGGTAGCGCAGTTCGAGCAGCGTGTTCAGCCGGTGGTCGGCGCGCAGCACCACGTTCCCGCCGCGCCCGCCGTCGCCACCCGAGGGGCCGCCCCGGGGGACGTACTTCTCGCGTCGGAAGGCGCAGCAGCCCCGACCGCCTCCCCCGCCGATCGCGAGGATCTCGACCTCGTCGATGAATCTCATCGTCCCGGACCGTCCAGCGCCCCCACCGGGGCTCGCCGGTGGCCGTGGGGCGGGGTCCGGTGAGAGACCCGCCTCAGGCCGTGGTGGTCGGCTCCGCCTGCGCCGCCGCGGGGACGACGCTCACGCGCTTGCGGTCCTTGCCCATGCGGTCGAAGGCGACCTTGCCGTCGACCTTGGCGAAGATCGTGTAGTCGCGGCCCATGCCGACGTTGCGGCCGGGGTGGATGCGGGTGCCGAGTTGGCGGACGATGATGCCGCCCGCGCGCACGCTCTGGCCGTCGAAGATCTTGACGCCGCGACGCTGTCCTGCGGAGTCGCGGCCGTTCTTCGTGCTGCCCTGTCCCTTCTTGTGAGCCATCGGGGAACCCTCAGCCGACCGAGACCACCTGGACCGTGGTCACCGCCTGGCGGTGGCCGGCCCTGCGGCGGTAGTTCTTGCGGCGCTTCTTCTTGTACACGAGGATCTTGCGGGCCCGACCCTGGCCGACGATCTTGCCGGCGACCGTGGCGCCCTCGACGAGCGGGGCGCCGACCGAGAGGCCGGAGTCGGTGGAGCGGAGAAGCACCTCGTCGAACCGGACGTCGGCCCCGACGTCGCCCGAGAGCGACTCGACACGGATGACGTCCCCGGGCTCGACCCGGTACTGCTTACCCCCGGTGCGGATGACTGCGTACGGCATGGCTGGTTCCCTTGGCAAGTCGAATCCCCTTGGGTACCGAACGCCCAAGGTGGAGTCAAACTCGTCCAGTGCCCGGGTCGTCCTCCTGTCCCGGGCCGACTGCTGCCTGTGCGACGAGGCCCTGGCGGCCGTCGAGCAGGCCCGGCGCGAGGTGCCCTTCACCCTGGAGGTCCGGGACGTCGACGAGGACCCGGCGCTGGCCGCCCTCTACGGCGAGGAGGTGCCGGTCCTTCTGGTCGACGGGCGCAAGGCCTTCAAGTACCGCGTCGACCCCCGCCGCCTGGTCCGGACCCTGCGGGGCCGGCGCTGGTTCGGGCTCGGGAGGGCCTGAGCCGTGCCCCGGATCGCCGTCGACGCGATGGGAGGGGACTTCGCCCCCGACGAGGTCGTGAAGGGAGTCGCGAAGGTCTCGCTCGAGTCCGGGATCGAGGTCGTCCTGGTCGGCGACTCCGCCCGCATCCAGGCCCTGCTCGACGAGGGGCCCTACGACCCCGAGCTGATCTCGGTGCGGCACTGTGCGAGCGCGATCGGCATGGCCGACGACCCGCACGAGGCGCTGCGCGGCAAGCGCGACGCCTCGATCGCGGTCGCGGCGCGGATGGTGGCCGACGGCGAGGCCGACGCGCTCGTGACCGCGGGCAACACCGGCGCCGCGGTGCTCTGCGCCGCCAGGAACTTCAAGCTGATTCGCGGCGTGCGCCGCGCGGCGCTCGCGAGCGTCTACCCGCGCGAGACCGAGCTTCCCGGTCAGGACGTCTTCGGCCTCCTGCTCGACGTCGGCGCGACGATCCGCTGCGAGGCCGCCGAGCTCGCCCAGTTCGCGATCATGGGCAGCGCGTACGCGCGCCGCGTCTCCAGGCAGCCTTCGCCGCGCGTCGGGCTCCTCAACATGGGGCGCGAGGAAGGCAAGGGCGGCGACGTCCTGGTCGAGGCCCACCGCATGATGCGAGCGCTCCCGTCGATCCACTTCGTCGGCAACGTCGAGGGCAGCGACGTCGCGACCGGGCGGGCCGACGTGGTGGTCGCCGAGGGACTGCTGGGCAACGTCGTGCTGAAGCTGCTGGAGGGGATCGGCGAGGCCGCGTCCCACCTCGCCTCCCAGGCCGCACACGACAGCTGGCGGGTGCGGCTCGGCATGGCGATGCTCGCGCCGGGCATCGAGAAGGTGCGCGACATGACCGACTTCGGCACCTACGGCGGAGCGCCGATCCTCGGCTTCGAGCACCTCTGCATCAAGGCCCACGGACGCTCCTCGGCCCGCGCGATCGCCAACGCGGTGAAGGTCGCGGCGAAGGCCGTGCGCGACCGCGTCGCCGACGAGATCGCCGAGGCGGTCGCCGGGATCCGGTGAGCTCGCGCGAGTCGCGGCCGAGGGCCGGGGGAGCGGGGGAGGGAGAGCCGTCGATCGTCTTCCGCTGGGACCTCGACAAGACCTACCTGCGCACCGAGTTCGAAAGCCTGCGCAAGCTCGTCCTGATCCCCTTCGAGGCCGCGACCGAGAAGGTCCACCTGCCGGGAGTGCCGCAGCTGATGGGCGGGCTCCGGCGCGCGGCGCTGGCGCGCGGCGACCGACCCTTCGTCTTCTTCCTCTCGGCGAGCCCGCCGCAGATCGGCGCCGAGATCCGCAAGAAGCTCGCCCTCGACGGCATCGAGTACGACGGGATCGTCTTCAAGGACCAGCTGCGCAACCTCGTGCGCGGCCGCTTCCGCAGCATGCGCGAGCAGGTCGGCTACAAGCTCGGCGAGCTGCTGCGCGGCCGTCGCGACGGCCCGCGCGCGCGCGAGGTCCTGTTCGGCGACGACTGGGAGAGCGACCCGGTGATCTACTCGCTCTACGCGGACGTGCTGGCGGGGCGCCTCGGCGGCGACCGCCTCGGCTCGCTGCTCGACCGCCTCGGCGTGGAGCGCGACGCGATCCGGCGAGTGGACGGGATCGCGCGCGAGCTCGCGGGCGACGGACCCGCCGACGACGTCGTGCGCATCTACATCAACCTCGAGCGGCGCACCCCGCCCGGGCGCTTCAAACCGTTCGGGCCGCGGCTCGTCCCCGCCTTCAACTACTTCCAGACGGCGCTCTCGCTCTACGAGGTCGGCGTGCTCGACGCGGTCGGGCTCGGCGAGGTCGCGCGCGCGCTGCACGAGCGCGGCTGGAGCGGCGAGCGGCTGCGCAACTCGCTGGACGACCTGGTGCGCCGCCGCCACCTTTCGCCCGGGACGGCGGACCGGGCCATCCTCGTGCTCCACCGCGACGGGCAGGACCTGCAATCGGCGAGCGAGCGCACGCTCGGGGCCCGGGCCGTCTCGGCCATGCTGCGCCTGCGTCGCCGCATGGCCCGGTCGCAGCCGGCGCCCCCGGAGACGGAGCCGGTCGACTGGGAGGCGCTCGTCGATCACTGGGTCGCGCACCGCTCGGGTTGAGGCGATGCGCTCGACCGACTCCTCCGCGGTCTCCGCGCGCGCCGTGCTCGAGGGAGTCGAACACCGGACCGGCTCGTCGGAGCGGCGGTCGGCCGTCCCGGATGCGAACCGGGAGATCGGCCTGCCCGCGCCCGACGTCCCGATGGCGGTCGACCGGTCGCTCGGCTCGCCATGGAGATGGCGCTCGACTGGCTCGACGAAAGCGACGGCAGCGAGCCGCCGGCCGCGGTCGAGTCCTCGCACTTCGACGTGGCGCCCGACCCGGCCCGGCTGCGGGCGCGCGGCGTCCTGCTGCCGGGGGTCTGGGTCGAGGCCGCGCGCGCCGGCGACGCGGCCCGACCCTGAGGCGACGGTCGCTCAGGCGACCTGGCGCTCCGGCGCCGGCGCCGTCTCGGCCGGGACGGCCGGCCGGCGGTTGCGGACGCGCGGGGCGGTGATCTTCGAGAGGTTCGCCTCGACGCGGCGCGCGCTCGGGACACGCTTGCGATCGCCTTCCTCCGTCGCGATCGCGAGCAGCTTCTGGCGCATGCGGTCGACCTCGAGGCCGAGTACGTCGCAGATGCTCTCGAAGGAGAACGCGTAGGAGGTGTCCGTCGAGCGGACCCAGCGAAGCGTCTCGATCGCGGCCATGCGCGTCTTCGCGGTGCGGCTCTTCGCCCCCTCGAGGCAGACCATCGCGTCTTCCAGGATCGCGATCAGGAGCCCCTTCACGCCCCGAAGCGGGTTGCCTTCGCCGGAATCGCCGAAGAGCTGCTCCGGCAGGATCGTCGTCTCCGGCCAGTCGCCACCGATGTTGTCCGTGTTCGCCGTGCGCATCGTCGCGCCCTCCCTTCGCAACGCACTCTGGCTCCGCGAGGGGCCTGCGGAAATCGGTGGATGTCCCCGGAGACCATCGGGAAAATCCCGAGGACCGGGCCCTCCGGCCCCACGTCGCCGCTCGCGGCCGGGACCTCGCAGGCGGCGACCGGTCGAGGAGGCGTCCGCGCCGTCCGGGAGGGGCAGGGGCGCTCGCCGCACGAGCGTCGCGCGGCCCCGCCCCGCGCGCGTCGCTCAGGCGATGCGTTCGAGCCGGATCGGAAGGCCGTCGGTGGGCTTCGCGATCGGCGCCTGCTGCTCGGGCAGGCGGTAGCCGTCGGGGAGTCGCCAGCGGTAGCGGCGCAGAAGCGCGCAGAGGATCGCCTTGATCTGCAACTCGGCGAATCGATGGCCGATGCACATGTGCGCGCCGCCGCCGAACGGCACGAAGAGATACGGGTGGCGCTCGTGCTCGGCTCGCCCGGGCGCGAAGCGGTCGGGGTCGAAGCGGAACGGGTCGGTCCACCACTCTTCCATGTGGTGGGTGTGGAGCGGGTAGACGGCGACCATCGCTCCCGAAGGGATGCGGAAGCCGTCGAACGCGCACTCGCGCTCGGCGATCCTCGGGATCGTCGAGAGCGGCGGGTGCAGCCGCAGCGTCTCCTTCATGACCCGGTCGGCGAGTTCGAGGCCCATCAGGTCGTCGAATCCGGGTGCCGCGAGCCGGGGCGCCGACACCTCCTCGCGGACGCGGTCCTGCCAGTCGGTGGCGCGGCCGAGCTCGTACATCAGGGAGGAGAGCGAGCTCGTGGTCGTGTCGTGCGCGGCCATCATGAGGAAGATCACGTGGTCGACGATCTCGCCGTCGTCGAAGCGGTCGCCTTCCTCGCTCTCGGCCCGGCAGAGGCGGCTGAACATGTCCTCGCCGTCGCCCTGGCGCCGCGAGGGCACCATCGAGCCGAAGAGGTCCATCATGAACTCGCGCCCGCGCATGCCGCGATCGAACTCGAGACCGGGGATCCGGAGCCGCACGAGCGACATCGACGCCGCGACCGTGTCCTCGAAGGCCCGGTTCAGCCGCGCCGTCTCGCTCCCGAGGTCGACGCCGAGGAAGATCGAGCAGGCGAGCTCGAGCGTGAGGGCCTTGAAGGCGGGGAAGGCCCGGAAGTCCGCGGTCTCGTCCTCCCAGCGGTCGACCACCTGGGCGATCGGCGCGTTCATGCGCTCGACGTAAGCGCGCAGCGCGTTCTGGTGGAAGGCCGACTGCATCGTGCGCCGGTGCTGCCGGTGGTCGGCGCCGTCGCGCAGGAGGAGGCCGTTGGCGAAGACGCGGCCCATGATGAAGTCCCAGGCACGCTTGGCCGAGAGCTGGCGCTCCACGTCGAGCAGCACGAAGCGGTTCGCCTCGGGGCCGAAGAGGGAGGCGAGCGAGGGACCGAGGCCGGTCGACTGGAGCGCAGCCCGGCCATGGCGGTCGGAAAGGCCTCGCAGGAGCTCGAGCGTCCGGTGCCGGTATTCGAGGGCGAGACGGAGCGATTCGAGCCAGCCGGTCCGGGGCATCTCGATCGGGGGGCCGTCCGGGACGGGCTTGGGGGCGGCGTTCACGAGCCGCCCGCCAGGGTCGCCGGACCTCGCGTGGGGTCGCCGTTCACGTCCTTGTCTCCTGCGACCGGGGTGCCCGGTCGCGTCGAGGCGGTATCGGACGGCCGGCGAGGCGGCAAGAGGCGACGATCCCGGCCGAGGCTTTCCCGAGCCTCGCGGTCGCGCTACCGCACGAGGCGGCGGCCTCCCCCCGCGCAACCCGCGCGCGGGATCCGCCTCGGAGGACTCGGATGATCGGCTACGTCACCCTCGGATCGAAGGATCTCGATCGCGCCTGCAAGTTCTACGACGCGCTGCTGCCCCTGGTCGGCGGCAAGCTGCTCATGGGCATGGACCGCATCAAGTTCTACGGTACGGCGATGGGCCAGGGGATGCTCGCGATCTGCTCGCCCTACGACGGCGGCCCGGCGAGCTGCGGCAACGGGACGATGGTCGCCATCCCGGGCGGCTCGCGCGAGAACGTCGACCGGCTCTACGCGAAGGCGATCGAGCTCGGCGCGGCCGACGAGGGCCCCCCGGGCGAGCGGATGCCGATCTTCTACGGCGCCTACGTGCGCGACCTCGACGGCAACAAGCTCTGCTTCTTCGACATGAAGCTCGGCTGAGCACGGACCCGAAACGGAAGAGGGGTGCCCGGCTCTCGCCCGGGCACCCCTCGGTCCGACTCCCTGCGCCGACGATGCGGACGGGGAGGAATCGAAGCGGGCCGCCTGCTGCGGCGCCCCGACCGTCTCGCCCCGGCACGGCGCGTTCTGGAGTCCACCGTTGGCCGCGGGCCCTCGCCGGGGCTTTCCGAGCGGCGCGGACATGGGCTAGGCCGTGGCGGGGGTCCCGAGGGGGACGCCCGGCGGAGGCGCACATGCGGAAGGGGATCGAAGGAACGACGGGGCTCGCGGGCGCGGCTTCACGGGCAGGCCTCGAACCGTCGGGGGCGTGCCCCGGCCGGCTCCGGATGCTCGCGATCGTCGCGGCCGTCCTCGTCGGTCTTCCCGCGGTCGCGGGGGCTGCGGTGCCCGGGAGGCTCGGGACCAACCTCGGCGCGGTCACGTACTACGACGGGATCGTCCAGTTCGCCGACCTCGTCCAGCAGGCGGGTGACTGGGTCCCGAACCAGGACGGCGCGCCGTGGGGAGGCGGGCCTGCCCTGCGGCTTCGGCGCGACGGCTGGCCCTCGCGGCTCTCGGCGGGCCAGGTCGCGACGACGGTGCTCGCCGAGGTGCGCTATCCTGCGGGAGCCTACGCGGTCGCATGGTCGGGCCGCGGTACGTTCGACGTGAACGGGAAGGTGTTCTCCTCGACCGGTGCGTCGGGCGGTTCGGGAACCGTCGACCTCGACGGGCAGTCGATCGTCCTGCTCAACCTGCGCTCGACCGACGCATCGGACCCGCTGCGCGCGATCAAGGTGGTCGTGCCCGGCGAGGCGACGACGGCCGTCTTCCGCGGGGCCTGGCTCGCCACGCTCGCCCCCTACGGCGCGGTCCGCTTCATGGACTGGCAGCGGACGAACTCGGCGCCCTGGGAGCCGCGGCGCACGACGTTCACCTGCGGCAAGCGCGTGCTGCCGAACTTCTACTCGCAGGGGACGTCGGCGGGCGTGAGCGTCGAGCGCATGGTCGAGCTCGCGAACCTGCTCGGGGTCGACCCGTGGTTCAACGTCCCGCACGAGGCCGCTTCGAACTGGCTGCGCTGTCACGCGAAGGTCGTGGCGGCGTCGCTCTCGCCGGGGCTCGTCGCGCGCTACGAGTTTTCCAACGAGACCTGGAATCCCGGCTTCCGCGCGTTTCACGACCTCTCGGCCGAAGGGGAGCGGATGGGACTCGGCGGCGGCGACTCGTACCTGGGCCTGCAGCGCCGCACCGGTCAGCGGCACGCGAAGGCGATGCGCATCGTCGCGAAGGAGTTCGCGCGCGTCGGTCGGCCGGTCGTGCGGGTGCTCGCGGGCCAGGCCGCCAACGCCTGGGTGCTCGAGCAGCGGCTGCTCGCGCCCGGGGCCGCGGAAGCGACCGACGAGATCGCGATCGCTCCCTACCTCGGGATTCCCGACGCGAATCCGTTCGACCCCGCCGAGGCGGGGGCGCTCTCGACGCTCACGGTCACCCAGGTGCTGGCCCGGATGGCCACGGCGCAGTCCTCGGAGGTCGATGCCTGGACCGCGAGCCACGTCGCGCTCGCTGCCGACTTCGGCAAGGTGCTCGTCGCCTACGAGGGCGGGCAGCATCTCGCGGGCGACTCCTCGAACGACGCGCTGACCGACCTCTTCGTCGCGACGAATCGTTCGGCGGGCATGGGAGACGCCTACCGCACCTACCTCGCGCACTGGCGCGACGCGACCGGCAACGCGCTGTTCATGCACTTCACCGACGTCGGGCCGTTCACGCAGTGGGGCTCGTGGGGAGCGCTCGAGTTCCCCGAGCAGGGGACGAGCCCGAAGTACGACGAGCTCGTGCGCTTCGCCGCGGGCTGAGCCTTGCAGGAGCCACTCGCCCCGGTCGCGACGCGGCGTGACGACCGTGGATGACCCGTCCCGGGTGACCGCGGGCGAAGGGCGCGCCCGCTCCTGGCTCCCCGCGCTCGACGGCCTGCGCGGGGCCTGCCTGCTCGCGGTGCTGTTCTTCCACGCCGGGTTCCCGTGGGCGTCGGGAGGCTTCCTCGGGGTGTCGACGTTCTTCACGCTCTCGGGTTTTCTCGTCACCGGCCTCCTCGTCGCGGAAGTCGACGCGACCGGCCGCATCTCGCTCCCGAGCTTCTGGGAGCGCCGCCTCCGCCGACTCGTGCCCGCGGCGGTTGCGACCGTGCTGCTCGTGGTCGCGACCGCCTCCCTCTGGCTCGGTCCGGCGCGGAGCGAGCAGTTGCCGGTCGAGGCGCTCGCGTCGCTCGCGTGGCTCGCGAACTGGCGCTTCCTTCGCCCCGCCTACGCCTACGACCTGATCTTCACCGACCCGTCGCCGCTGCAGCACTTCTGGTCGCTCGCGATCGAGGGGCAGTTCTACCTCGTCTTTCCGCTCGCCGTGATGCTCGTGCTCCGCGCGGGCGGCGGTCGTCGCGCGCTGTTCGGGTGCTGCTCGCTCGCGCTCCTGCTCTCGCTCGCGGTCGCGGTCGCGAGCCCGGACACCGCGGCCGCACGCCAGCGCGTCTACTACGGATCCGAGACGCGCGTGGCCGAGATCCTGGTCGGATCCCTCGTCGCGCTCGCGTGGCCGGCCGCGGGCGGGTCGAGCTTCGGGGCAGTCGCCGGATCGCTCCTGCGTCTCGGCGGACCGCTCGCCGCAGCGGCGATCGTGTTCCTCTGGCACCGGGTCGCCCTCGCGGATCCCGCGCTCGGCCACGGTGGCCTCGCGGCCTACGCGCTTCTCTCGGGCGTGGTCGTGGCCGCCGCGGCGCTTCCCGACGGCCCTCTCGTTCGCGGGCTGTCCTGGTCCTGGCTCCGTCGCATCGGAGAGGTGTCCTACGGCGCGTACCTCTTCCACTGGCCGATCTTCCTCGTCCTGTCGCCGGGCCGGACCGGGCTCGGTCCGTGGCCGCTGTTCGCGCTGCG
>JAFMJW010000253.1 GCA_017853315.1 Alphaproteobacteria bacterium
CCGACCCCGACCCCGGACGTGACGCCGACCCCCGCTCCCACGCCCTGAGCGTCCGCTCCCGGCGTCGCCACGCGAGCGGCCCGCCCCGGAATGAGACATCGAGGCGTTCGCTCGGTCAGTCGAGCGCCGAGCGACCTACGGGCCAGGGGTCACGTGCCCTTCATCTGGGTGTATCTCTCCTGGCCGCCGATGACCGCGTAGTCCAGGTGCTCGAAGTGGAGCCGTAGTTCCGATTCTGCGCAGAGCGCCGACTCTCTCGAGTAGAGCGGCCCCGCGTACTCCGCCGGTAGAAGGTCCATGCGCAGGGCCTTGAACCGCCTGTGGCACGGTTTGCTGTACTTCGGCTTTCCCGTCCATCGATATTTCGGGCCCTCTTCATGCTGCTGGGCGCGTTCCTTCACGCAGATCGACGTCTGGCCCACGTAGAGGTATCCCTTGGGCCGGACCTTGGGATCGGGTCTCGTCGGCGGGAGCAGTTCGACGACGTACAGACGCCAAGTCCTCTCATCTCCGTTGACCGTGTAGCCCTCTCCCGAAAGCCTCTCGCGGAGCGCCTCGAGGGCAGCCTTCACCCGGGTGGCCTCCCCGGGTACACGAAACGGCCTGTCGCGCCCCCCTGCTTCATCGTCCGGGAGCATCAGGTCGTAGCGGACCCGGGTGGGTACGTACTTCTTCAGGCTTCGGCTCTTCGGCAGCCAGCCGTCCAACTCGGGGCCCGGTTTCATGGCCGTCCGGCCGATCCGGATCCGCGCCTTGTCGCTTGCTCGACGAGGCCCGTCGTCGGCGGTCTCGACGACGTAGATCCAGGCGAAACGAGACGGCCGGGTCGTGGTTGCGGGTGAAGGCATGGCAGCGCCTGCGGTCGGGGGCGAGGGTCGGGAAGAGCAAAAGTTCCAGCCTAAGCCCGGACCTGACGCGTGTCGAGCGGCCTTCGTTTCCGCGCCGCGTGCACCCGGGCGCGACGCACGAGGTGTCCGGTGCAGTCGACGGCGGCCCGTGGGCGGGCGACGAATGTGGCAACTCGGCCGGAAGACGGAAGTGGTGCTATTCCTTTCGCTCATGGAGAACTCTCCAGGCCAACGCTCGCAGCCGGCGGTCGACTCCGACGCCTCCGATCGCAGGGACTTCGACGTCATCGTGGTCGGCGGCGGCTTCGCCGGCATCGGGGCCGCGATCCGGCTGCGCCAGGCGGGCTTCGACTTCGTCCTGCTGGAGAAGGCCTCGGAGCTGGGCGGGGTCTGGCGCGAGAACACCTACCCCGACTGCGCCTGCGACGTCCCCTCGTCCTTCTACTCCTTCTCGTTCGCGCCCAAGCCCGACTGGAGCCACGTCTTCGCGCACCAGCCGGAGATCAAGGGCTACGCGGCCGACACGGCGCGGGCCTTCGGCGTGACCGACGCGATCCGCTTCGGCCACGAGATGCTCGAGGCCCGCTGGGACCCGGCGGCCTCGCGCTGGCAGGTCGAGACCGACCGCGGCCGCTTCTCTTCGCGCTTCGTCGTCATGGCCTCGGGACCGATGCACGTCCCGGTCGTCCCCGAGCTGCCGGGCCTGGAGTCGTTCACGGGCCCCTCCTTCCACTCGGCGAAGTGGAACCACGACGTGGAGCTCCGCGGAAAGCGCGTCGCGGTGATCGGCACGGGTGCGTCGGCGATCCAGTTCGTCCCGGCGATCCAGCCGGAGGTGGAGCAGATGGCGGTCTTCCAGCGCACCGCGCCCTGGGTCCTGCCGAAGCTCGACGCCCCCGTCTCTCCCGCCTGGCAGGAGCGCTTCCGGCGCCACCCGGTCACCCAGCGCGCGTTGCGCGCCGTGCTCTACGCGCAGTTCGAGTTCCTGAACTGGAGCCTCGGCCAGCCGCGCCTGCGCCGGCGCCTCGAGCGCGCGGCGATCGCCAACGCCTACCGCAGCATCAAGGACGAGGCGCTGCGCTCGAAGGTGGTCCCGGACTACGCGATCGGCTGCAAGCGCGTGCTCCAGTCCAACACGTGGTACCGCGCGCTCGCCCAGCCGAACGTCTCCGTGCTGGGAGGCGTGGAGCGGGTGGAGGGCGGGACGATCGTGTCCGCCGACGGGGCGCGCTTCGAGGCCGACGTCGTCGTCTTCGCCACCGGCTTCCGGGTCTCCAACCCCCCGATCGCGGAGAGGATCGTCGGCGCGAGCGGGCGCACGCTCGCCGAGCAGTGGAACGGTCGCCCCGAGGCCTTTCGCGGCACGACGGTGGCCGACTGCCCGAACTGCTTCCTCATGCTGGGCCCGAACCTCTACGCGTTCTCGTCGGCCTTCGTCATGATCGAGGCGCAGCTCGACTACGTGGTCGGCGCGCTCCTCGAGGCGCGCAAGCGCGGCGTGGCGACGCTCTCGCTGAGGCCCGGTCCGCTCGCCGCGTTCAACTCGGAGCTCCAGGCGGCGCTCGGGACGACCGTCTTCAACACCGGCGGCTGCACGAGCTACTTCCTCGACCGCACGGGCCGCAACAGCACCAACTGGCCGTGGACGGTCACGAAGCTGCGCCGTGGGCTGCGTCGCGTCGATCTCGGCGACTACGACACGACTCCCGCCCACTGACGGACGCCCGGGCCTCGACCGGGCCGAGTCGTCGCGCGGACCGGGCGAGGCTCGTGGGGAGTCGGTCGCGAAGGACCTCGCCCTTGCCCGGCAACCGGTTCCCCCCGAGGTCTTGGTTTGTCCCGGGCCCGACTTTGGCCCTATCCTCGAAGCCCGGAGGATCCCGCGATGGATGCGAAGGCGGCTGCACGCGAGGCGATCGAGTCACGGCACGCGGCGCTGGTGGACCTGAGCCACCGGATCCACGCCCATCCCGAGATCTCGTTCGAGGAGGAGAAGGCGTCCGCCTGGTGCGCGGAGGCGCTCGTGGAGGCGGGCTTCGAGGTCGAGAAGCCCTTCTGCGGCCTGCCGACCGCGTTCCGTGCGCGGGCCGGGAGCGGCCCGCTGCACGTCGCGATCTGCGCCGAGTACGACGCGCTGCCGGGGATCGGCCACGCCTGCGGCCACAACGTCATCGCGACGATGGCGCTCGGCGCCGCGATGGCGGCGGCCCGGGTCGCCGACGACGTCGGTCTCACCGTGACGGTGATCGGCACGCCCGCGGAGGAACACGGGGGCGGCAAGATCGTGCTGCTCGATCGCGGCGCGTTCGAGGGGCAGCACTTCGCGATGATGGTCCACCCCGCGCCGATCGACTCGGCGGAGTTCCCGGCGATCGCCTGCTGCAACCTGGAGATCGAGTACACCGGTCGCTCGGCGCACGCTGCCGCGTTCCCCCAGCTCGGCGTGAACGCGCTCGACGCGCTCACCGTCGCACAGACCTCGATCGGGCTGCTGCGCCAGCACATCGACCCCTCGGACCGCGTGCACGGCATCGTCCTGCACGGAGGCGACGCGCCGAACGTCGTGCCGGCCCGAACGACGGCCCGGTGGCTCGTCCGTTCGCAGACCCTCGATCGCCTGAACGGCCTGCTGCCCCGCGTGCGCAACTGCTTCGAGGCCGGCGCGCTCGCGACCGGCGCGAAGCTCGATCTGGTCGCCTCGGCACCCTACGCGGAGATGCGCAGCGAGGCGGCGCTCGATGCGCTCTATGCCCGCAACGCGATCGAGCTCGGTCGCGCGTTCCCGGATCTCGGCGGCGCCGCCGCGGCGTTCGCGGGCTCGACCGACATGGGCAACGTCTCGCTCGCCCTGCCGTCGATCCACCCGCTGATCGGGATCGACTCGCTGCCGGCCGTGCCGCACCAGCCGGAGTTCGCGGCCGCGGCCCGCACGCCGGCCGCCGACCGCGCGGTGTTCGATGGAGGCCTCTCGATGGCGTGGACGGCGATCGACGTGGCCCTCGACGACGGGCTGCGGGCGAGGTTCCTCCGGCCCTGAGGATCCTTCCTGGCCCGCCCCGTGCCTCCGTGCGTCCGGCGGGAGGCTTGCAACAACTCGGGCGACCGGCCATCCCGACCATCGGAGGAACCCACGACATGCAGGTCGAGCCCAGGATCACCTTTCGCGACATGGACCCGTCCCCGGCCATCGAGGCCAAGGTCGAGGAGCGCCTCGATCGCCTCGAGCGGCGGTACGGGAAGCTCACGAGCTGCAAGGTCGTGATCGAGTCGCCGCATCGCCACCAGCACCAGGGGCGCATCCACCACGTGCGCGTGCAGCTCGCCGTGCCGGGCGCCGAGATCGTCGTCGGCCGCGATCCCGCGGAGAACCACGCGCACGAGGACGTCTACGTCGCGATCCGCGACGCGTTCGACGCGGCCGAGCGTCGCCTCGAGGACCACGCCCGCCGCAGCCGCGGCGACGTGAAGACCCACGCCGGCTGAACCAGCCCACGTTCGCCTTCGCTTCCCCGGTCGTAGACGAACGCGATTCGCTCCTCGCCACGCCGCGCGCCGTGAAGGACGGCGCGCGGCGCATTCGGCACGCGCGGCCCGGGCGACTCAGCGGCCGGAGCCCGCCGCGGCGGCGGCCCGGTCGAGGAAGCCGAGCAGGGCGCTCGCCGTCTCGTCCGGGCGCTCGAGGTGCGGGTGGTGGGCCGCGCCCTCGATCGTCGAGCGCTCGGCGCCGAGCTCGCGCACGCGGGCTTCGATTTCGATCGGCGCTGCGCTGATCCAGCTCTCGGTCCCCTCGACGTAGAGCACCGGGCACGCGACCCGGCGCCAGAAGGAGCGTGCCTGCGCGACGTAGAAGGGCTGCGGCGAGCGCGTGCGGTGGAGAGGATCGAACCGCCAGGCGCGCGGTGCGTCCTCG
>JAFMJW010000044.1 GCA_017853315.1 Alphaproteobacteria bacterium
CCCCGCCCCTACCCCCGCAGCCCGACCGGCAGCCGCCCGAGCACCCGGAACAGCGACGTGCCCCACTCCGCGCGCTCGCTCGCGAGTTCCATCCGCGGGAACCGCCGCACGAGCTTGCCGATCGCCTCGCGTGCCTCCATGCGCGCGAGGTGCGCGCCGAGGCAGAAGTGCGCGCCACCGCCGAAGGAGAGGTGGTCGTTGTCCGCGCGCCGGACGTCGAAGCGGTCGGGATCGGGGAAGTGCGCGGGGTCGCGGTTCGCGGCGGCGAGCAGGCACATCACCGGCCGATCGGCGGGGATCGTGCGGTCGCCGAAGCGCGTATCCTCTCGGGTCACGCGGATCGTGAGCACGATCGGCCCCTCGTAGCGCAGGCACTCCTCGACCGCGCCGTCGATCAGGCCCGGGTCGGCGCGCAGCAGCGCGAGCTGGTCGGGATGGCGCAGGAGTGCGCGCACGCCGTTGCCGATCAGCCCGATCGTCGTCTCGAAGCCCGCGATGAGGAGCCCGATCGAGTTCGACATGAGCTCCGACGGCGACAGGCGGTCGCCGCCCTCCTCCGCCCGGACCAGGTCCGAGAGGACGTCGTCCCCGAGATGTCGGCGACGGTCGGCGATCAGCACCTCGAAGTACTCCCGCAACGAGCGGATCGCGTGCTGGCCGCGCTCGAGCACCTCGGGCGATCCGAGAGCCCCCGCGAGCAGGTGGGTCGCGGCGGCCGTCCACTGCGTGAAGCGGTCGCGGTCCGCGATCGGCACGCCCATCATTTCGCAGATGACGGTCGAGGGCACCGGCAGGGCGAGGTCGGCGATCACGTCGAGTTCGCCCTTCTCCTCGACACGGTCGAGCAGTTCGTCGACGAGCGTCTCGACGCGCGCGCGAAGCCGTTCGACCGAGCGCGGGCGAAACGCATGGGTCAGGAGCTTGCGCAGCCGGGTATGGGCCGGCGGGTCGAGGCGCAGCACGAACTCCGACGGCCCGCCTTCGACCGGCACCTCGCCGAAGATCGTGCCGTCGGCCATGCGCACGCCCGACGGCACTTCCTTCAGCATGCGGACGACGTCGTCGTAGCGCGTGAGCCGGAAGATGCCGATCGGCGTCTCGTTCACCGGGTCGACCGTGCGCAGGCGGGCGAGCGCCGGGTAGGGGTCGTCGCGGAACGCCGGGTCGAAGGGGTTCGCCCCGAGCCAGGGATCGTCGCGCCAGGCCTCGCTCGTCGCGCTGTTCTCCATCGATCGCCCTCCGGAGACGACGCGGCGGAAGGTGCCGCGAGATCGCCTCGGGAGAGAGTGGCACCGCGGCCGTGCGGAGTCACGGTCCGGCGTCGACGGGAAAGTGCGTTGACACGAACGATCGAAATGAGACAGTCCGACGCCACAGCCGGCGCCCGGGCGTGCGACCCGTCCCGCGGCCACCCGAAACCGGAGGAATTCCATGCACTTCAGGTCCCTGTCTCTGGCCGCCTCGATCCTTCTCGCCCTGCTCTCCGCGGGCTGCGGCTCCACCGCCGGCGACTACCGCCCGGCGTCGGTCGTCGACCTCTCCGGGGCCGTGCCCGCGACCTTCGAGGTCACGCCGAACGTCGAGCACATCACCGTCACCGGTGCCGTCCCGCGCAGCCCGCTCACGCTCGTGCGCGCGTCGACGCTCGAGCGCCTCGTCACCCTCTACACCGACGACCGGGGCCAGCTCGTCATCCAGGCGCTGCCCGCCGAGTACCTCGTCCACGACTCGCAGACCCAGGGATTGCCCCCGACGGAAGGCGGGCGCCCGTTGTCTCCCGGCCTCTACCGGATCGTCGCCGAGGGCGTTCCCGGCGAGTCCTTCACGGACGAGGTCCAGGCGAGCGATCCGTTCTACGTCCTCGCGGTGGGCGACGTGCCCGAGCCTTCCGCCTACGAGGGGCAGCCGCTCAAGTCGGTGCCGAACGGCATCCTCGGCGGCGTCGTCGGCGACTTCACCGACGACGACGGCTACGGCTACCTCCGCGTGCGCGACGGCACGCTCC
This sequence comes from Alphaproteobacteria bacterium, assembly GCA_017853315.1. Classification (GTDB taxonomy): domain Bacteria; phylum Desulfobacterota; class Binatia; order UBA12015; family UBA12015; genus REEB422. The sequence continues at coordinate 2,006 of JAFMJW010000044.1, forward strand.
TCTCGGTCAACGTGCGCCTGCCCGACCCGCGGATCTACGGCCCGGGCCCCTACCCGACCGTCGTCCAGTACTCGGGCTACGCGCCGTCGCGGCCGGGCGAGCCCGGTGGTGCCGACGCAGGCGGGCGCATCGCGCTCTCGTTCGGCTTCGCCTACGTCGGCGTCAACATGCGCGGGACGGGCTGCTCGGGCGGCGTCTTCGACACCTTCAGCCCGGCGCAGGCCGCCGACGGCTACGACGTGATCGAGATCGTCGCCCGCCAGCCGTGGGTGAAGAACGGGCGCGTCGGCATGATCGGGATCTCGTACTCCGGGATCTCCCAGCTCTACGTCGCGTCGACGACGCCGCCGAGCCTCGCCGGCATCACGCCGCTCTCGGTGATCGAGGACCCGTGGGAGCAGCAGTGGCCGGGCGGCATCTACAACGCGGGCTTCACCCGCGAGTGGCTCGCGAGCCGTGACGAGGAATCGAGCGGCGGCGCGAGCTGGGCAAAGAAGCGCATTCTCGAGGGCGACACCACCTGCGCCGACAACCTGCAGATCCGCAGCCAGAACGTCTCCTTCGAGAAGTTCGCCCGCTCGCTCGTGACCCGCCCGATCGGCGCCGACGAGCGCAACCTCTCGCTGCTGGTCCGCAAGATCGAGGTTCCGGTCTTCCTCGCGAGCTCCTGGCACGACGAGCAGACCGGTCCGCGCTTCGGTCTCATGCTCGACGACTTCGACTCGGTGCCCCCGGGCCAGGCGCGGTTCACGATGTACAACGGCCACCACCAGGACCCGTTCAGCCCGCTGCTCATGAACCGCTGGTTCGAGTTCCTGTCTCTGTACGTGGACCGCACGGTCCCGGTGCTGAACCCGGTCGTGCGGGCGGGCATCGCACCCGTCGTGGCGGACATCTTCGGCGTGCCGGGAGTCGTTCTCGAGGGCGACCGCTTCGCTCGGTTCGGCGACGACGCCGCGGGCGCGGCGGCCGCCTACGAGGCCGAGAACCCGGTGCGCGTCCTCTTCGAGTCCGGCGCAAGCCCGATCTACCCCGAGGTGCCGATGGCGCAGCGCGAGCGCTTCGAGATGGGCTTCCCGTCGTGGCCGCCCCCGGCCGCCGAGGCGCGCAGCTTCTGGTTCGGAGCGGGCGGCGTGCTGCTCGACGAGGCGCCGGGTGCGAGCGGGCTCGAGACCTACGCCTTCGATCCCGACGTCGGGCGCACGCACTACCACGTGCGCGGCGACCACACGAACGTCCGGGTCGTGAACGACTGGCGGCCGACGAGGAACGGCTACGGGCTCGCCTGGGAGTCCGAGCCGCTCGCCGAGGATCTCGTCGTCGCCGGGCAGGGCCACGTCGACCTCTGGATCCGCTCGACCGGGACCGACGTGCCGATCGAGGTCGTGCTCTCCGAGGTGTACCCGGAGAGCGAGGGCAAGGTCGAAGAAGTGCGCGTGCAGCACGGTCTCGCGCGCGCGGGCTTCCGCAGGGTCGACCCGAGCCGCAGCACGGACCTGCAGCCGAACAACTTCTACACGGCTGCGTCCTACGAGCCGCTCTCCCCCGGCGAATTCGTGAACGTGAAGGTCCCGGTCTACTCGGTCTCGCACCCGTTCCGCGCCGGCAGCCGGCTGCGCATCGAGGTCAACACGCCGGGCGGCGACGCGGCGCTGTGGGACTTCGAGGTGGACTCCTACGGCGCGACCACGCACGACGTCGGCTTCGGCGGCGACGTCGCCTCGAGGCTCGTCCTGCCGGTGCTGCCCGCCTCGGACCCGGCCTATGCGATTCCGGCGCGCTTCGCGCCGCAGTCGGAGCGGCCGCGCTGCGACTACCTGCGCGGCCAGCCGTGCCGCGAGTACCAGCCCGCTTCCAACCTCGCGCGCTGAGATCCGTTCGCCCCCGCTCACGCGACGGTCGCGGCCCCCGGGCCCGACCGCCGCGGAGCCGGGCGAGTGGAGCGCCGAGCACGGCGATCGCAGGGTCGCTCTTTGCCGGCGTCGGCACGGAGTCGAGAACCGGCGCGATCGCCCCCGCGCCGCGACGGGAGCGGGGACGCCACCGGCACTGCGCCGACGCGACGGTCGCGGCGGCAGGCGAGCGGACGGAGCGCCACGCCGCCCGGCGTTGACTCCCGGGGCAGGAGTGGGAGATTCGAGCGATGTCCTCGGCAGACCTGCGACGGGGCGAGCAACGCCTGCGGCCGGGTCCAGGTTCCCGCACCCGGGCGACGCTCGCCGGAGTCCTCGCGTCGCTCGCGCTCGCGACGGGACTCGCGGCCCGGCCCGGCACCGCGCACGCCGGCGTGCCGGTCTCCGCCTACACCGAAGACACCCAGCTGCGGGACAACTACCTCCTCGGCGACTGGCTGGGCGCCCGCACCTGGCTGTGGGACCACGGCGTGAAGCCGAAGTTCCTGCTGCTCTCCGATCCCTACGGGAACCCCGTCGGCGGCAAGGCGCAGGGCCTGACTGCCTACAATCTGTTCTGCGGGGACCTGAAGCTCGACACGGCGAAGCTCGTCGGCCTGCCCGGCGGCGAGTTCCACGTCGGCTTCTCCGTCAACTTCGGCCGGCAGCTGTCGCAGGACGTGGTCGGCAACGTGTTCCCGATCCAGGCTTCCGACGTCGCACCGCCCGGGACGCGCCTCACCATCCTGAGCTACACGCAGTCGCTCTTCGACGACCTCCTGAGCATCCGCGCCGGGCGCCTCGCGATCGACAGCCTCTACGGGCAGGAGTTCGCGGCCTCGTGGTACTTCCGCTCGTTCACCTCGGTCGCGTTCAACGCGATCCCGTTCGCCATCTTCTACGACTCGCCCGGCGCGTTCGGGTACCCGGCGACGACCTGGGGCGCGCGCGCGAAGGTCACGCCGAACGAGCGATGGTACGCGATGGCGGGCATCTACAACGGCGACCCGGACGTCGGGCTCGCCGACCGCCACGGCGTCGACTTCTCCTTCGACGGTCCGCCCTACGGGATCGGCGAGGTGGGCTACCGCCGCAACCAGGGTGCGGGCGACGTCGGCCTTCCCGGGAATCTCAAGGTCGGGGGCTTCGTCCTCGGCGGCAACGTGAAGCGCTACGACTCGCCCACGTCGAGCAGGGGCCGCGGCGGCGTCTACGTGGTGGCCGACCAGGTGATCGTGCGCTTCGGCGAGGATGCCGAGAACCGACACCTCGGCGTGTTCGGAAGCCTCGTCGTCGCACCCGACGAGGCGGTGAGTCCCATGCCCTACTACGTGAACGGCGGCATGGTCGCGTACGGTCCGTTCGCGAGTCGTCCGAAGGACTACGTGTCGCTGGGCTTCGCCTACGGAGCGTTCAGCAGCCGGCTGCGAGACCAGCAGGTGTCGCGGGGCGTCCTGCCGCAGTTCTCCGAGACGACGATCGAGCTCTCGTGGGGGATCCACGTCCTGCCCGGCGTGGTGCTGCAGCCCGGCACGCAGGTGCTCATCCACCCGGGCGGCAACCCGGGCACGCCCACCGGGCTCGCCCTCGGCTTGAACGCGATCATCGCGTTCTGAGGCGAGCGCTCAGCCTTCGGCGTCGGCGATTCCCAGGTCGCGGATCATCCGCGTGAGACTCTGGCGGTGCATGCCCAGGCGCTCGGCGGCCGTCGTGCGGTTTCCGCCCGAGCGCTCGAGCGCCGTGCGGATCATCGCGACCTTGAGGTCCCGCACCGCGTCCGCGAGCGGTACGCCCGCGGCCACCGCGGACGCGGCTCCTGCCGGCTCGCCGGCGGCGAGTGCGGCGGGCGACGCGCGACGGACGCCGTCCCCCTCGGCCGACGGCGGCGCGAGCGGCGCGGGCAACCGCAGCACCGGGCCGTCGCCCAGCACGAGCGCGCGCTCGACCACGTTGCGCAATTCGCGCACGTTGCCCGGCCAATGCCACGCCTGCATCTCTGCCATCGCGGCGGCCGAGACCTCGCGCACCTCGCGCCCGAAACGCGGCCCCTCTCGCGCGACGAGGTGCTCGACCAGCAGCGGGACGTCCTCGCGGCGCTCGCGGAGCGGCGGCAGGTGGATCGGCACGACGTGCAGCCGGTAGTAGAGGTCCTCGCGGAAGCGCCCGGCCCGCACCTCGGCGAGCAGGTCGCGATTGGTCGCGGCGATCACCCGCGCCGAGACCTTGCGCACCGTGTTGCTGCCGAGTCGCTGCGTCTCGCCGACCTCGATCGCGCGCAGGAGCTTCGCCTGTACCGGCAGGGAGAGCGTGTCGACGTCGTCGAGGAAGAGCGTGCCGCCGTCGGCGATCTCGAGCCGGCCCGGCTTGGCCGCGGTCGCGCCCGTGAAGGCGCCGCGCTCATGCCCGAAGAGTTCGCTCTCGAGCAGCGCCTCCGGCAGCGCCGCGCACGCGACCTTCACCAGGATGCCGGCGCGGCGCGGACTGCGCTCGTGCAGCGACCGGACCACGAGTTCCTTGCCGGTGCCGGTCTCGCCGATCACGAGCACCGTCGCGTCGGTCGGCGCGACCCGCTCGATCTGCGCGAGCACGGCGCGGATCGCGGCGCTGCGGCCCACGATCTCGCCCTCGGACTGCTCGGCGGCGAGTTCCTGGCGCAGGTAGTGGTTCTCCTCGGCGAGCTTGCGCTCGAGCGATCGCACGACGGTCCAGGCGCGCGCGTTCTCGAGCGCGACCGCGAGCTGGCCCGCGAGCGTCTCGAGCAGGATCGCGTCGTCGCTCGTGTAGAGGCGCTCGTCCGCGCGGCGGCCGACGAGCAGGAGCCCGGTCGCGCCGGACCCCGGCGGCAGCGCCACCGCGACGCGGGCGCCGCGTGCCTCCATCTCCGAGGCGAGCCCGCGCGCGGCGTCGCGATCGAGGTCGAGCGCGAGCGTGCCGCCGCTGCGGGCGAATGCGTGGAGGGCCGAGGTCGGCACGACCGGGCCGGACGTCTCACGAGCCGCCTCCGCCGTCCCGGGCGGAGCCGGGCCGGACGGCGCGATCTCGGCCAGCGGGCCGTCGGGTTCGCCGGCGAACAGCCGGGCCGGGGCGCCGCCGACGGCGGCCGCGACGGTCTCGCGGACGATCGAGGCGAGTTCAGACGGCTCGCGCAGGCGCGCGAGCTCTCGGCTCGCGCCGTGCACGGCGCGGCGCGCGCGTTCGTGGCCCGGGAAGAGCCGTTGCGCGATCGCGCCCTCGATCGGCTCGCGCAGCGCAGGTAGTCCGGTCGCGAGCGCGAGCAGGAGCGCGACGGCTCCGCCCGCCATCCATGCCGACCCGGGCGCCACGAAGGCGCGCAACGCGAGGGCCGTGCCTCCGCCCAGGAGCATGCTGCCGAGCAGCATGAGCGCCCAGGTGACGGCGCGACGCGCGACAGCGTCGAGTTCGAAGAGGTTCTCGCGCACCATCCCCCAGGCGATCGCGAGGCCGCAGGCCCAGAGCGGCAGCAGGTGGAGGATCGGCGGCAGGTGGAGTTGCGCGGACCAGGCGAGCGAGGCGAGGAGCAGCACCCAGCCCGGCACGAGCATGAGCAGGCAGAAGAGCAGCAGCCTCGCCTGCCTCCGCGCGAGGGCGGTGCCGTCGCCGAACGCGACCCGGACGGTGTTCGCGAACAGCAGGAGCGCGCCGGCGGTCATCGCCGCCCCCTCGAGGAAGTCCGCCTTGCGAACGGCGGCCACCGACACGAACGACGCGGCGAACCATCCGACGAACGCGATCGCCCCGATCGCGTAGGCGGCTGCCACCGTCGCGCGGGGCCAGCGGGCATGGATCGGCAGCGGTCGCGGCAGCGCCATGCCCAGGTGCAGCAGCCCACCCGCGCCGAGCGCACCGAACAGGACTCCCCACGGCGCGAAGCGGTGGACGAGTGCCCAGTCGAGCGACAGGATCCCGAAGTTGCACGCGACGCCGAAGTTGAACGCGAACCATGCCCGGGCGATCGGCGACTCCGGTCTCGAGAGCAGGGGCACGAGTCCGAGCACGAGGCCCAGCACTCCCCCGACGAGGAGCGGCCCGAAGATCTGCCAGTAGTCGGCCGGGTCGAAGGTGTGGACCCAGGCCGAGACGCTTTCGATCACGCCCGAGGGTCTTTCGACGCCGAGCGTCAGGGGCGCCCCGGGTCGCATCGCCGCGAGCCGTTCCTCGATCTCCCGGGCACCCGAAACCGGCCGAGCATCGACGGACACGATCCGGTCCTGGAACCCGACCGCGGCGACATGGTCCCGGGTCGAGACCGGCAGGACGAGTCCCTGGGGCAGCAGGCCGACCCCGAGCCAGGGCTTCCCGATGGTCGACCAGGCGTCGTGCGCGGCGACCACGGCCATGACCGAAGCCAGGCCGGTCACGAGACAGGCCACCAGCCTCGCCCGGCTCCGGCCGGGGCGAAACGTTTCGTTTCGCTTGCCCCCCCGAGCGGGCTCACGCAACTTTTCGTTTCGCCGCATCGAGGTCGCCTATCCCAGAAATCTCCATTCTTTTCAACCATTTCTCGAATGTGCGGCGACTTGGCCCGGCCATTGCAAAGGGCTTCCTGCAACAGCGCGTTGCCCTCATGTCGGGGGCCGCCTCGAAAAGGAGACCTGGAAATGGACCACTTCGCTCGCACTCGTCGCATCGTTGCCCACGCCGTCGTCGCGGGGGTTCTGACGGCAACCCCGGCCTTCGCCCTGCCCCGGATGGCAGACCAGCTCGTGCGCTGCTCCTCGACGCCATGGGCGACCGCGGGCACCTGTGGCGGAGACCCGATCACGCTCGGGAGCACGGTCTCGATCGCCTCGGGCGGCCAGGTCGCCGTGAACGTCCGGGGCGCCTGGTCGTTCAATCTCTACGAGGTCTACTGGCTGCCGATCGGCGGGACGACGGCCGACCTGGTCGCAATCGGCAATTTCGCCACCAACTGCGCCGGCGACGCCCGGGGCGTGCTGCGCACCATCACCACCCCGGCCGGGGTCAGGGCCGGTGCGGTCGCGGACATCGACACTGCGGTCGGCACCGTGAGCGCCGGCAACTTCTTCGTCTTCAGCCGCGGGCCCTGGGCGACGGACTCGGACGGCGACTGTCGGATCGACCAGTTCAACACGGTCCCGCTCGGCATGGACCCCACCAAGCCGCTCGCCAACCCGGTGACCACCCCGGTCTCCGATCCCGTGCAGTTCCTCTCGGGCTACGAGAGCTGATCCCGCACCCGCCGGAACCTGAAGGGAGGCTCGCCGTGAAGACGATCGGCATCGCTGGTTCTCGCACCCGGAGCCCGCTGCGAAGGCACGGGACCCCTTCCCTGGTCGTCGCAGTGCTTGGCGCGCTCCTCGCGCGCCCGGCCGCGGCAGCCTCGTCCTGCCCATCCGCACCGACGAAGGCCGCGATGGGCAGCCGCCTCGGCATCGCGATCGAGTTCCACGTCGAGAACTCGCTGCTCGGCTCCGAAGAGGAGACCGACTACGTGCTCGAACTGTCGGCGGCAGCGCGCGACGCCGGCGTGACCGTCACCTTCGGCCTCGGCCGCGACCTGCTCGACGACTACGCGGACGATCCCGACGGGGACGGGTACGGCACCGACGGCCGTACCGGGATCGAGCTCTCCCGGACGCTCGCCGAGGTCGTCGCCGCGATCCGCGCCGACTGCCAGGAGGTCGGGCTGCACGCGGACGTGAACGAGACCATGTCGGCGGACGACGTGGAGTCGCTGCTCCGCGGGTACCTGTCGCAGTTGCGCCGCGCCGGCGCGCGCACCGCGGTCGCCTCCGGCGTCTGCAACGAGACGCCGGCGGACGCGACCGGTGGCTGGCTGGAAGCCGCGCGGCGCGCGGGGCTGCGCGGCGTGGCCGGGGTCGTGACCTACTGCCAGGGGTCGCTCGATCCCGCGAACGCCCACTGGATCGACCCGGGTTCGTGCTCGCCCTCCTTCCCCACCTACTGTCACTTCGCGGCCCCCGAAGACGACGCGACGCAGCGAGTCGGCGTTTGGCGTGCGAACGCGACGTCGTCGTGGATCGACCCTGCGGCGCGCGGCCGCGTCGCGATCATCGGCGGGATCGGCACGATCGACGGCTTCGCCGAGTCGAACCTGCCGTGTCTCGCGGAGACCGACGCGCGGCGCTCGTGCACCGGGTACTCGAACCCGGGCGACGCCGACCTCGACGCCGCTTCCTTCGTGGCACGGGTGCAGGCCGCCGAGCGCGACGCTCGGACCGGCACGGTGGGCGACACCGCCTACCAGACCTTCTCGACCAACGTACGGGCATCGAGCGCCTACGTCTCGGCGATCTTCCAGCGGATCGTCGCCCGGCTCGCCGAAACGACCTCTGCTTCCGGCGCAGCGCTCTCGGACGTCACCGCGTTCGTCGGCCTGCGGGCCGTGGAGCGCCTGAATCGCTGATGCGTGCGGCGACCGGCGAGCCCCGGCACCCCCCACGGAGGAGAAACATGAAGACCCGTCCGCCGATTCCTCCCGCTGCCGGCGAATGGATCGACCCGACACTGCTGCCGGTGCAGCACGCGGCGCGAGGCGCAGAGGCGGATCCGCATCGCGGAGTCCGCGGCCTCATGGTCGCGATCCTGGCGGACGCGCTCGCCTGCCTCGCCCTCGGGCGAGCCACGCAGGTGACGGCGCGGCGACTCGGGCGCGACGCGCTCGCCTGGGTCCTCTCCGACGATCGGTCGGGCCTCTTCGCCTTCGGCAGCATCTGCGACGCGCTCGGCCTCGAGTCGGACTCGCTGCGGCAACGGCTGCTCGCGATGCCCCGCGACCGTCCTCGCCGCCGCGATCCCGTGCGAGTCCACCGGGTGGAAGCCCACCACTCCGGCATCGTCGCCCCTCGGGTGAGGCGACGGCCGGAGTCCCGGCGACGGCGACGGAGCACACGCGATCGAAGCGTGGCCTGAGCGCCCGGGACTTCCCGGGCGGGGCCCGCCGGTCGTCGCGTCCACACGCCCGAGGCGTGCCCACGCGGCGGCCGGCAGCGTCAGGGAGGGGCGAATCCCGGCACGTCGTCGGGCAGCGGCCCGACCTTCCAACCCACCCGGCACCCGCGGCGCAGGAGTTCGGGCTCGATCTCGCCGAACACGCGGCGGTAGCGGAACCACGGGATCGTCGTCCAGAGGTGGTGGACGAGATGGTAGTTCTGCCCGAGCAGGAGCGCGTTCGACGTCGAGCCCGGGTAGATGCGCGTGTCGTGGTACCGGGCGCGGCTGTCGTACGGGTAGTGCGGCACGAAGTCGAAGGCGAAGGCGAGGAAGACGAGCGCCGCCATCGAGGGCCCGAGCCAGACGACGAAGAAGGTGTCGAACCAGCCGCCGGCGACGGAGCCCGCGATCGTCGCGGCGAGCGCTCCGTCGACGAGCAGCGCCTCCGCGAGCTGGCCCGGCGTGCGCCAGAGCCGGCGCCGGTAGAAGGCCGCGTGGTAGCTGACGAGGATCCCGAGGCACCACAGCGGCAGCAGCCACCGCGGGCGCATCGACACGACGTGGTCGGGATCCTTCGCGGGATCGTTCGTGTGCGCATGGTGCGCCAGGTGCACGCCGCGGAAGAGCGGCAGCGAGATCGTGAGCGGAAGCGCGCCCATGCGCCCGACGAGGCCGTTCACCCGGCGCCGCTCGTGGGCCACCCCGTGCACCGCCTCGTGCATCGGCGTGAAGCCGACGTAGATCGCGGTCGCGTTCACCGCGACGACGAGCCACGCGGGCCAGCCGCCCGCGAGATGTCCCCAGGTGCCGAGCCCGAGCGCCGCGTAGGCGAGCACGAGCAGCCACACGGTCGGGTTGCCGATCGTGCCCGCGGGCGCGCCGATCCACGAGCGGTCGACGGGGATCGGCGGGAGGGACGACGCGGACATCGGCAACGTTCTCTCAGCCCGACCACGCGGCGAGGAACTCGGCGATCTCGACCTCGGCGACGATCGGGGCGCTCGCGAGGAGTTCGATCCGCGTGCGACCCGGCCCCTCGGGCGAGGCCCGCAGGATCCAGTCGGGGTTCAGGTAGACGTCGCGGCGCTCGTCCGGGCCGACCACCTCGCTCACGCGGATGACTCGCCCGTGGATCCCGGTGAACAGCAGCGCCCTGGGTTCGTGCACGGGGGAAAGAGTACCAGCCCGCGCCCCGGCTGGAAGCCCGCCCCCTCGCCCCGATCGCGCGCCAGCCCGGACTCGCGCTGGTGATTCGCCCCCCGTCCAGGTGCCAGGCTCGCGATCCGTGAGCAGGGAACGCTTCCTGGAGCGTCAAGCGGACGTGCGTGCGAGCGCGGCCAGGCTTGCCGAGGCCGTTTCGCAACCCGCAGGGGACATCGTCCGCGACGCCACGATCCAGCGTTTCGAGTTCACCTTCGAGGCCGTCTGGAAGACCCTGAACCTCTGGCTCGAACACCAGGGGCATTCCTGTGCCAGCCCCCGCGCGACGCTCAAGTGCGCCTTCGAGCAGGGCCCGATGAGGGACGCCGACGAAGCCGACGTCTGGCTCCGCATGCTCGAAGATCGCAACCTCACCTCGCATGCCTACGACCAGGCGCTCGCGACGAGGATCCACGATCACGTGGTGAGAGCCTATGCCGATGCGATCGCGCGGATGGCTGCCACGATCGCCGGACTTCGGTGGGATTGACGATCGTGCCGACCCTCGACCTCCGCGAACGCGACCTCGAGACGCTTCGCCGGACCTTCGAGCGCTTCCCGTTCGTGCGGGAAGTGCGCGTCTTCGGATCGCGCGCGGCCGGGGGCGCGCGCCCCGCCTCCGACGTCGACCTCGCGGTGTGGGCGCCGGGCGCGACGACCGGCGAGTGGAACGACCTCGTCGAGGCGATCGAGGAAGCCCCGATCATCCTCGGGCTCGACCTCGTTCGACGCGACGAGCAGACCGACCCTCGACTGCTCGCCCGCATCGAGCGCGAGGGCATCCGGATCTGGCCCTGACTCGTCGCCGGTGACGGCCACCAACTCCTGCGGAAGACGACCATCGATTCGTCGACTCCCTGCGCCCCCGGCAACTGAGCCCCCGGGTTCCCGAGCGGGGAGGGCGTCGCGATGGCGGCTCTCTCCCTGGTGCTTTTTCGGTCGAACCACCCTCGCCACCCCCGCCGACCCGTGCCATTTTCGCGGGATGAATCCCGCGACTCCCGCACTCGGCCCGTCGAAGTCTCGAAGCGCGCCCCCCCTCGCGGCCCTCGCCGCCGTCGCCCTCGCCTGCACGCTCGGCTGCGGCGGAGACTCCGACGGCAACGCCGGGCCGATGCCGACGCGCACGCCCGTCTCCTCCCCGACGCCCGCGCCGTCGCGCAGCCCCGACCCGAGCGGGTTGCCGCTCTCCGAGGTCCGCCTCCCGCCCGGCTTCGAGATCACCGTCTTCGCGCACCCGGTGCCGCGCGCCCGCGCGATGGCGCTCGGCCCGCGCGGGACCCTCTTCGTCGGCACCTTCGACCAGGACGGGAAGATCTGGGCGCTGCGCGACGAGGACGCGGACGGCCGCGCCGAGCGGAAGGTCGTGCTCGCGCAGGGGCCGAAGCTCCCGGTCGGCGTCGACGTGCACGACGGCGACCTCTGGTTCACCGGCGTGACCGAGCTCTGGCGGATCGACGACGTCGAGGACCACCTGTTCGAGAACGCGCCACGCACGCTGGTCGTGGACGACCTGCCCGACGGCGTCACCCACACCTGGAAGCTCGTCCGCTTCGGTCCCGACGGACTCGCCTACGTGCCGGTCGGCGCGCCCTGCAACGCCTGCCCGGTCGAGGATCCCTACGCGGCGCTGCTTCGGATGCGCCCCGACGGTTCGGGACGCGAGGTCGTCGCGCGCGGCATCCGAAACACCGTGGGCTTCGACTGGAGCCCTTCGACCGGGGAACTGTGGCTCACCGACAACGGCCGCGACCTGATCGCGGACACCGTGCCGCCCGACGAGCTGAACCGCATCCCCTCGGGCAGCACCTCGGTGCCGCATTTCGGCTTCCCCTGGCTGCACGGATCGAACGTGGTCGACCCGGATCTCGGTGCCGCCGGCCCCGGCAACTACGTCCTGCCCGCACGCGAGCTCGATGCCCACGTGGCACCGCTCGGCATGCGCTTCTACACGGGCGATTCGTTCCCGGAAGCGTACCGCGGCGACGTCTTCGTCGCGGAGCACGGCAGCTGGAACCGCACCGTGCCGCTCGGCGCGCGCGTCATGCGCGTCCCGATCTCCGCCGACGGCCGCGCCGCGGAGGGCTACGAGATCTTCGCCGAGGGCTGGCAGCGCCCCGACGGCTCGCGCTGGGGACGCCCGGTCGACGTGCTCGTCACGCCCGAGGGCGACCTGCTCGTGAGCGACGACCAGGCCGGCGCGATCTACCGGATCCGTTGGACCGGGAGGTGAGCGCGGGCCTCCCGCTCACGCGCCCGACTCGATCTCCCTCCGTGGAAAGCGGGCGCTTGAGTCCGGACGACGACCCGGGCTAAGCCGCGACTCCCCCGCTCCGTGCGGAGCGGCAGCCCGCGCGTCCGCGACCACGGCGCGCACCCGAGGAGATCCCATGAGCAAGATCGTCGACGAGGTTCTCGCCGCGAACGCGAAGTATGCCGCCTCCTTCGGAGCGAAGGGCGAACTGGCCCTGCCGCCCGCGCGTCGCTTCGCCATCCTGACGTGCATGGATGCGCGCCTCGATCCCGCCAAGTACGCCGGGCTCGCCGAGGGCGACGCGCACGTGATCCGCAACGCGGGCGCGCGCGCCTCGGACGACGCGATCCGCTCGCTCGTGATCTCGCACAAGCTCCTCGGCACGCAGGAGTGGTTCGTCATCCATCACACGAACTGCGGCATGGAGCTCTTCACCGACGAGATCATGGGGGACCTGCTCGCGGAGAGCCTCGCGACGGCCGCCTTCGACGGCAAGGCCTGGTCGAATCCGCACCGCGGCGGCGGGAGCCACGCGGGGCAGTTCGTGAAGTGGCACACCATCCGCCACCAGGAGGAGAGCGTCCTGCAGGACGTCGCCCGCATCCGCTCCCACCCGCTCGTGCCGCGCAACGTCCCGGTCTACGGCTACGTGTACGACGTGAAGACGGGTCGACTGGTGGAGGTGAAGGCGGCGACGGAAGCCGGCCGGGCCGGCTGAGCGGGCTTCGGGGAGGCGGAGCCCGGCGCGAGCCGCCGGGCGCGTCCCCCGGGCGACGGGCCGATCAGTCCTCGCCCTTGCAGTCGTCGCCGAGCCACTTCGCGTCGGCGGTCGTCGACACGTCCATCCGGTCGGCGCCCTTCGAACTCACGGCGGTCGCCGTCATCTTCACGTGCTCGGGGTCGACCGCGACCACGTGCGCGTTCGAGACGTGGGTCGCGCCCCCCTCGCCGCATTCGACCTTGAACTCCTGCTCGTTCGAGGTCGCGCGGACGAGCGTGCGGCGGCAGTTCTCCTCCTCGCCATCGAAGCCGAAGGGCTTCTCGAGCTCCTCCTTCGTGATGCAGGACTTCGAGACCATCTTCTGCGGGCCCTTGGGAAGATTCGCTTCAACCTGCGCACGCTCTCCAGGCGACATCTTCGCGAGCGCCTCGTCCATGCCCGGGGGGCGGCCCTTCAACGTGATCGTGACCGTCGTCTCCCAGAGCCCCGGCTTCACGTCGAGCGGCTTCACCTTCTCGTCGGCACGCGTCGGGAGTGCGCGCAGGAGGAGGATCGCGGCGGCGAGGAGGACGACGGACCGGTTCATGCGGAGGCTCTCCTTGGAGGTGGGGCGAGGTCGCCCGTCGCCCTCCTGTCACCGCCCGTGCCCCGCGCGCAAGACGCGGCGCGGACGAGTCGAGGGGCGCTGCGCGCACGCGTTTGATTCGCCGTCGCGGCCGGGCTTTGTTGCGGCGCGATGGCCGGCAAGGGCTCCCTGGGCAACCTGCTCGCGAAGGCCGGGATCGCCGTGCGCGAGCCTGCGGGCGATGGCGACGCCGGGACGGAGGCCGCTCGTGCGGGCGAGACGCCGCGCGGACCCCGGGACGCCGCGAGCGCCGCCCGCGCCGACCTCCCCGACCTTTCGCGTGCGGGCAAGCTCGTCCTGCGGCGCGAGCGCAAGGGCCGCGGCGGCAAGACCGTGACCGTGCTCGACGGGCTGCCGGCGACGGACCTCCCCGAGATCGCCCGCGCCCTGAAGAAGGCGCTCGGCTGCGGCGCGACCGTCGAGGAGGGGGCGGTCGTCCTGCTCGGCGACCTGGCCGATCGGGCGCGGGACTGGCTCGAGGCCCGCGGCGCCCGCCGGGTCGTCGTCGGGAATTGACCCCGGCCGGGCCCTGCCCCCCAGGAGAACCCCGATGGCCCGAGGCCGAGTCCTCCGGCATAGTCGGGCCTGTTGCCCGGGGAGCCCGCCGGCCCTGCCACGTTCCGGCGACCACCCTCCGGGCTCAGGAGAACCGTCGATGAGACACCCCCTCCCCAACGTCGTCCGAATCGCAGCCGCCCTCGCGCTGCTGCTCGCCTCGACTTCCGCCGCACGCGCGGCCGAGGAGTACACGAACTTCGAGTCGGGCCAGGTGAGGCCGGTCGCGCTCACCCCCTCGCGCGACCGCCTGCTCGCGGTGAACACGCCCGACGGCAAGCTCGAGGTCTTCTCGCTCGACGACGCCGGCAACCCGACCCACGAGGCGTCCGTCTCGGTCGGGCTCGAGCCGGTCGCGGTCGCCGTGCGCACGGATGCCGAGGCATGGGTCGTGAACCTGCTCTCGGACAGCGTGAGCATCGTCGACCTCTCGTCGAGCCCGCCGCGCGTCGTACGCACGCTGCTGGTCGGCGACGAGCCGCGCGACGTCGTCTTCGCCGGCCCCGACCGCAGCCGTGCCTTCGTGACCGCCGCGCACCGCGGGCAGAACCGCCCGGGGGACCCGCAGTTCACGACCGAGGGCGTCGGCCGCGCCGACGTCTGGGTGTTCGACACGGCGAACCTCGGCGCGGCCCTCGGCGGGACGCCGCTCACCATCCTCTCGCACTTCGGCGACACGCCTCGCGCTCTCGCCGTCTCGCCCGACGGCACGCAGGTCTTCGCGGCGGTCTTCCATTCCGGCAACCGGACGACGACGCTCTCCGAGGGGCTGGTCTGCAACGGCGGCGCCTCGGCCGCGCCCTGCACGGTGTTCGGCTCGACCATGCCGGGCGGGCTGCCCGCGCCGAACGCGAACTGGCAGGGCATTGCGGGCCCCGAGACCGGGCTCATCGTGAAGTTCGATCCCGCCGACTCGAAGTGGAAGGACCAGCTCGCGCGCGACTGGTCGCCCGCGGTCCGCTTCACGCTGCCCGACTACGACGTCTTCCGAATCGACGCGACCGCGAACCCGCCCGTCCAGAACCGGCGCTGGTCGGGCGTCGGCACGATCCTGTTCGGCATGGTCGTGAACCCGGCCAGCGGCAAGCTCTACGTCACCAACACCGAGGCCGGGAACGAGGTACGCTTCGAGGGAACGGGAGAGTTCTTCGGCAGCTCGACCGTGCGGAGCCGCCTCCACCGATCGCGCGTGACGGTGATCGACGGGGCGAACGTCCTGCCGCGCGAGCTGAACAAGCACGTCGACTACGCGCAGGTGCCGAGCCCGCCGGGCACCGCGGAGAAGAGCCTCGCGACGCCGACCGGGGTCGTCGTCTCGGCCGACGGCTCCCGCACCTGGATCGCGGCCTTCGGCTCGTCGAAGGTGGGCTGGTTCGACAGCGCGGCGCTCGAGGCCGACACCTTCGTCCCGTCGGCCTCGAACCACGTCGAGCTGAGCGGCGGCGGACCGAGCGGGCTCGTCCTCGACGACGCACGCGGTCGCCTCTACGTGCTGACGCGCTTCGACAACGCGATCTCGGTCGTCGACACGACGTCGGCCACCGAGATCGCCCACCTGCCGATCTTCAACCCGGAGCCCGCGAAGATCGTGGAAGGGCGGCGCTTCCTCTACGACGCGCGCCTCACCTCCAGCAACGGCGAGGCATCGTGCTCCTCCTGCCACGTCTTCGGCGACCTCGACGACCTCGCCTGGGACCTGGGCGACCCCGACGGAAACTTCCTGAACAACCCGAACCCGGTCGAGTTCAACCTGAACCAGGATCCCGACTTCCACCCGATGAAGGGCCCGATGACGACGCAGAGCCTGCGCGGCATGGCGGGACAGGGCCCGATGCACTGGCGCGGCGACCGCACGGCCGGCAACGACCCGGGCGGCGACCCGCTCGACGAGAAGACGGCCTTCGAGAAGTTCAACCCGGCCTTCGTCGGCCTCCTCGGCCGCGAGAGCGAGCTCACCCCGGAGCAGATGTCGGCGTTCGCCGACTTCGTGCTGACGATCAAGTACCCGCCGAACCCGATCCGGGCGCTCGACAACATCCTGACGCCGCAGCAGGCGGCCGGGCGCGACGTCTACATGAACGTCACGACCGACGTCGTGCGCACCTGCAACGGCTGCCACACGCTCGACCCCTCGAAGGGCTTCTTCGGCACCGACGGCGACACGAGCTTCGAGGCGCTCACGCAGATGTTCAAGATCCCGCACATGCGCAACGCCTACACGAAGGTCGGGATGTTCGGCATGGCGCGACTGACCGGCATCGACTCCGGCAACAACGGCAGCAAGGGGCAGCAGGTCCGCGGCTTCGGCTTCTCGCACGACGGCAGCATCGACACCCTGTTCCGGTTCCTGTCGGCGAGCGTGTTCCGCATGCCGGCCTCGTCGCCCGCGGGCGCCTTCATCCCGCTGCCCGTCGAGACCAAGCAGAACCTCGAGTCCTTCGTGCTCGCCTTCGACACGGACCTGGCCCCGATCGTGGGCCAGCAGGTCACGCGGACCGCGGCCGCGGACGCGACGGTCGACGAGCGCGTCGACCTGCTCGTGCAGCGTGCCGCCGCGGGCGAGTGCGATCTCGTCGTGCGCGCGGTGATCGGCGGCGCCGAGCGCACCGGACGCCGCCTCGCCGACGGCCGCTTCAAGCTCGACCGCGACGAGGGCGGCGTCCTGCAGCTCGCGGAGCTGCGCACGCTCTCGGCCACCCCGGGCGGCGAGGTGACCTTCACCTGCGCGCCCCCGGGATCGGGCCGACGCATGGGCGGCGACCGCGACGGGGACGGCTGGCCCGACGGCGTCGAGGTGGAACGCGGGTCGGACCCGGCGAACGCGGCGAGCGTCCCGGCTTCGGCCCCGACCTCGATCCGCGGCACGAAGCTCGTGATGTCGGACGACGACAAGGCGCCGATCGACCCGTCGAAGCGCAAGATCACCTTCAAGTCGGCCAGCCACCACGGCGAGTCGAGCGGCGTGGTCGTGCCCGCGGCGCTCGGCACCGGCGACCCGACCGCGGATGGCGACTCCGGCGGCGGGGCGACGCTCCGCATCTACCGGGCCGACGGCTCGACGAGCGCCACGATCCCGCTCCCGGCGGCGCTGTGGACGCGCACGCCGGGCGCGACGCCTTCGTACCGCTACTCCGATCCCAAGCGTGCATCGGGCCCGATCAAGTCGATCGACTGGCGCGACGGCGTGCTGTCGCTCACCGGGGCGGGTTCGTCCCTGCTCTCGCTCGCGAGCGCACCGGGCGGCGACGTCGTGATCCGGCTGTCGTCGGGACTCGGCTTCGAGGTGTGTGCGCGCGTCCCGGCGAAGCCCTCGGGAGCCACCGCGTCCACCGACAAGACCGACACGACCTCGAAGTTCGTCGGCCTGCCGAACGCTCCGACCCTGCCCTGCCCGCCGATCCCCTGAGGTGCGCGTTCCCGCCCGTGCCGAGACGGCGCGGGCGGGAACGCGCCCGGCACCCCCGGCGCGGCGGACCCGGGCTCGACGGAGCGGAGTCCGGCCCGGGCGGGCTCAGCCGCCGAGCGACTCGAGCTCTCGCTCGATCGCCGCGATCTCCTCGGCCGAGCCGTGCACCCGCGGGCCGCGGAACCAGTACCGCGCGGACACGATCCACCACGCCCAGGCGAAGCCGACGACCACCGCGAGCGCGACCGGCGTGTAGTTGAAGGTCGCGG